>CAYOMO010000100.1:0-4430 GCA_964405065.1 uncultured Gammaproteobacteria bacterium
TGTTTTTCTTCTTTGTACTTTTTTGGAAAAGTACCAAAAACAATTTTGCAGGAAAGTCGGCCTAAAAAATTTATTCCGTTTAAGGGGGGAATGTCTGCCCCCTCCCGCAAAGCGGGACGTCCCCCTCTTGCTCTCCGTAAATTTTTCTTAACGGCCTTTGTTTCAATGCAAAATAGATTTGAAAAGTATTATTAGTTCATTTATTTCTCAGTGTGTTCGTCCAGCCTCGCTTTATATGAAATATATTATTATAGCTTTTGATACTTTTGGTACCTCTGGTACTTTTCCTACCTTCCCACCTGAATCTACTTATGTAACAATAAATTAATGGCTGATTTGGCAAACTTCCTCTCAAAAGATGGTAAATTCTTAATGTTGGCTTTGGATCATCGTGGTAGTTTTAAAAAACTGATGAATCCTCAAAATCCGGATAGCGTGACTGATCAGATGGCGATTGATCTGAAAGGCGAGATTATTAATGCGGTCAAAGACCAGATGAGTGGAGTATTGATTGATCCTGACTATGGACTCCCAGCTTACGTTGAAAAAACTAAACCATTTTTGCTGCCTGTAGAAAAAACTGGTTATGAAGCCAAAGGTGGTGAAAGGCTGACAAAGCTGGAATATGGTGTCCCCAAACTGATGGAATGGGGAGCAGGTGGAGCCAAGATTTTACTCTTTTTTAATCCTTATCTAGAAACAGCTGAGGCTCAGTTGGAAACTGGTAAAAGTGTGGTGGATGAATGTAAATCCAGGGATTATCCGCTGTTTTTAGAAATTGTAACTTATGAAGCAGATCATGAGGTAACAATGGAAGAACGGGAAAAGCTAGTGATCGAGTCGCTAAAAAAGTTTGTTGCCCGAGGTGTTTTACCCGATGTTTTTAAACTAGAATATCCAGGATCATCAGTCGCTTGCCGGACCATCAGTGCTATTTTACAAGAACATGAAATCCCCTGGATTTTACTGACTCGGGGTGATAGCTTTGAACATTTTACGCAGCAGCTTAAAGATGCTGTTTCCCGCGGAGCAGTAGGGTTTCTAGCTGGCAGAGCTTTATGGCAGGAAGTCTGTACTATGCAGGGTGAGGAAAAACAGAAATTTTTGAAAGAAACTTTGCCCGAGCGATTTAGAATGATTTCAGATATTGTCTCTCAAGAAAAATAATTCCTATTTTAATGTTGTGTTTGAGACGGTAGGGTTTCAACTGCTTGGGGTTGGATTGGGGCTGGGGTGACTGTACTTCCATAATCTTCAATCGCTTTGACTGCATAGGTTTGATCGATATGATCGATCGCAAACTGAATAGTGGCGTCAGTTTTTTTGTGAGGGTTAAAGATATTATTTGGATCAAAAATCTCTTTGACCTCTTTAAACAGTTGATACATCGTTTCTCCATACATTAATGGTAAATACCCACCTCTGATAAGGCCGTCATTGTGTTCGGCTGCCATTGTTCCTTGAGATTCTAATACTATTTCAAATACTTTTTGTGAGAGTTCAGGTATGACCTGTCTGACATTTTCTTTGGTCAGATCCATCAGAGGAATGATATGAAAATTACCATTCCCAATGTGTCCGGCGATAGTATAGGTGATTCTGTCTTTGTATGGGGCTAAAGTCTGTTGTAGTTTGGGGAAAAACTGGGGTAGTTTTTCTGGTTTGACGCAGATATCGTCGATAAAGGGCGCAGTTCGGACCGTCCCGCCTGAATGATGGCGCAAAATATTGAAACTATCTCGTCTGATGATCCAGTATTTTTCTTCATCATTGGAAGCAACGGCTCGGGTTTTGATCTCAAATCTTTTCAAAGCTGACTGGCACAGATGGACTTGTTCCATCGGAGTTTCCGGATCTTCAGCGGTGAATTCAGCGATCAAGACCAGTTTTGGGAATTTTTTGTTCCAGGAAGCGATAATCTCCGGCAGTAATTTAAAAGGGGCTAACCATTTGGGCGTTTTTTTAAAATCTTTGATCACATCTCCTAGAAATTTGGTGGCATAAGTCAGGGTCTGGTCATCAAAACATTCAAAACTTTCTGGAGTGAATTTGAGGACTTCCAGAACTATTTGATCCAATTTATCTAGACTGTCCAGCTCAATTTCTAGCATGGCAGTATGATTTTTAGGAGGTGTCAGCTGGAACTCAATTTCCGTGATTATGCCAAGTGTCCCCTGAGAGCCGGTGATAAGCTTGGTCAGATCAAATAGTCCGTTTTGATAGACGTTCCACAAAGCATATCCAGTGGAGTTTTTAGAAGTAATTGGTTTTTTAGACTGGATTAGTTCGATATTTTCTGAAATTAGATCATATATTTTGCGATAGATTTCTCCTTCAAAATCAGTTTGTTTTAGCTTAATGTCTAATTCAGCTTTTTTTAATGGTTTAAATTCGTATTCGTTGCCATCGGAACAAACCATTTTAAGCCGTCTGACATAGCGTTCAGTTTGACCATAGTTGAGTGATTTTTCACCGGCTGAATTATTACCTACCATACCGCCGACTGTATTTAGTTCCCGTGATGAGGTATAGCAGGGTAGGAGCAGATTTTTTTGGAGGGTTTGTTTTTCAAAATCTCGGTAAAAAACACCTGGCTGTGTAATGGCATAATCATCACCTACAAAAACCACCTGATTGAAGTATTTCAACATGTCTAAAGTGATCGAATCATTAATAGCTCCACCTGACATACAAGTGCCTGCAGCTCGGGGAGTGAGTGAGAGCTGTTGGGAGGGATCTTGATTGATAAATTTGACCAGGGATTTTAGATCATTACTGTCTTTGGGAGCCACTACAATCTGTGGTTTTAAAGCAAAAACTGAAGCGTCTTTGGAAAATGCATTTAATGTAGCTTCATCAGATAAAATATCTCCTTTAACTACACTTTTGAGTGAATCGGACAGCATATCTTAAGTGTATAGGGTAAAGCGTAAAGCGTAAAGGGAGAAGTAGGGAAAGTAATAATTTTAGCCTCAAAAATGGGCATTTTGATGCCTAAAATACTTGCATTTAGTCCTATAGTATGATATAATTATAGTCTACAGTAAGCTTCTTTTTCTTCATTTGTTTGAGTGGATTCACAAATACATTGTGAGTTCGCATAAAACATATGATAACAAGTTCAATTTCAACATTATTAATAGTATCCCAATTGGCCTTAGCAAACGTTGGTTTAGCTTTGCCTGTTAAAGAAAAAATCCCATTAGTATTAGGAGAGCGATCAATGTCGCTTGATCATAGACAAGTAAATCAGCCATTGAATGATATTTATAAAGACAACATATTGTTAAATATGGCCTATATGCGTGGGGTTGTTACTAAAGGTTCAACTGTAAACTGGGATCTAGTGCGTGCTCCATTTCAATATGAATTCGTCTTGCAACCTGGTGAAACATTTGCTTTTCATGATTTGGTTTCAAGTGAATATACTAATGTGGTAAAAACTACCAGCTCTCACTTTGGTGGAGAAGAAGGCTATAAATATGATGGCCGTTTGTATGGAATGGGGGTTTGTCATTTAGCTTCTGTTATCAACTGGGTTGCTAAAGATGCAGGACTAAATCCAGTGGCTCCAACCAATCATGATTTTTATGCTATTAATGAAATTCCAAAAGCACATGGTGTTGCTATCTATGCCGACCCAGGATCCTTGGGAGTAAGTGCGCAGCAAAATCTGTATATTACCAATAACAAGGAATCTGCTATTACTTTTAAATTTGATTTTGATGGTGATAATCTTAAAGTAACTGTTTTACAGTAATTAGTGAACGAAGACTTTAGTACCAGGATTTGATGCTGAAGCTCTTAAAGCATTGGTTCCTTCAGGTAAAACAGGTCCTGTCCATTCAAAAAGAGTAGCTACTTTATCAAGAGGGGCATTCACACAACCATGACTCATGGGATGACCAAAATTGTTGTGCCAATAAGCACCGTGGACAGCAAAACCTTTGTAGAAAAACATATTGTGAGGTACGTTTGGCAAATTGTAATAGGTTCCTAATTCTTTTTTCCCGCCTTCCATTCGCTGGTTGCGAGTTTTATACCAGATTTCAAAAGTTCCTTTGGGTGTAGGAAACCAACGGCCGGAAGAGATGGGAAATTCCATCACAATATTACTGCCTTCCCAGGCTCTCAACATTTGTTGATCGAGTGAGACTTCGATCCATTTTTCTTTGCCATCAGAGGTAGTTGTTCCAAGAACTTTGGGAAGAGGATCTTCAGATAGTGCTAGGTCTTTATTTCCCTTGGTCTGGCCCTGACTTAAAGAAGTTTTTGGATAATCAACAACTTCTCCTTCATAAATTGCAGTGTTGGCATTTTCATCAAATTCACCATTTGAGTGAGCTACTAGCTCTTCATCGCAACAGGAATGAGTGGTATCACCGGATATTCCTAGGCTATAGGCAAAAAAACGTTTGGTTGGAGTAAAT
>CAYOMO010000100.1:4440-5238 GCA_964405065.1 uncultured Gammaproteobacteria bacterium
GCGATAAATAGGGAAATTATGACTAAAACTGGCAGGATTTTTAGCATATATTAATCATCAGTAAGTTTGTAAGTAAAGTCAAGCGATTGATTTTTTATAGGTAAAAAACTATCCTGCAAACACAGAGCGGGGAAAGGATTTATATCTATGAGAATACATTTGCCCCGAATGCATTGGTTTTTTTATTTTTTGATTGGGGTAATTATTTTTGGTTGGTCTTATCTGTTTTTCGCCTATGGTCTAGCGCTGCTGCTTCCGGAAAAAAGAGTTAGTAACACTACTGTTTCTGGTTTGTTGATACGAAACCAGGTTTGGGAAGGGGATATTACGATTGTAGGAGATACGATCACCACTCCTGGTACTCTGATAACAATTAAGCCTGGTACATTGGTGAAAATTGTCCCGACGGGAGATCGATTTAATCTACACTATTGGCCTTGGCTTTTAAAAAGTGGGATCAATACTAAAGAACCTTATCATGGGGTAAATACCAATGAACCATTTTGGGACGAAAAAACCAAAGTTCAGATCCATTTTAGTCGTTTGCAATCAATTGGTACTAAAGAGCAGCCAATTTATTTTCGATCAGCTGCTGATTATCCTTCACGCTATGATATCAACCAAATCTCAGTAGATCATGGCATTATAGCTTCGACCATGCTGTCTAATTATCGTCGTTTAGAAATTAAAAATGATGTCATTATTCGTGATAGTGTTTTGCGAGAGGTGGGTGAATGTGCAATATGTGTGCGGGGGGGGAAGGTCAGTATAATTAATAATATTTTTGAACAGGCACTA
>CAYOMO010000101.1:0-5038 GCA_964405065.1 uncultured Gammaproteobacteria bacterium
GCCTTTTGTTTTTTTGGAGTACTAATCAATCTCCCCCAAGCTTCTTTGGCTGATTTATATTTACTAATTGCGATATAAGAATATTTCGATTCCTCCCAGTCAGAGGCCATCCAGTTGCTAACTCTCATCTGTTGTCTGACACGGCGTTGAAACTCTGGTCGGATAAATCTTTGTGGGAAATGGATCCACTGTTCTTTACCTTCTATAAAGCTGTTTTGAATATAAGGGGCGATTAAAAAGCATTTGTTATCAAATGTTTTAAAAGCCTCTTCGACAATTTTGGCCCCTTTGGGTGTACCTGGTTCAATAATTACCAAAACCCCACTACACTGGGTAAAAGCCCGGCTGATGACTTTGATTCTCTCCTCCTCTGTCAGTTCATTTAAAACACTTGAGATGATCACAAGATCAAATTTTTTATTTTTAGAGCCAAAATCAGATCTCAAACTATCAGCTTCCCATGACACATCAATATCCAGGCCTGATAATGCAAAAATTTCTCTTCCAACAGCTAGCAAAGTCCCTTCATTATCCAGACAAGTAGCTGTTTTAAGTTCGGGAAATACTTGTTTACTCGCCCATACAGCCGTACCTGGACCAGAACCTAAATCAAGAACAGATTCGACTTTGAATTCTGGATATGACTCTTTAATTTGATAAAGTGCGCTAGCTATCTGAGCATAAGTGGCAGGAACTCTCATACCCAAGTAAGCTGCGATATCGACTGGATCTTTTAAAAAACTTTCCTGGGAATGTCTTTTACCTTGGGTGTAGCGAGTGTGTAAAATCTCAGCTCTTTTAAGCCACTGACTATTTTCAGGCTGAGACAAAATCCCCTCAATCGCTTCAGTTATGGTAGCTGGTAGATTTATAAAAGTCGGCATGCGTAGATTATACAATAGGTAGAGGATTGGAGGTTGGTGAATTAGTTAATTAGTTAATCAGTTAATAAGCGAAGCTTGCGAGCTTACGCTCTTTAGTTAATTGGTGAATCGGGTGGTTACCACTTCATAATTCACAGTTCATAATTCATAATTCATAATTCATAATTCTTATTTACTTATTTGCTTTCTTGCAAGATATCTGCTATACTTACGGAAGTTAATTAAGAATGATAAATGCTCTGCATTATATCTAGAAGCTTTTCAAGTTTTTTCTCCCTTTATTAATTTGCAAAAAGAGGCAAATTGGCGAAATATTCGCGGGATAACATTTTGACAATGGCTTCATTGTTAATCTGTTTATCGATTCTTCGTATCAGATTTCAAATTTCTCAATAACTTAGTTGGCTTGTAGCGAACTATTAACTTTTTCCAGGATTAAACTGGATGAAAAGTTATAAATTATAAAATAGCTTCTTTGTTCCTCCTTTTATGGTAGGACAAAGAAGTCCAAAATAAAAAAATGTACAAAAATCAAAATTCAAAATTCAAAAACTCAGGAGAATTTTCCTCTCGAAGATCAGGTGATAATAGTCCCTATTCTGCTCGTTTAAGTGGCGGAGGCTTTTCCCGTTCCAGACCAACCAACAAACCCAATTTTGTTTCTCACAAACCAACCAATGCACCACGCTCTTATGGCTCTAGTGCTCCTCGTTCTTATGATAGTCATGGTTCAGCCACTTCTTCATCCCAACCTCGCTATGGTTCCAGACCACAATATGGTGGAAGTAACTCTTCCAACCGACAAGGTGGATATTCATCTGAAACTCCGCGCGGACAATTTAGAGGCGGTGGGGGCGCTTTTCAACCTCGAAATAATGGGTATGGTCAAAATCGCGGCTTTGGCAGACCTCAGGGCAGAAAAATTAAATTTTTTTCCGACATTAATGCTTTTGTCAAAAAAGCTACCAGTAGTACTGAAGAGGTTTATAATCCCCGTTTTCAGTTTAATGATTTTCCTTTGACCACTCCGGTTAAAGAAAACATCGCCTCAAAAGGCTATCTAAATCCAACTCCGATTCAGGATCAAGCGATCAATCCGATTTTAGAGGGTAAAGATGTGATTGGTCTAGCTAATACCGGTACTGGAAAAACAGCCGCCTTTTTGATCCCTTTAATCAACAATATCTTTAAAAATCGAGATCAAAAAGCGATTATTTTGGCTCCAACTAGAGAATTAGCTGTTCAGATTAACACTGAGTTTCGTAGTCTGGCCCAGGGATTGCGGGTGTATTCCGCCTTAATTACTGGTGGCTCTAGTATGAATAAACAGATCTTTGAAGTTAGGCGCAATCCACATGTCATCATTGCCACTCCTGGACGTTTGAAAGATCTGATTCAAAAAAATATCGTTCATCTGGATGAATTTTCCATCTTTGTTTTAGATGAAGTGGATCTGATGGTAGATATCGGTTTTATCGATGATATTCGCTTTTTTATCTCATATTTACCTGAAAAAAGACAATCACTTTTTTTCTCAGCTACTTTATCTCCCAAAATCAACGATATTTTACGTCGATTTGTCCAGGATCCTATCACTGTCTCTGTTAAAAAGCAGGAATCTTCCAACAATGTGGATCAAGATGTCATCAGAACAATCAGTCGGGAAAAGAAAGTTGATCAGCTCCATGATCTGTTGATTTCTGATGGATTTGATAAAGTATTGATTTTTGGCCGCACCAAACACGGTGTAGATGATTTGCACAAAGCCCTGGAAGGTCGAGGATTTAAAGTGGGAGCTTTGCATGGTAATAAAAATCAGGGGGCTCGAAGACGAGTATTAGAAAGCTTTAAACGAGACGAGATTAGTATTTTACTGGCCACTGATGTAGCATCGAGAGGACTTGATATCGACAATGTGACTCATGTGATCAATTACGAGCTACCAGAGTCTTACGAAGACTATATTCACCGAATTGGCCGAACCGGCCGAGCCAATAAAAAAGGCACTGCACTGACTTTTATTGATTGATAAATCAAAAGCCAAATCTCGCCAGCTTCCCTACAAAATACTAGCTACTAACTCTTACTACTCCGGATTTGGATCATTTCTGATGGAATGTTTTAGATTAAAAACCATATTTACTATAAAAAGTAAGACAATTACCAGCAGCCAGGAAAATTTTGCCAGCAGATGATCGACCATAATCAAAGGAATCGACAATAAAAAGACGGCGGGAGCAATCGTATTGCTGATAGTGTGATACCAGATAGTTTTAGCAGACAAACTTTTATCAATCAGTCGATGCCCAAAGGAAGCGTACAACCAAATCAACAACAATAAAACTCCCACAATCGAAATACTAAGTGTATAAAAAACCATCACAGGCACGATACTAGGATAATCTCCAAACAGATCGATCGGAAATGGCATAAATGAGACAAAGATCAAAACTAAAATATTGAGCCAGATGACGACGTTGTCATATCTTTTAATCAAAATAAAAAGTTTATGATGGACTCGCCAATAGTAAGCGATAATCAGAAAACTAATAAAATTGGCAGCATATGCCGGCCAGAGTTTATACAACTCAGTGACAAACTGTGTTTCTAAAAGTTCCGGTGGGATTTGGGGCAAATCAATTTTTAATACCAGCAGAGTCGCGGCAAAAGCAAAAACAGCATCGGAGAAATTGATGATTCTGTCTCCATCTATCAGGGTATTAATTTTTTGCTCAATCTTTTTGGCTTCAGTTTCCATGCTTATTTGATAGATGTGACAAAGATAGTGCCTATGGTGTCGTATTTGCTGTCCCCTGTCAGTGAGATCGATCCGGAGACTTCGACTGGTGTATTCATCGGGGCTGATGCGATGTTTTGATACTGGGGATCTTTATCACTCAGTCCATAGAATTGCCCATTAGCGGCTTTGAGGCCATAGGCACACTCCATCGTCTGGGGACCAGACTGATTTTTATGTGGGAGACAGACGATCTGGCCTTTGACACTGACATCACCTTTGGTAGGAGCCAGACTAGCAGCCGGGGCTTCTGTACAATCGGCGTAAGTCGTGGCCTGGCCTTCCTGGACAAAGGCGGTTTTGCCTTTATTCCAAAAAACAAAGCTTTCATCCGGGTTGGCATATCTGGCGCCATCAGCTGAAATAGCTTGAGGGACTGTCATCGATCTGCCATCACTAAGTTGCAAGACGACTTGATTTGGCTGAAAGAGCGCATGAATAGATTTTTTATCATCACAGTTATAGACAACATCTGCGATGGTGGATGGCATGGGAGTGGAAACGGGACCGGTTTTGGGAAGAGTCCTTAGATAGTAAGACTTGAAAACTAACAAGGCTAAGATGACTAAAATCATAGCCAAAATAGTCACTATTAATTTTTTATCAATAATTAGTTCTTTTGACTTATGTTTAGACATTAAATTAAAGGTAGCAAACTTTCACCCTTCATACAACTATTATTGTAATGAGCTAGTGAAAATATCATAAAAAAAAGTTGTCATCCAACAAAAAAATGATGACGATAAAGAGATCTCTAGAGATGCTAGCCGCGAACTCAGCCGTAATAACCTATAATATTTGAATTCTGCACTAATTTTTTGATACAATTGCTATATGATTACAAGACCAGAGTTTTATTTACCACCCAATCCCACTTTAATGACGGTTTTTAATCGTGTTGACAAAATTTCTTATAGAAATGTTAGATTGCCAGCAGATACACAGGTAGTAGACTATTTAAAAGCTGCAGTTGCTTATCTTCATTATCAAGATCAGCCGGATCTACTGCA
Source organism: uncultured Gammaproteobacteria bacterium (assembly GCA_964405065.1). GTDB lineage: Bacteria > Patescibacteriota > Microgenomatia > Daviesbacterales > UBA10151 > CAZWRN01. The sequence continues at coordinate 4,692 of CAYOMO010000101.1, forward strand.
GGATGCCGCCAAAGCATTATGGCGTTATATACATCATCCAATGCTGGAAATGGTAGTAACAGATGCCCCCAAGGAGAGTGCTCTTAAAAGGAACTGGCCTGTTGGCAGTATTCATGGTTTAAACGGAAATTCCTTGCAACCAGCAGTTTTATTTACCGAATTTGAACCAACTATGATGCCCTATGCTCATAGACCATTGTATGTGCACCCTGAATTTGCTACTGAAGGCCAACTCAATCCGATTGAAACTGTCGCGGCAGTTGCTAATACTGCTTCACGAGTCAGAGACTGGGAAAACGGCACTTTAAAACGTGCTGATCAAGTTCTTAAACGAGCTGAAATGATGG
>CAYOMO010000102.1:0-5032 GCA_964405065.1 uncultured Gammaproteobacteria bacterium
CTTACTTTCTGCAAAGCGCATATACATTCGCAGTAAATCTCCAGCAAAAAGTCCGGCTTCATCTCCACCAGCGGCTGATCGGATCTCTAAAATAGCGACATTTGGATTAATATCGCTATCTTCTTCTTCAGCATAGTCGCCTTCAGAGCCAGCTTGAGCTGAAGCTGATAAATCAGTTTTTTGTTGTTCCAGATCGCGAATTTCCTCAGCTGCTAGTTCCGCCATCTCTGGATCTTCCAGAAGCATCTTTACTTCAGCTATTCGGTCATCAATTGCTTTTATTTGTTCTTCAAGGTAGTTCATTGGATTTTTGGGTTAATATAATCATTATATAGTTATAAAAATTATATAAGAGGGGAGAATCTAAGAACGAGCTGCGCCTTTTCGAGCCTGCATAAGTAAATCTTTTAAGGATGGTTTGTCTTTTTTCTCATCACTAGAACGAGCTTTTCTGGCTTCAACGATCTGGCGTTTTTCTTCTGACTTCTTTTCAGCTTCTTTTTTGCGTCTTTCAAATCTTTCTACCTGACCCAAAGTATCAACAAACTTTTGCTGACCGGTGAAAAGAGGATGACATTTAGAACAGATCTCTACACGGATATCTCCCATAGTAGAACCAGTGGTAAAAGTTGCCCCGCAAGCGCAGGTAACAGTAATATTTGTATTCCAAGTTGGATGTCCAGCAGCTTTCATAGTATTCAGAGTATTATACCAGCAATTTGTGCGTAGAGCAAGCCTAGATTCATTTAATCTTTATTAACAGGCAAGATACTCAACTTCGCTGGTGTTTATGATTGATATGATGATGTTCAGTTCGACCCAGTGTTCCCCAATACACGCCTAAAGCGATCATACAAAAACCAACTATAAATGAATAAGAAATCCTTTCACCGAGTAAAGGAATAGCTAGTGAAGCTGCGACGGCTGGCTCCACATATTGAATAATTACCGCATGAGAAAGCTCAATTTTTGAGTAGCTCCACATCATCAAAAAGTAGGCAACTACTGTTGATAAAACTGCTATATATAGAATACCTAGCATGCTAACTATACCAATCTGGCTAATCCAATCAGGATTGGCGATGTATTCCAAAACAGCCGGGATGAAAAATGCCACTGTGGCAACCAAAAAAGTAAAAGCGGTGATTGAAAGGGGGGAGTATTCTTTAAACATCGGTTTGATCACCAATGCGCCGGCTACAAAAGCAATCCCACCCATGATCAATAAAAGATTGCCAAACATCTCAACCCCAGAAAAATTTGAAGTTAATAAAAGCGGTAGTCCGATCACCGCAGCTGTGCCTAAAATAGCAATAATAATTCCAAATAAATTAATCGAATAAATTTTTTCTTTTAAAAACCACCAGGCTCCAATCACAGACAAAATAGGCACGATCAGATTGAGAACCGAAGCATTAATGGCCAGGGTTTTTGTGATTCCTAGATAAAAAAAAGTAATGTTAATTGTTCCTAAAAGTAAGGCTGCAATGATCAACCGGGGGAGATGAGTATATTGGACTCTTTTCATTTTTGGCTCCAGACTAATTAAAAATGGGGAGATCAAAAGACAGGCCAGTCCAAATCGTAAAAAAGACAAACTCATGACCGGTACTTCATGTAGGACAATTTTAGCCACAACATAATTGGCACCCCAGAGCAAATGAGCTATCAGCAAAGCTATATATGGTAAGGGAGTTTTGAAAATCTCAGATTTGAGCATTAAAAATATCGTAGCAGAAAAGAGCGTAAAGGGTAAAGGGTAAAGAAAATATAAATGCTCTTTTTCGACCGAACGCAGTGAGCGGAGAAATACCTTAATTGCTTAACTTAGTAAGGAGATCAATCAAAGAAATTTTTTCCTGAGTTCTTTTCGAAAGATTCTTTAATACAACTTGCTCTGACTGAGCCTCTTCTGGACCAACAATAATTGCGTAAGAAATCCCTTTATTGTCAGCATACTTCAGCTGTTTTTCCAACTTAGCTTTAGGATCCAAATAAATTTCACTCTTGATATTTTTCGAACGCAGGAGAGAAACTACCTCTAATGATTTTTCTACCAATTCTGGAGAAAAAATAGTGACTAAAACCTGAGTTGAAGAGCCAGTAGTTTCTAATACCCCTTCTTCCATCATCGCTTCAATAGTTCTATCTAAACCAACTGCAAACCCAACAGCCGGTTGGTCTTGTCCAGTAAATTTACCAATCATTTTGTCCCATCTGCCACCCCCACACAAAGAAGAGGAGTTGGGATTATTTTTCAAAACAACTTCCATGATCAGTCCTGTGTAGTAATCCAAACCTCTGATCAACGTTGGATCAAATTTTAAATTTGACTGGTCGTATCCAAGCTGCTGATAAAGTCTGATAATTTCCGCTAAGTTTTCGGTTGGTTGATTTTGAGTAACTGTCTCAAATAATGCTTTAGCCTCACCCTGACTCAGGCCTTTATCTTGCATCTCTTTCAATACACCATCTTCGCCAATTTTATTCAGCTTATCAATGGCTGCTAAATATTTGGGTTCAATTTCCGCCAGCAGAGCTCGGTCGTTAATCTTAATAACCACATCTAATCCTAAATTTTTATAAATATCTGTAGCCAAAGCCAAAATTTCTGCATCAGTCAAAGGGGTAGCAACTCCAATCACATCAGCATCACACTGAGTAAATTCCCGATAGCGGCCTTTTTGAGTATTTTCTCCCCGGTATGCAGACTGGATCTGGTACCGTTTAAAAGGCATTGGCAGCTTCTGAGCTCCATTAGGACCATACTGGGCCACAACTCTGGCTAGGGGGACTGTTTGGTCATACTTTAATGCCACTTTATCTCCACCTGGTGTTTCAAATTTATATATTAGCTTTTCTTCCTCACCGTACTTACCAGTCAAAGTCTCTTCGTATTCCAAAGTCGGAGTTTCCAGAGGCTCAAAACCAAACTGCTTAAAAGTTGAAGTAATTTTCCCAATCACCTCCCGCCGCACTAAAGCTTCCGGGGGCAAGTAATCTTTGAATCCCTTGGGTGCACTTAATTTCATATATTGCTCCTTTGATTGTAGCTATATCTTTTGGTATTTAAAAGATTTAGCTTAGCCATAAATTTTTCTTCTGATACAGTTCATCTGAGAATCATCCGGGTTCGGCAAACTTTTAACAACAGATAGCTCCGCCAACTCTCTTCCCCCTGCATTTAAAATTTGTCGGGTTGTATTCCAAAAGTTTCTGGCATTTATCATTGCTTGAATTTCCACGACCTGGGGATTTATAGATGGATTAATATTGGGAGAGGTTGAACCAGCCTCACGAGTAATCTGTGTAATCTGATCAACTTGTGATAAAGGAGCATTGACAGCAATAAATCGACTTTGTCGCGCTCGGGTGACTGCAGCTATTCGGCCAAACAAATCCATTACATCTGCTTCAGTTTCGGGTCGTTCACGTAATTTTCTTGAAGCGATTATTTCGGCTTGAGAACTCATTAAGACTTCTTTAACTTGTAAATCATTTATCCTCATTGAATCTCCACTAGATGTAATATCTACACACGCCTTTACCCAATCCTGATTTGCTGCCAACTCAACCGATCCATCCAATTCAAAAAGATCCACATTAACATTTTTTGAATCAAAAAAAGCTTGAGCTAAACGAGGAAATGAGGTAGCAATTTCTAGACCTCGCAGATCTGAAACTGATCGATAAGGGAAATCATCTCGAACTCCTAACGCCAATTTGCAATCGCCAAATGGAAGTGTCATAGCTTCAATAACCGGTAATCGTGATTCTTGTACCGCATCTTGACCAGTAAACCCAATATCAGCAAAACCCCGATTTACCACTGTAGAAATATCCCCATTTCTCAGAAAGAGATATTTAATTGGGAATTTTCTTGCATACCCAACATCGAGTCTCCCGCCTTGAGGCACATCAATATCACACTCTTTTAAAAGCTTAACCGTATCTTCATTTAATCGACCGTTTTTCTGTAGTGCGATAGTCATTAAGCCTTTTTCAATTGCCATATACCTCCTACAGATTTAGTTGCCAGTTCCACTGCTTCTTTGGGTGTAGATGCGGGTAAAATTTTCAGTCGTTTTCTTTGATCAAAAAATTGACCGGCCATTTTGCCACTCCAGCCACCTGAATTAGCCAGGCAAATGATCGGAATACCTGCCTGATAGGCGATGACCATTTCATTGAGAGTCCCTGAACCGCCATTAATTGCAATAAGAACATCAGCAGATAAGACTAAAACAAATTCTCTTCCACCACCTCTTTCTAGACCAGTAGGAATTATAATATCAGCATCAGGAGATACGACATCGTCTTTGGTTTTGCCGTAGGTGATGCCAATAGTCAGACCGTTATTTTTTTTAGCCCCTTTGCAGGCTGCAGCCGATAGAGAATCAATATCTTTCTCTGCACCAAATATTAAAGCAGCATTTTTCTCGGCTACCCAAAAGCCAACTTCCTCAGCCAACTGAGCCATCTTATTAGAATATTTCAAGTCAGCACATGAGCCGATCACGCCGATTTGTAATTTTCGATAGTTTTTATTCATTTTTTGCATAAAAAAACCTCTCATTCACTGCATTTAATATATTGAATCTCAAACTAGTTGAGAGATCCTTCACTGGCGTTCAGGATGACAAATATTAAATACAAGGAACGAAAGGTGTTCAGATAAATCGGATAGAAATCAGATAGATCAGATGAGATCTGAACTTTTCTGATTTATCTGGTTTATCAGATTTATCCGAAAAAAAAGAACCGCTCCCGCGGTCCCATCCTTGTTTCTTAAAAAATTACTTTTCTAAGACCCTTGTGGCAACTCCGCAGATTTTGTCTGTGACATTGTCTGTTGTCTTCATACGGATCAACTTTCCGTCGAGTATTTGGCTCGCAGCTTCTGAGTCGTGACTTCAGTCAAACGCTTTGTGTATTTAGTTGTGTATTCATTATATGGCTTATAGCCGTGTAAGTCAAATTTTTAGCCGCTTGGGTTGATTTTACAGCCTGATTGCGTCATAATCTATCAACT
>CAYOMO010000103.1:0-4961 GCA_964405065.1 uncultured Gammaproteobacteria bacterium
ATATTTGAACCTCATTTTAGGTGGGTTAATCATCGTTGTTTTAGGTGTACTGGTTTACAACTATTTCAACAAACCAACATCAGATCTGGGTTCTTCTATGGAAACTCAAAATGAACAAACTCAGGGAGATGTAGCAAAAGAGGAGTTACCTGGTAAATATACTGTCAAAGAAGGTGATACTTTATTTACCATAGCTCAAAAATACTATGATGATGGCTACAAATATACTGAAATCGTTAAAGAAAATAAATTAGCCAATGAAAACCAAGTTGAAGTTGGTCAGGAACTAACTATTCCAAAGCTGAATATACCACAAGCATCAACAGTTCCCAACGTATCACCTGAAGCATCTATGACACCGCAAGCATCAGCTAGTGTCGCTCCATCAACTTCCCCCGCTATGGAACAAGGCATGATGGAGAAAAACCCAGTTACTCCAGGAGAAAAAGGGGCTGGTACAGGCGGATCTGAAAATGCAACCATGTGGGGAGACAAAATAACTGGAAATACCTACACTGTCCAACCAGGTGATTGGCTGTCAAAAATAGCAGGAAGAGCATATGGAGATGTCATGGCTTACCAAAAAATAGCTCAAGCAAATAAGATCACTAACCCAGACACCATCGAAGTCGGTACCGTTCTACAACTTCCACGATAATCTATGGTTTATGTATTCTCGAACACAATCGAGAGATCCCTTAACTTAGTATCTCCAATAAGATATAATTTGAGCACAAAATAATTACATATTAATCATGTGAACATTTGCGGTGGTAATTCAGTGGTAGAATGTCTCCTTCCCAAGGAGAATGTCGCCAGTTCGAGTCTGGTTCACCGCTCCATAGGATAGGGTTCGACTTTTATGAAGTAAAGGCAAGGTTCTGACAAAGTCAGGTTCTTATTCCCTTATCCCGCTCTACACATTATGAATTATAAAGGAATTATTATTGAAGAAAGTTTAAATAATAAAGATATCTTGCATAGTCTAAAAATCACTAAAACTGATATCGAACCAATAACTCCAAAACATCAAACCCCGTGGCTCAAACAATGGACATTACACTCAGTTGAAGTAACTGAAGATACTATTGAGCAAGTAGTTGAAAAACTAAGTCATTCATTTGATATCGAACATCCAGATTGGTATGCCGATTTAAAAAATAACCAGTTTCACTACCTCATATTTGCCAAAGTCTTTAAAGTTGATTTATCCAATCCAACTCTTTATAAAGACGCCAAGTCTTACGGGAAATCCATTGGGATCCCTGAGTACCAACTGGATTTTGTATAATCACCAAGTATGACAAATATTAAACGCAACTGGGATATCTTAGACGAAAAAGAAAAAGCTGATGCCATTGATGAAATTATTAGCTTTTTCCGAAATGAACGAGGCGAAGAAATCGGAGTGATTGCTGCAGGAAATATCCTAGATTTGTTTCTGGAAAAAATTGGTATGCATCTTTATAACAAAGGGGTGGATGCTACCAAGGATTTTTTTAAAAAACGTTTAGAAGAAAATGAGATCGATCTGGATGCCACAGTAAAGAAATCTGTTAAATAACTTTATTTCTTCTTTTTTGAAGTTTTTTTCAGAGGTTTAACAAATTTAATATACCCTAGGGTAAGCGCAACCAACAAACTGGCCGATACCACCAAAAATCTGACCATATCATCATTGGAACTAAAGCCTCTAATGACAGAATATGCCAAAGTTAATACTCCACCCAAAAGCAATCCGTCAGCAATAATCGTAATCTGTTTGAACAAAGTCAAACTCAACACCATCATTAAAACCGCTGCAATCAAAGCAATTATAGAAACATTACGGCTATAATCACCATTCTGCTTTTGAAACTCCTCACTTTTTTGATCAAATTCCAACTGTTTTTGCACATAGGCAGCTGATGTGGCATCTAACTGTTTAGTCTCAGGAAAACGTAGTTCGATGGGTGTTTCAGGGTATTTTGGTCCTTTGTAAAAAGCTGCAATTCCTACACCCACAAAGGCAGCCAGTAAAATACCAACAAAAACGATGTAAACATACCGAATTAACATGCTTTTATCATTGCCTTTTTTTAAGACTTTGTCAAACCTACTGTCATTCTGAGTGAAACGAAGAATCTCTCAATTAATTTGAGATTATAGGTATCTGAAACGAGTTCAGAGATGTTTCGCTTCGCTCAACATGACAAGAAATAGGATAAATATGGTGTATTGTTGCGTCAGAAGGGGAAATACAGTACGCTTACTTTAATCATGACACCACTCTCAACTGAAGATCTGACTAAACAACTAAAAGAAGAACATTTGAGCTATATAACCGATCAAACTCCAGGTTTTTTCCGGCAAAAAAATGGCAAAAATTTTGCTTATTATGATCTGGATGGTAAAAAGATCAAAGATGAAAAAACGATTGAGAGAATCAATAGATTGGCTATTCCCCCAGCCTGGGATCAGGTTTGGATTTCACCCAAAGCCAATGGCTACCTACAGGCTACTGGTCTGGATGCCAAAAAGCGCAAACAGTATATCTATCACCCAGACTGGGTAACTATCAGTCAGCAAAATAAATTTGCTAAAATGGTCGATTTTGGCCTTTCTTTACCCAAAATCCGTTCCCGGGTCAGATATAATCTGCAAAAAACTGATCTAAGTAAGGAAAAAATTCTAGCAACTGTGATATGGCTGCTGGAACACACCTTTATCCGAATTGGTAATGAAGAGTACTCTAAAGAAAATAATTCCTACGGTCTCACCACTCTGCGTAATAAACATGTCGACATTGATGGTACAGAGGTGACTTTTAGCTTTAAAGGCAAAAGTGGCGTTATACATGAACTGGAAGTAAATAATCCAACGATCGCCAAGACGATTAAAAAGTGTATAGAGCTACCAGGGTATGAAATATTTAAATACATTGACGATGACGGCAACAGACATGTCGTGGATTCATCAGATGTAAATCTGTTTTTGAAAGATACGACAGAAGATGAATTTACCGCCAAAGATTTCCGAACATGGGGTGGAACATCCCTATCCGCCCTCGATTTCTATAAAGTCGGCCATGCAGAAGATACCAAAATGTTGAAAAAAAATATCAAACAAACCGTTAAAAAAGTATCTCAGCATTTGGGTAATACGGTCTCAGTGTGCCAAAATTATTATATTCATCCCACAGTTATTCAAACCTATGAAACTAATATCTTAGTTCCTCATTTTGCTCGTTATGCCGGGCATAAAGTCTCCGATGGACTAGCCTGGGACGAACAGGCTCTTATCAAACTCCTGCAGAAATATTCCTAGTCAGCTCTCTTTCTGCTAAAATAGCCTCTATTGCCGATGTAACTCAGTGGTAGAGTAACTCTTTCGTAAAGAGTAAGTCGTGGGTCCAATTCCCACCATCGGCTCCGTTATAATAATTTCGAACCAGCTAATACTATAGAGTCAGATCGAATAACTGTTTTATTTTCACAAATTATATACTGGATTTAGTTACAGGCTGCAGCAGAAGTAATATAAAACACAGAATCAGATAATACACCTTGAGAACCATTTCCATATAATGCCCTAACTTGGTAATAATATTTAGTATTTGCGATCAAATTGGCATTTGTAAGACTAGATCCTGATGTTGTCCCTACCAAAACTGGTGTCGTCTGAGCATCAGTAAAACGATACACCTGATACTGAGTGGCTGGCTCTGTACTTAAACTAGTCCAACTAAAATTTATATATTGAATACCCTGAGAACAAAAAGCTACTGAATTGCCTAAAGCGGGAGCAGTTATGGGTGTGGCAAACTTAAAGGCAAAATCTATAATTTGTTCATTGTTTACAGGACTATCATTATCTGTTTCAGGTATAAATCCGCCAGGAGAATCTGTTTTGATTCGGTAATTTCCAGCAGGTAAATTTGCAAAATTATAATTACCTCTGCTATCAGTCAGTGTGGTCTGGGCCATTGTTCCATATATAGTTATTAGTTTATTACTAAGTCCAATTTCAGTATTCTGATAAGTAAAATCATTATTTATATCTACAAATGCCCGCCCTGATATCGATCTAGTTGCTGGAGGTGGCAAAATATCGTCGGGAACAAAAACAACATCAATCCAGTAATTACTTTTATTATAAGAATCAGCCAGAAATTCAGCTATTGGCCCGTATCTACCACGAATTAATTCCAAACTATTATTTTTTATTATATTGGTATTGAAATATCCATCATTAAATGCAAATTTACCATATGGAGCAGTATATGATGCGATATAAGTTGAATTAGCCGTTAGACTAATAGGATTTGTAAAACTTACAGTCTGCCATCCACGATCTGACTCATTTTCAAATACTGATTCTGCCAATAGATTTGTAGGACTTGTGGCATTCCATAACTGTGCTTTATGAGTACCCACATTGGAATATCCTTTGTAGTAACGAATACCATAAATCTTCCCATTCACAGCAGGCTTAAACTCAACCCCCAAATTAATGGGATAAGACTGTTGAATAGCTATTGGATGAGTTTGACTGTCATCTTCCTGCCAACCACTTACACTATTTTCAATGTTGATATCGATGCTAATAGAAGTACCCGTATTAAGACTATCATCAATAGCTCTAGCTTTGATTGTCATCATTCCAACAGATTTTGGGTAAAATTTATAACTCCATATCTCGTTACCATTTGCTGGGTGCCAAGTTACTCCATTATCATAAGAAAGCTCAATCCCAGCCACAGATCCATTAATATCATTAGCTGTTCCTGATACTATGACTGCAGAATTTTTATAAAATTTCGCATTAGCAGGAAAAGAATTAATTGTAACAGTTGGTGGCGTAACATCAGTTGAGGCTGTTGATGCTACTAAATCTGATTGCAAACTGAGTGGGTAGATTTGCATATCAGCGAGTAAATTCACCGTTGCCTGCTGTACATTCTTATCCGGACCTGCTCCATT
>CAYOMO010000104.1:0-4949 GCA_964405065.1 uncultured Gammaproteobacteria bacterium
TCTTTAAGTTTTTAGTAGTAGTGGCGGTGTCCCAGATAAATGGATTTTTCTTGGATATTTTCATATCGTACATACCTAGCATATAAGCATAAATTTCCAGTAAGATCCCACCGCAAATCCACAAGAGCTCTTTAAAATTGCGGATTGGAAATTTAAAAAGCAGGAGAAAAAGGGTGGATTTGGTCATATTGTCGATTTTAATATTTTCGTGTTTATAGAGTCTGGCATGGCCATTGAAGACCCGGCGACGTTGTTTGATCAGATCCCGGATATGATCAGCTCCTTTGTTGAATACCACGGCTTCATCGACATGGACGGCTTTTAAAGACATCTGGATCATCTTGGCTTGAATATAAGCTTCATCGACTGCCGTGGTTGTAGATAAAGCTTTGATCAGATTGCGATAGGCGATGATCTCACCAAACCGAGGAATGTTGCGATGAAACCACCACCAGGTATGAATGATGTAGCCTAAAAAGGTATTGGGATCATTGATCGGGATCGGTGCTCCGCCTGTCATGCCGATTGATTTATCTTTCAGCAGTGGCTTACACAGATGCTCGATCGTTTCCGGTTGCGGTACGGTATCGGCACTTTCTATCACCACAATCTCATCACTGATTATTTTCAAAAATGCATTAATAGCCGAAGCTTTGCCTTTGCGCTCTTTTTGCCGTACCAGCTCCACCCGGCTATCTTTTTTACAAAATTCCATCACAATATCATCAGTTTTATCAGTACTGGCCGAAGAGACCACGACGATCTTATTGATCCGGATCTCTCTGGTAATTTGATTGATCAGAGCATCCAAGATCCGACCAATATTTTTTTCTTCATTGTAAGCGGGGACACAGATAGATACTGAATTTGACTGTCTCATGAGACCACCTCCTCGGACAATTTTTGGATTCGTCTGGCTGAAACAGCCGGACTAAAGAAATTTTGTTTGATATGCAGCGTTGCTAGAGTCAGGCTGTAAAAAATACTGATCATCAGCAAGATATTAACGATCTGTCCGACCGAGTGATGATTGAAATAAATACCACCAATCAGACCAATCGCCATCACTAAACTCACTATGGCAAACAAATATTGTTTGAGCGCTAAATGATAGGTGACGATCGTGTTGCCCAAAGTAAATAAAGCGATCGCCGACAGATAGGGGAGAGCATAAGGAATAATCAGACTGGCTTTTTCTGTCAGTAAAAGCGGAATTGAGAAAAATCCAAGAACCCCAAATACAAACACCCCGCCAAAAGCCATCACCAGACTACCTAGTAGCAAGCCATAAAAAGAGAGGGAAGGATTGGCCGAATGCTGTGCTTCCCGGCTCACCAGCGAGATGGTAAAGACGTTGAGTAAAGAACCTGCAAAAAAGACTATTTTACCTAGTAAAGATAAATAAGCATATTGACCGGCCTGGTCTGGTGCTAGAAAGTGTTTTACCAGTACCATATCGAGCGCTAAAAAGCTGATAGTGGAGATACCGGCTAGTAAAGCAGCACCAAAAAAAGTAAATGGAAAAGGATAACTGCTTTTTTTAGTAACAGCTGATTTATACCGCCAGGCCAGTAAAAAAGTGATGATCCCGGTGAGAGTTGCTGAAATATATATCGAGGCAAATATCCATTGATGATTACCAGAAGATAAAAAGAGCCAGGCGGAGATAAATTTGATCACTGGTTCAATAAAAATACTGACTCCGGCCAAAACAAAAAACAGTTTGCCCTGTAAATATCCTCGTCCTAAAAAGGTCAGTGGATACAGCAAAAAAAGCGGAGTAAATAGATATAAAATAGATCGATCAGCCAAATGGAAAAACTGACTAGTCAGAGGGACTGCCAGTGCCCAAAGCACTGCCAGGGCAACATTGACGAGCAGAATTTGTTTAGTCAGAGACAAGAAAAAAAGTGTTCCGGCTTCGGAGGTGACGGAGTTATCAAGATAAGCAACCTCCCGATTAGTAATTCCACCGATAGCATTGTAAAAAAGACTGCCGAAATACATAAAAGTATTGATCAAAGCTAAAACGCCAAAATCTTCCGCCGAGACTACTCGGCCTAAATAGGCATTGAAAAAAAGATTGACGATATTGGCTCCCATGACGGCAGCCGCCAGGGTGGTTCCAGACATTAATAGTGATGATCTGCTCATATAGGCAAATGCTCCTTTCTTTAAGTACTAGGTTAAAGCGGGTCTGACACTGACATGGGTGAGGTCTTCATCGACCATGTCGCGGCCGATGGCCGCCGTGGCTTGTTTAACAGCTTTTTTATTGTCCAGATGTAGGCCGTGTTTGGTTTTGGACCAGTGATGAGGAGCTACAATCAGTTTGTAGACCGCCATCCAGGCAGCCATCGACATCGCCAGCCAATACAGAGGAATAAAAACGCCGTATTTGACCAGCTCGTGGTGGCCGTGTTTGGCGCAGCCGATCATGTAGTAATAGACATATAAAAAGTTACCCAGCAGCAGTGAGATCACCCCCATGTATAACACTGGTGCTGGGAAGAAGGATTCGATGAATGTGCCAATATTGGCTCTAAACAAAAAGTACATGATTGTGATCACCCACATCAGCGGATTGATAAACATCGATAAAACTTTTCCACCAACCACCAGCTGGAAAGTGACGGCATGTGGCTCGCGCCAGGTTTTGGCAAACTCCCAAGGATTGCGCATATGTATCAAGTAGGTCTGGATATAGCCTTTGATCCAGCGCGATCTTTGGGCAAACCAATTTTTCAGATTGGAGTTGGCTTCTTCCAAAGTCGTCGAGTTGATCACCGCTGTTTGATACCCTGCTTTCACAAGTCTCATTCCTAGATCGCAGTCTTCCGTCACATTGAAAGAATCCCAGCCTTTCATTTTGATCAGATCAACTTTTTTAAAATGATTGGATGTCCCTCCGAGTGGAATCGGGGCATGAATAGATTGCAAACCAGTCAGTACCAGGTCAAACCAGAGTGAATATTCAGCGGTAAAAACCCGGGTTAGCAGGTTTTGGTGCGGGTTGTAAAAGTTGAGTTTGGCCTGAATACAGATGATCCGGGGCCCGGCTTTTTCAAAAGCTAAAATAGCTTTTTTCAGCTGAAGTGGGTCTGGTACATCTTCTGCATCGTAGATCACAATGTATTCACCAGTGGCGTGTTTTAATCCGTAGTTGGAAGCCTTTGGTTTAGTTTTTGGTTTAGAATCAGGGACGATGACCGTCTGGAAATATTTTGGCAGATCATAATTTCCTACTTCTTTGATCGTCTCTTTGTCATCCTCTTCTAAAAGTAGCATCACCTGTAATTTATCTTTGGGATAATCCAGCTTGCTCATGGCGGTCACAAACTGCGGCACCACCTGCCATTCTTTATATAAAGGGCACAAAATGGTATAGCGTGGCCATTCTTTGACTGTCTCAATTTCGGAGTGAGAGATATCGACTTCAGCCGGTTTGGAAAAACTCCGATAGATCAGATAAAGATTGAAAAGCAGATCAGCAAAATAAAGGGTAGTTAAAGCAGCCACTAGTAACACTAGAGCCGCATGCCAGTTGATGATAAAAAAGATCACCAGCTCGGTGAGTAAAGCTAATATCACAAACATCTGCATACCTGAGAGACGATGGACGGCGCTCTGATGAGGGGTCAGATCTGAGTGATGAATAAATTCTTGGCCTTTGTAATGAAATCCCTGACCTTTTTTAACTGCTTCATCAGGTAAAAAAGGGATGATTTTACTTCTAGTGGTCCCAAGTTTGAAATCTGCCCACCAGAGTCGCCAGAAAGGATCATGGTGATGTTTTTGATGTTCACCGTCAAATGCCACTTCATGATTTTCGATCTTATATCCAGCATCGCGGGCTCTGACTAAAAATTCTAAATCAAAAGAAGTCGAGGAGATATGTGGAAAAAGCCTTTCAGCAATTTGCCTTTTGAAAACTCTGAGCCCAGAGCGCATATCGATGGTTGTGTCTGGGTGTAGCTTGCCATATAGATAGGAAGCGGTGTCTGTTTTTTTATTTCGCTTGGCTACTAAAATATCAACTTTGCCGGAAGCGACTTTGTACGCCATATCAGTAATAGTGAGAGTAGAATAAGTAGAAGGTGCATCGATTACAGCGATAATCGGATATTGAGCATGCCAGATACCATCTATGATCCGGGTCGCTTTTGAATGATTGGCAGTTTTAGGATGATAAGAGACTTTATAAACAAATCCCAGATTTTGAGCAACTTCTGCTGTATTATCGGTTGATCCATTGTCAACACAAATAACCTCATAAGAGATCCCGAGAGACGAACAAGTTTCATCAACATCTTTGACAAAATCAGCTAATATTTTGGAGTCATTCCGGGTTGGAACAACCAGAGAAAGCGACTGTAAATGCATAAATGGTTTGTTTAAAAGCTCAAACTTTCAAACAGGGCAAAAACCGTTTGCTAAAGTGAATAGTGGTTTAAAAAGAATAGTACAGTAATTATTACTATATTAACTATAAAACATTTTTTCAGATTTGGCAAACAGCCTATATAGTTGAGCTAGGAGTAAGCTTAATCATTCTGAGTAATGAAAAGGTAAGAATACCTAGCCAATTTTGTAACAATTAGTGTGAAAAATGAAGCTAATTTTGTGAAAATAAAATCACAGAACTTACAAATAAATACCTGTCTGTAAGTCAGCTCAACATTGGATGCTTTTGTAAAATATAAATTGTCAGCTGGATGTCCACAATTATGGGTTTTATTCCAGCTTGAATTTAAACTAAAAAAGACTATAATATTAACCTGGTTAATTAAATATTAAAATATACTTGTATGACAACTAAATCAATCACTGAGTTATTAAATATTGATCTTCTAAAACTGACAGCTTATGGGACAGGTCTGCTGCAGGGTACAGCTTACAGTCGTCTCAATGAACGGCTCACACAGACTCTTATCCCACTCGGAGTATCA
>CAYOMO010000105.1:0-4942 GCA_964405065.1 uncultured Gammaproteobacteria bacterium
GCCAGTGAGCGACCTCGGTCGAAGCTTCATCTTCTAGCCTTTGGCGCAAAGTCGGATCTTGGACAGCTAGGAACGTTTTCTGATCGATGCCAAACATAGTACTGCTGCCGTCAACCTCAGCTTTAACTTTAAACATCCTCTGATAAATCTCATTGTGCGTTAGTGCCCCTTCTTTCATGACACTAGTTCGCATCACTCGGTCGACATCGACGGTCTGAGCAGTTGAATGTTTGCCAAGTCCAGCAAAGAACTCTTGTCCCTGTAGCTCACGCATGAACTTTTGATACGCCTCAGTGCTCATATCATTTTTGTATGAGTGCATCACCATTTTGCGAATACCCGCCACCTCAGTAATCTCTCCAACATAGAGATAGCCATATTCACCGTTGTATTTATGTATCATCTCCCCTTCTGATTCTTTGGCTATTGGACTGCCCCAGACCAACGTATGGGTTTTGGTGGCATTAAAGAATTTGTCAAAATTGGCAAATAGATACTCATTTTGAGTCATGGAGGCCAGGTCATTGCCTCTACGCCAGCCAGTCAGCGCTTCGGTGACGCTCCGACCAATATAGGCATGCTCAGGGCTGACCATTTTACGTTTGATAACTGTTTGTTCACTCTGAGGATCAACAGTTTCTTCTTGATGTAGCAGATAGGTGTTTTGGGTTGGCGTAAGCTGCATCCGAGCTCGAGATTCTAAGTCAAATAAGGTTTTCCCACCCTGAGATAAAGCGGAGATATTTTCTTGCATCAGAGCAACTCCGTCTTTTTTGATCGCTTCAAAAGTGTATTTTTTGGCTAAAGCCTGATTTCCTCCGGATTTTTGAAGATGCTCATTATAGAGCTGTAAATAAAGTGAGACGTCACAGACGAGGAGCTCTCCGTCACGCTGTTTTAAAGCATGGCTGACAGTTTCCATCTGAAATGGCGAAGGTCGATAATTTTCTGCTCTTTGATCTAATAATGATGGCATACTGGTACCTAGCCTCGGAGCAAACAGAAGAAATTTCTCTTTGACCCGAAGATATTGCCGCCCTTTATAAAAAGGACTTGGGAACCAGGCAGTCCGGCTTATTAGTTGTTAATCGTATATCGTAGATGGTAAATAGAAGAAAAAAGTCTTCCGATTTACGATAAACGATTCACGATTTACTAATTTACGGTTGCGGTACAGCTGCAGAGTCTCACTGCATTCCCCTGGATTAGGTTGGTCTGATCCAACCCGTTCCCTCAAGAATATGGATAATAAACTTAGTACTTTGAGCCAATGATGTCAATATATATTTTGGTAAAGTTTAGAGGTTATGGTATCGACGCCCGTTTTCGGTTTCGTTGATTGTTACCTATACCCAATAACGATACTGGCTTCGTTACCCACTAACTTTATCGATCAACTACTGATTCACTTTGAGCGGGTGGACAGTGAATTTTTCACGGGTTATAAAGAGAAGTAGATCGTATATTGTGTATCGAATATCGAAAAATGTTTTACCGATTAACGATTAACGATTAAACGATTAACGACTATGGATCCTGTCTTTCAAGCCCATCCAATACCGCAAAATGTGACCAACTTTGAATTTCATCTAGTTGGTGATATGACTATCAAGCAATTTGGTTATTTAGCTGTTGGTTTGGTGATTGCTTTTGTGACATTTATTGGATTGTCTGGACCTTTTCCTTTTATCGCCTATCCTATTATGGTAATTTCAGCCGCTACTGGAGCCGCGTTTGCTTTTATCCCGATTCAGGAAAGACCACTTGATCACTGGGTAGCAGCCTTTTTTAAGGCGATCTTTCAGCCTACTAAGCTAACGTATCAATCCAAAATATTAAAAAAAGAAGATCCTTTTTTTTCTAAAAGATTGCCTTTATACATTCAAAATAAACATCGCAGTCAAGCACAACATCCTTTGACAAAAGGGACTTTAATCCCTCTGGCACAAAACCCAACCGCACCTCCTTCTTCAATGCCTTTATCAAGTACGAGAAAGCCATCTATGGCTGATCGGTTACTTTCGGGAGTTCAAACAACTGCTGCCACTGCTGCTGCTTCTCCCCAATCTGCTCCAATTTCATTGGGAACAGTTCCCGCCAGCCCAGTTGTAAAGGAACCACCAAAGCCAACTGATCTGAAAAAAACAGTAGACTTGGCAAAAGATGCCCAGGAAACTCAAAGTAAAATACTGAAAATTGAAAAACAGTTGGAACAAATCAAAGCTACAGTTGCTCAACCTGGTGCCGATGCCAAGCTCTATATTGATCAGTTTCAATCTTTGCTAGGTGATTTACAAAAGCTAAATGAACACGCCTCCGGAACGGCTCATGACCTAGCAGTACTGGCGAACACCCCAGTTCCTGACTCCACACCCAACGATAAACCATCCAAAGTGGCTCCAGCTGCACCGGTCACACTACCAGTAGCACCAAAAACAGCCCCTTCGGTCACATTAACTACTTTTCCCAATGTAATTAATGGAGTTGTCACTGATAGCCAGGGTAATTATGTTGAAGGTGCTATTGTGGTAGCGCATGATAAGCAAGGTTTACCAGTCCGGGCTCTTAGAAGCAATAAATTGGGTCAATTTGTCGCAGCTACTCCTCTATCAAATGGTGTATATACAATTGTTGTTGAGAAAGATGCCATGGTATTTGATAAAGTCGCAGTTGAACTGAAAAATGAAATTCTCCCACCCCTTCTAGTCACTGCTAAAAAACAAATGCCTGGAGGTACCGCCTAAAATGAGTGCAACACAAGATTTTTTACCGGTTGAGGATATTCGTGACGACGTGGTTATCATGAAAGATGGATCGATGGCTATCGTGCTTCAAACTTCAGCGGTTAATTTTGATTTGCTTTCTGAAACTGAGCAACTGGCGATAATTGGTTCGTTTGCGGCTCTTTTAAATTCACTGTCATTTTCAATTCAGATCGTAATTAGATCGAAAAGACTAGATATTTCCAACTATATCCATTTACTAAAAGATGCTGAAGCTTTACAGAAAAATCCCCTGCTTCAGTCAATGATGCAGCACTACAGACAGTTTGTAACCAATATCATTCGCAATAATGAGGTTTTAGATAAACAGTTTTTTGTAGTTATTTCTGTTTCGTATCTCGAACTAGGAGTGGTAAAAGATGTTAATAAAAACTTTGAAAAAGGACTAACTCTTTTATCACCGAGAAGAGATCATATTATGCGCCAGCTGGGACGCATCGGACTTAAGACAACCCAGCTAAATACCGACAAATTAATCTCGCTATTTTATGACTATTACAATGACACTTTTAAATCCAATTTCAAATCAGCCGGTGCTTCAACAAAAACGCCCACACCATCGCCCACACCTCCGACGGCCACTCCTCCACCTGTCAAGGCCCCTCAGGCCCCTACTATCACTCAAATGGCCCCCCAACCTGCTGCAGTACCAGTAGCACCTGCACCAATGGCCAATCCAGTTCCGCCAACTCAGGCTCGACCAGCAGGAATACCTCTCAATCGCAATGTGCCATTTGCTGTGGAGGAGCTCGGAGCGTGAAGAATTTTCATTTTACAATGATCAATTTTCAATCAAGTACCAATTTGATAATTTAAAAATTGTAAATTCATTGGTTATTGGAAATTGATATTTGGAAATTGATATTTGAAAATTATGAATCTGCCTTTTAGCTCAAACAAAAAAAGTTATGCATCCAATATTAAAGGGACGGCGGCTGAAGCGCCAAAAGACCCTAGTGTCAATGGCCAGACATTTAGCTTGGATGATGCCATTGCTCCCAAAGAGATAGAGATCGATTTTAGCTACTTACGAATGGATGATAAATACTACCGATCTTTTTTTGTCTCTGGATATCCTCGCTACGTAGAGCCAAATTGGCTCGAGCCATTGATCAGTTTTGAACATTCACTGACGCTATCAATGTTTATTTACCCTTCTTCTAGTAAAAATATTTTGGATGATTTGAAAAGAAAAATCGCTGAGATGGAAGCCACAATCCAAACTGATATGGAAAGAGGTCGGGCGATTGATCCAGCCGTCCAAGTCGCTTTGGATGATGCTAAATCGCTGCAGGAGCAGCTGGTTAAAGGAGCTGAGCGTTTTTTTAGGCTGGGACTTTATGTGACAGTGCCATCTTCCAATCTGGAGGAGCTGAATAATATTTCTAAATTGGTGGAGTCTACCCTCGGATCTTTATCTATTCAACCCCGAGTAATGACGCTGCAAATGGCTGAAGCTTTCAACGCCACAATGCCGATAGATCGGGATATTTTAAAACTCAATCACAATATGGATACCACCTCGCTGGCCACAACATTTCCTTTTACGACCTCAGAACTAACTTCGGAAACAGGCATAATCTATGGAATAAATGAACATAATGGCTCGTTAATTATTTTTGATCGTTTTTCTTTGGAGAATGCAAACTCTGTAATATTTGCAAAGTCTGGTTCAGGAAAATCCTATTTTGTAAAACTCGAAGCTTTACGCTATATGATGTTTGGATCTCAGGTCATAGTGATTGATCCTGAACATGAGTATCTGAAACTTTGTCAGGCCGTGGGAGGGCAATATATAGATTTTTCATCAGAGTCTCCCGTTAAGATTAATCCATTTGATCTGTCAAATGTCAGTGAAGAAGGCGAAAATGAACTAGGAAGAAAGATTCTGACACTGACCGGGTTTTTAAAATTGGTGTTAGGACAGCTTGATGCATCCCAACAAGCTATTTTAGACCGGGCTTTGATTACCACATATCGCCTCAAAGGAATAACCCAAGATCCAAAAACACAACATTTACCACCCCCATTAATGGAGGATCTCTATAAAGTTTTGGTGGGTATGGAAGATAAAAGTGCTCAGGAACTAGCTTATCGCCTAGAGCGATTTATTAAAGGCTCTTTGGCGGGTATTTTTAGTGCTCCTTCCAATATCAACT
>CAYOMO010000106.1:0-4924 GCA_964405065.1 uncultured Gammaproteobacteria bacterium
TGGCATCTTCTAACCTAGATGGAAAATCAACAGGATACATAGGCGTAATTTTAACAAATCTGAAAAGGAATTAATTTCGGCGCTGGTTGCGTTTTAATTCTAGTCTTCTAAGTCTGGAAGAAAATCTGTCCAAACGGGCATCCGCTTTTTCTAGTTCCTCAATCAAAGTTTCTAATACTGTTTCGAGTGAGACATCTTGATGTTCAATAACAGGTCCTAAAGCATCCACTACTTCTCTCGACATCAGTTTGTCCTGACCTGGCACGAGTCCAGGATGCTGTTCACTTTGTTTGGCCAATTGACGAGCCAGATTCAATCTTTGCACTCTTGGGTTTTGCAGTTTTGGCTCCTCAGGCTTTTGATCAGTATTTTTTTCATTATCAAATGTCATGATGAAATTATACTCATTCACAACTCTAAAATCAAACTATAGGTTTAAAATCACACATCCGGTGTGTGAGCGGGAAAAAAACTTCTGGATTAGTTGGATAAGTTAGCAAACCAATTTTTAACTACCGCATTTTTTGCTTTTGTTTTAACTGAGACCACTTGACTCCATCCTCCGGCATTACAGCCATTGACTGCCTGTACTTTAAAATAGTAGGTGGTGTTGGGTTGTAGACCGGAAACCGTCCGTCCAACTACCCACCAATCTGGGCTGGCACTAAAATGGTCTCCGTATTGGTTGGCCTCAGGTGTTAATCCATAATTGATATTGTAGCCACTTATGCCAGATTGACCACTAAAATACAGATTTACAAAACTACCTGCAGCATCGATCTGGAAAAGCTGTGGTGAACCGGCTGGGACTGATGGACAATTTTGGGTAGTTGGAGATCCTGGGCCTGGAGCTGTTAGGCCTGGACTAACTGGCAAAGGATTTGCACCCAGATAAACTCTTCCACCATAGATATTGGCAATTAAAACAGTGCCATCTCTGGATACAGCACCACCAGCCCAGCTCTGATTGGTATCACCCAATGGCTGAGTTTCAGTCCAGGTATTACCACCATCATTTGAGTAATAAAGTCTATTACCCTCAGACACAAACATTCTGTCTCCGTTTGCCGACATAGAGGCAAAAACCCAGGTTAATTCATTGTCTCCTCCAGGCTGCATTTCAATCCAACTGTCTCCCCCATCTGTTGACCGATACAATCGATTACGGTTGGCTGCCAGTACTGTCTGGCTATCAGAGGAGAGTGCCAGTGCTGACCATTGCATATCAATATCGCCAGCCGGTTGTATTTCATCCCATAAATCGCCGCCGTTTGTAGACCGATAAAGCCTTGTACCATCAATTCCGGCATACATTATCTGACCATCATCAGAAACAGCGGTTGATCTCCATTGCTGATCTGTATTACCGGCGGGTTGAACCTCATCCCAACTTGATCCCGTATTAGTCGATCGATAGAGTCTTCCTGCATGGTCTCCGGCTAAGATAGTCTGACCATCCGAGGACATACTTAGGGTATACCAGGCCTTATTAACATCACCTCCAGGTCGAGTTTCACTCCAACTATCTGCCCCATTTGTGGAAAGATACAATCTCTCATTTAATACTCCGACTATAATAACTTGGCCGTTTGAGGACATACTGATCGGATACCAACCATGGTCATCACTCTCCTCCGGGTCATTGTCTATCGGCAGTGTTTCAGTCCAGGTATCTCCGCCATTTTTGCTGATATATAATCTGCCATTTTGAACACCAGACATCATGATCTGACCATCTGAAGACAGAGCAACCGGAGTCCAGTCTTGAACGGTGTTTCCAGCCGGCTGGGTTTCCGACCAGGTCACATCAGCTAAAACAGTTTGCGGTAAAACTACCAGCACAAAAACCATAGCAGCAAAAAAAGACCAAAATCTTTGCATATATTTAGTATATACTTTCACTGACTGGTTTTCACGCTAATATTTTATTTGATGATTATTCAAAATCGATACCTACTCTCTCTTTGGGCAAGAAAGGTAAATTGGTATGGTCTTCCAAAATCTCAATTGTTGGCTTGATCTGTTTTAAGATATTTATATAGCGAGTTGGATTGTGGATCAGGTAAAAATCGATCGTTTTATTGAGTCTGATATCAAAAAAAGTA
The DNA here is from genome assembly GCA_964405065.1 of uncultured Gammaproteobacteria bacterium. Lineage (GTDB taxonomy): Bacteria > Patescibacteriota > Microgenomatia > Daviesbacterales > UBA10151 > CAZWRN01. Next base: position 2,106 of record CAYOMO010000106.1, read on the forward strand.
ATTGTGGCAAAGTTGAAAATCTCTCCCAAAAAAGAATCTCTGATTTCTATTCGTCTTACTTGATCGATCCGGTACTCCTGAGTAGTCCGAAAAATCAGCCCTTTTTTATGATAAATATATTCGGGTGTGATCTCGTAATATTCATTGAGCCAGAGTAAAACGACCCAAACAGTAATCGATATCTTAAAAATGCCTGCCAAGATAAATCCTAAAAGAAAGATAAAAGTATGCCAAGTGTCTAGCTCAAAATAGTCTCCAATTAAAGACAAAAGCCAGTAAAATCCTATCACTAAAGCCGCCACTACTACATCGATTGTGATCAGTTTTGCCAAAAGGATGGTGATACTTTGACGAATATTAAGATGTGACAGTGTAATACCTTCCATAACTCTCCTTTCTGATTGGATCACTTAACTGTTTTTTTATCCGCCAGGTAAAACAATCCACTAATTAGTAGTAAGGGACTAAAAAGTATCAGCTGCACAATCGGGTTATTACCTCTAAAAAAATACAGGGCCAAAAAGAAAATACTTAAAAAAAGTAGACTACCCAGCCGGTAATATCTCCAGCTAAAAAGTAGTAAAAATGCCAAGATAAAGTTTGGGATCAGATGAATCAAAAAGCCAGTTAGATTGTGAATCAATGTCTCACCTGGCACAAATGCATCCAAGGCAAACAGAGCTAAAAACAGAATATAGAAAACTGTAATCCCGACTGCCAATCGCAAAAAACATTGCTTTGACATACCTTCTTTTAACATACATGAATAGTTTTGGCGATGATTGAGATCACAATCTATCACACTCCATCTGACACTAGGCTGGAGTATCTCTTTTTGAAGTTATAGGTTCAGTTTTTTTATGCTGTACAAAATTTGTACAATATGATTAGATACATCTAATGCCCCAGCCAAAAAGCCAGACTCTTAATCATTTTAAAATCTTATCGATAGTACTCGGTATTTTAGTTTTAGCTTTATCTTTTTCAGTCTGGAATTTCATACAGCCCTCCCAAAAACGGCCGGTTGAAATATATTTTACTCAAACCGCTCCTTCTGCCAAGTTTGTACCCGAAGGTGATGGCAGTAACATTTTTTTCCTAACCTTAAGTGATGTTCCCTCCAAATTATCTTTTGTATCAGATGCTCCTTCACGTGATTTTGGCACTATAGAAACTGCATCATTTGCCAGTCTATGGAAGCGGGAGTTTGCCAGTGATCATCCAAATGCATCTTTGGTCGCCTATGATGATCAGAAAAAACCAGTTTCGATCAATCTAGAACTAGTAAATGCATCCTACAACCCTCAAACAAGATCGCTGGTTTACATAACCCGGCTGCTTTCAAATGGTAATTTTCCGCAAAAATTGACCGATGTTTCACTATTTATCGATTCAATCAATATTGATTTTATCAATCAGTCTTCCGATGCCGGTGCTGGTATTTTGATTTTTCAAAAAAATCCGGGGCTCTAATTTTCTAGAGGTAAATTTTGAATCCGCCATTCCATCAATCCATGAGTCATGTTGTATATTTTTTGATAGCCAAGTGACTCCAATATTTGGGCAGCAACTAAAGAACGCGAACCGCTTAAACAGTAAACTAATACTGGCCGGTTTTTATCTTTTAAAATCTGATCTGCATGCAGTTGTAATTGATCCAAAGGAAGCGAGATACTTCCGGCTAAATGACCGCGGATATACTCTTCTAGAGTACGCACATCTACTATCTGTATATCTTCTGAATCTCTTTTTTGTTGGGATTGGGCAGCAGATAATTGGATGACACTCATGTTGGATAGTATATTGGAAAATCCAAAATATAAAAGTGATATAAATCACTCAATAAATCTTGACATTTTTTTAGCAGTCTAGTATATTGAGTGCTAATCCACTATTCAGCTAGAATGATAAGCATTTAGTACAGATTCAATAAGAAAAAATACTTTTTGCTTATCGCTTATCACTAAATAAAAAGGAGGTGAGAAGAGAATTTAGAATTATGAATGATGAATTATGAAACACAGTCACTAAGTTTCGTAATTCTTAATTCTAATTTCATAATTCCATATTTATGGCACTAATACGTTGGAATCCTTGGAATCTACAATCAGCTTTAGAAGATGACTGGGAGATGCCCACAGTACCTGGTTTATCAAGACTACTTGGTCAGGGTATGAATATCTATGAAACAGATCAGGCAGTTGTAGCAGAAATAGCTTTGCCTGGTATCTCAGAAGATCACATCGATGTCTCAATTGATGACAAAGTTGTCCGAATCAGCGCTTCAGCAGAAGCTACTCAGGAAGATAAAACTGGACGCAAATATTTTATGTCTTCTATGGCCCAGTCTTATAACTACTCCTTCAGACTCCCAGAGGGTTTGGAGGCTGAGACTGATCCTGAAGCAATGCTGGCTCATGGTGTTCTCACTTTGACTTTCAAAAAAGCTGCACCTGTAGCTCCTAAAAAGATCAAAGTGGTTACAAAAGGTATTTCAACTCCTAAAAAAGTTGAAACCAGTCCGGAAAAATCTGATTAAATCAGATAAATCGGATAAAAATCAGAAGGGTGGCTTCCGGGGCCACCCTTTTTGACACTCGGGTGTACAATATATCCATATAAAAAGATTAAGCGGGACGTTATGGGAAACGTCGAAATGGCCAAAGCAGGCCCGGCTGAGCGAGGAATGCTCAGGAAAACACTCGATAAAGTATTTTTAGGATTTTCCTTTATAACCTTACCATTAGGAGTAGGTGTGGTGGCATCAAGTCTACTAGCTGCTCAATGGGGAACAGCAGCTATTGCATCAGGTTCGGCCT
>CAYOMO010000107.1:0-4895 GCA_964405065.1 uncultured Gammaproteobacteria bacterium
TGTGATGTCTGTGAAAGATAGAAACGTTGAAAGAGTTCAGCAGAAGATTGACCAGGCCGAAGAGAGTAGAGTCAAACCCTATTTTAAAGTTAAATTATTTGAGACATCGGAAATACCAGCTGGTACTATTAGAAAGCCGATCTCGGAAGTCGGCGGAGATTGGGTCAGTAAACGAGTTTCAACCAGTGATGGTATGAGAACAATGTATGGTTTTGATTTTAAACCCGCTAATTTAAGCGGAGTGGAGACATTTCTACCGGTAACTCAGGCACAGGGAGGAGAAGGCCACAATATCCGGGCTTTGCACCGGCTAGTACGAGGATTTTCTGGTCTGAGTTTCAATTATCGACCCCCATCTCAACCCAAATATTGACACGCTTCACTAAACAAGTTATAACATTTCACTAGATTGGCTACAAAAAAATTATTTCACATTTTATCTTCCCAACAATTTGAGCGTTTATGGCTCGAAAAAACTCTTTTTCCTGAAATAGCCAAAATGAAAAAAGCTGTTTTGGCTGGCAAAGTATTAACCACTTTAAAAGGCAAGCAAGTCTGTCTGCTATTTTATGAACCTTCGACTCGGACCAGGACTTCTTTTGAACAGGCTGTTATCAAACTTGGTGGAGTTCCTGTTACCACTGAAAATGCTAAAGAATTTTCGTCCGCCGTCAAAGGAGAGACGATGAAGGATACGACGAGAATAATCAATTCTTATCACTTTAGCGCCATTGTAATCCGTTCCGACTATGAAGGTGCCGCAGCAGAAGCGGCTGAAGTTTCAAAAGTACCTATTCTAAACGCTGGTGATGGAGCCGGTCAGCACCCGACACAGGCTTTGCTCGATCTTTATACGATTTTTAATCATTTTAAAAAAATTGATGGAGTTAGGGTGGCTATGGTAGGAGATCTAAAATATGGCCGGACAGTCCGAAGTCTGTCCTATTTACTATCAAAATTTAAAAGAGTCCATCTGGAGTTAGTGGCACCAAAATCTTTGCAAATGAAAGATGATATTTTGACTTTTCTGAAAGAGAATGGAGTTAGTTTTAATCAAAGCGCTGATCTAGCAAAAATAGCAGCTAAAGTTGATGTGATCTATATGACCAGAGCCCAAAAAGAGCGAATGGCCGGGGAAAAGTTTGACGGTGAGGGAGTCCGAATGACAAGAGAAATTTTAGATACTGTCAATAAAAAAAGTATTGTCCTACATCCTTTACCTCGTTCGAACGATTTCAATGAATTACCTGAAGAACTAACAGATGATCCACGAATAAAAATCTTTGAACAAGCTGAAAATGGCTTATTTACTCGAATGGCTCTGCTAAAAATGGTAATAAAATAACTACTTTTTTTTGCCAAAAATCCGAAGCAGTTTTAGGAAGAGGTTGATAAAGTCTAGATACAATGTCAGAGCTCCCATGATGGCTTCTTTTTTGTCTTCATCAGTCCCGGCATTGCCTATGATATTGCCATTTTTAATTTTTTGCGTATCATAAGCAGTTAGTCCGACAAAAATAACTACTCCAGCATAAGTGATAACCCAATCTAATAAACTATTAAAATAAAACAAATTTACCACTGAAGCGATAATAAGTCCCAGTAAAGCCATAATAAGTAAATTTCCCATGGTCGTTAAATCACGTTTGGTAAAATATCCATAGGCACTCATGGCACCAAAAACACCTGCTGTGATAAAAAAAGTAGCTATGATTGAAGCAATGGTATAGACCAAAAAGATGACTGACAGTGTCAACCCACTGACAATAGAATAAATAATAAATGCCACAGTGGCATTAAATGCGGAAATTTTTTTCACCAAAAAAGATAAATAAAGCACCATTGCTAGTTCAAAAATCAACAACCCATAAAAAATAAATCGGTTACCAAAAATCAGTGAAGTAATAGCAGGCGTAAAAGCCACCCAGACTGAAGCCATGCCACTCAAAAAAAGAGCAAATGTCATCCAAGCATAAACTTTGGTAATAAAGTCGGTATGTTCAGCATTGGTCCGCGGGTCAACAATTTCATCATGAATCACCTCATCCATAAGATAAATATCAGATATCCACTATAAAATGTCAAATATCCAAACTTTTGGTACCTTTGATACTTTTCCCACTTTTGATACTTTATATATATGCTGCCAAGAATTAAATCAGCTTTCAGTCGTCGGCTTTCAGCTATCAGCCAGACCGGAAATAGCCTCGTCATTTTGCTGCTGATTGCGGGGCTTATTACAGGTGGTGTCATACTTGAGCAAAAATATGGCAAAGGGCTACCACAGCCATCACCGATCCCTAGTCCCTCCCCGGCCCAATATCAGGCTTCGGTAACATTGACATCAGATAAAAATCTCAACTCATTAAAAGCCGGGGACACTTTTGTTGTTACTGTTGGGGTGGCAACAAAAGAATCAATCAATTTAATTTCAACCAAAATTGAATACCCCAAGCAGTATCTGAAAGTGAAATTAGTTGAGGATATGGGGGATCAGAGTCCGGTATCTTTGTGGGTGAGTAAAGAAGATATCACTGATGAAGGTTTTGTTCAGTTAGTAGGCGGTATTCCAAATCCTGGTCTGAATACTGAAAATCAAAATAAAGCTTTTGTAAAAATTAATTTTGTGGCCATTACTGATATTCCCACCAGCGGTTGGCAAATCAAACCATCAGACATCCAGCTTTATTCAAATACTACCAACCAACCATTGGAAAAAGTGGAAAGCCAAATTTTACAACCTGAAATAGCTAGCCCTTCACCTGTCCAGACAAGCCCATCTCCCACAGCCTCACCTGCATTACCTGGAAAAGGCAAAGGAAAGTTGTCTCTCAGCCCGAAGATCATTCAAACTAGCCCAGGGTGCACTTTTGATCTGGTTTTATCATATGATAGTGCTGGTGCTGACTTTTTGGGCATTGATGCCCTTTTGACGATCGACCCCAGAGTCTTAAAACCAATTAGTGTACAGCGCACAGCAAATGCCCCTGATGCTACTTTTGCTCCTCAGTTAGCAATGAAAAATGACACCATAACCCTGGCGTATCTGGCTCCCCAAAACCGAGAGTATCAGAAAAAAGCTGAGATAGGGAAGATCACTTTTAAAGTCACTGATCAGCCAACCCAAGGTCTGACCGCTGTCAAAGTGAAGTTCAATCAGAGTAACAAACACGATCTCGGTGATTCAAATATTCTATATTCCTTAAAAGAAGATAGTTTAAATGAGGTAAATAATTCGGTTGTGGCTATCAATCGAGGGAGCTGCACCCAGCCTAAAACCTACGAGATCATCAAAGGAAATTAACCCGCTTTCCAAAAAGTAATCATTTGACGCCAGACCTTTTTGTATTATAATAAATGCAACTAAGTTGCAATATGTGTAAAGAAGCAGTCCACGCACCATTACAAAAAATATCTAAGCGGTTAAACCCAGAATCCACCAAGAAAACACTAGTGAGTGAATGTTCTCATACTCATAAAAAAACTGATAATCATCATCAAGAGCATGATGATCATCCCGTTAAAGCCCATCCAAAAAAAGAGACTGGAGTACATTATCAGCACCCACATCCCGAATCTGACCATCAGCATCATCTGCATGATGATGTGATATCACTAGCTCACAGACATCATGATCATCAACATCTGCCTCATCAGCAGCATCAATCTTCGGTCAGGGCGCATAGCTGTCATGCCGGTGATGGCCACAATCATGGTGAGGCGATGCCCATAGCCGGAGCAATCAGTAGTTTACCAATGATGAAACCGACTTTTAGCGGAGGAGGGCATCACCATCACGAAGGTGAGCATGAACATTGTCCGAATTGCGATGAACATTTAGTAGATAATGATTGCCCTAAATGTGGCTATAAACATCAGCATTAAAAGTTCTAATTTCTAAGTACTAATTTCTAAACAAATTTCAATGTCAAAATGTCCCAATTGGGTTTTGGAGCTTTGGTCATTATTTAGTCATTAGAAATTAGAGTAATTAGAAATTTTAAAACTGGATACTCACCACTAAATACCATATACTAACTACTAGATACTAATATGAAACTGCTCAACGCTTCATTGATCAAAGATCAGATCGTACTATTGAGGTTAGACTTGGATGTGCCGATTAAAAATGGCAAAGTAGTCGATGCTTTTCGGCTGTTTGCCGGTATGGAAACTCTTGGTTTTTGTTTAGATCATGCTAAAACGGTGATTTTGATGGGGCATATCGGCCGACCAGAAGGCAAAGTTGTGCCTGAATTATCTGTACAGCCAATTATCGAATGGATTCAGGAAGGCTATGGCCACATCCGGTTGCCCAAACACAAGCTGCATGTTTTAGAAAATCTCCGATTTGAACCAGGTGAAGATGCAGCAGATCCTGAATACGCCAAAGAGCTGGCTTCTTATGGGAATGTTTTCGTTAATGACGCTTTTGCCTCTTACCATCCATCGGCGTCCACTACAATATTACCAAAACTAATGCCACATGCGGCCGGATTTCGTTTTGCTGATGAAGTCGAAACACTGACTCAAGTGCGTAATCACCCGATCAGGCCATTCATCGCTATTTTAGGTGGAGCCAAGTTGGAAGATAAATTGCCGGTGGTGGAGAAAATGAGCCAGATTGCTGATTGGGTTTTAGTCGGTGGAAAACTGGCCGCTGAGCTGCAAGCTTCCGGAAAAAGGGTTGGTTCCAATGTCATGGTGGCATCACTGACTCCGGATGGAGAAGATATCGATCAAAAAACATTGGATGAATGGAAAGGGATCTTGCCTCGAGCCAAACAGATTTTATGGAATGGTCCAGTCGGGAAGTTTGAAGATCCTAAAAATGATGCGACCGAAAAGCTGGCTCATGCAATCACTCTAACAAATGCCAAAACAATAATTGGTGG
>CAYOMO010000108.1:0-4796 GCA_964405065.1 uncultured Gammaproteobacteria bacterium
TTCAATTTACGCATAAAGTGACCTGTTGACAAGTAATGTAAGAAATGTGAATAATAGATTTACATCAAAACAAATATGACTGCCCAGTCCACAAAACAAGTAAATACAACCAAAGGTTTCACCCTCATTGAGCTTTTAGTCACTATCGCAATCATCGCCATCATATCAGTAGTCGCAGTGGCATTGTTTGGAAATGTTCAGCAGAAAGCTCGAGATGGAAAGAGAGTAGCTGAATTGGAGACAATTGCTAATGCACTTGAGATAAATAAAACAAATGGTGGTCAGTATAATGCATTTGCAACAACTCAATTTGCTGGAGGTGTCATCCCAGCATTAGATCCAGGGGGAGTAAATAACTATTGTATTAGTAATTCTAGTGCTACAACAGCTCCTGTTGCAGGCAACTGGCCTAACTGTACAACTGGTACTGCAGGCTATACAACCCTGGCTAACTTTGCCCCAACAGCAGCCACAACTTCATATAAAATCTGCACCCTAAGAGAAATAGATACGCCATTAGTATTCTGCAGAACCAACACCCAATAATCTCTTTCAGATTGACTTACCAAGTACTTATTATATAAATTGTTAGAATGAATTTATTTCTTTTTGTACGTCAGAATTTTCGGCTACTTATTTTCGTAGTTATTGTGTGGGCAATATTTATATCACTTACCAGTTTTATCATATATAAATTACAAATAAATCATTTAAGAACCGATCTTAAAAAAACTGTTGAAAGAGTAAAAGAAGATGTCAAATATGAAGGCGGACAATGGCAGCTGAATGCTTATAATGCAGATAAAGAGTTAAGTGATGTATATCCACTTTATATTATCAGCTCGGAAGGGTTGGTTATTGATAGATCCAGACCGATCAGTGGTTTACTAGACTTCTCCCGATTTACTTTATTAAATCAGTATGCAACTCCATCCGCTGTTGAGAGGGAAACGGGAGAAAAATGGGAAGTATTGTCCTCAGTAATAAAAAATGGTGAACAGCCAGTCGGTGTTATCTTTGCTTCTTATTATGATCCTGCAACTGAAGAGAAGACCAAAATTGATGAACTACTCACCCAGGCAATTAATGAAATTCATCAGATGATCACAGTAGAGGGGGATCAAATTGATACCAGTAAAGTCGATTCTCGAAAATTACCCTACCAAATAAGTTTGCAAGTGGTCAATCGTTTTAATAAGGTTTTGTACCAAAGCAGTAATGTTAATTCGGTAACCAGAATGCCAGTTACAATTGATCGCAGTTATATCGAAAATCAGTTGAAAGGCGATTCATTTAAAGTTGTAACAGATACTTTGACTCATGCCAAGTATTTGACATTTACGGATCAGATTGTAAATGAGAATAAATTAACAGCCGGAATTGTAGTAGCTGGAATACCTATCCAATCTTTACAACAGATACTGCTTGATTTCTTGATTGCAGCTTTGATAGCTAGTATTGGGCTTGCCACAGTGCTGGTACCAGTAATTTATTGGATACGAAAGCAATCTAAATTAAAAAGTACACCTAAAAATTTAGAAAAAACTTTACCGGAAATAATAATTTTTAACAAAAAAGAGAGTAAAATAATAATTGATACCACAGAAATTGAAATACCTTACTCATCACATCAATACTATTTTTGTCAACTGCTTTTTCAAAAACCACAGAAAAAATGGGAAGCGGATGAAATACTGGAAGTTTTCGGCGAAGATATCCACCCCGAAAAATGGCGCAAGGTCTACGATACGATGGTTGCTCTGAATAAGAAAACCACAAATTATGTTGACAAACTCTTTATTATCAAAGATAAACGATATTTTATAAACCCTAAATTAATTAACCTTTTAAAACAATCTAATTAATTGGTTGATTCAACATTATACCTACTTGATTCAACTCATCTAATGCTATATTCGGTACAGGTATTGACATTTACTATCACTTTATTGAGATAATAAATGAAGAGAAAGTACTATTTAAATGAAACTGCCCAATATAAATAAGACATCAGGATTTACTTTAATTGAATTGCTGGTCACCATCGCAATCATCGCCATCATATCAGTAGTCGCAGTGGCATTGTTTGGAAATGTTCAGCAGAAAGCTCGAGATGGAAAGAGAGTAGCTGAATTGGAGACAATTGCTAATGCACTTGAGATAAATAAAACAAATGGTGGTCAGTATAATGCATTTGCAACAACTCAATTTGCTGGAGGTGTCATCCCAGCATTAGATCCAGGGGGAGTAAATAACTATTGTATTAGTAATTCTAGTGCTACAACAGCTCCTGTTGCAGGCAACTGGCCTAACTGTACAACTGGTACTGCAGGCTATACAACCCTGGCTAACTTTGCCCCAACAGCAGCCACAACTTCATATAAAATCTGCACCCTAAGAGAAATAGATACGCCATTAGTATTCTGCAGAACCAACACCCAATAAAAAATACCGATATAGTACTAATTTCACAACAATAAACTGATTTAAAAATTATTCCAGAGCGCCTGATTGGTGACTTCGTGGTGATAAACGATCTCTGAAGTTTTGATTAATGTTCCTAGATCCCTTGGACTTCTATCAGCTGCAGCCTGTTTGAATGCAACATACTTTTCAGTATTTTCTTCACCTAGGATCTGTTTAACAAAATCGCTGGCTTTAAACAGCTTAATCGCATCTTGAATGGTTCCTGGTAAAAAACGTAGACGATCTCTTTTGTCAGTATTTACCGGAAGTTTCTTGCCACTAAACCCAACTTTTAAAATGGTATACAACACCAAATAAGGATTGGCGTCGGGTGCCACCGAACGGATCTCGATCCGAGCCGTTTTTTGATTGGCTACAGGGATCCTGATCATCGATCCGCGGTCAATAGGGGAGACCTTGATCTGATTTGGTGCTTCAAAATGAGGATCAAGCCTTCGGTAGGCATTAACACTGGAGTTTAATATTAAACAGATCTCCGGAGCATGGTTGATCAACTTTGAAATAAAGTCCCAAGCTAGGGGAGAAAGGCCTTCTTTCCCGCCTAAAGCAAAGAAGGCATTCTTCCCTTTTTTTGCCAGAGAAAAATTGGTATGCATGCCACTGCCATTGATACCCATGACCGGTTTTGGCAGAAAAGACGCGGTCAGTCCCATTTTATTGGCTACTTGACGGCAAACTAGTTTATAAAGCTGAATCTGGTCACAGGCACGGAGAGCATGTGAATAGGAAAAATTCATTTCAAACTGACTAGGAGCTACCTCGGGATGATCTTTTTCATTTTTAAAACCCATCGCCCTTTGGGCTTCAGCCGCTGTGTCTATAAATTGCCGCAAGGTATCCATCGGTAGGGAATGATAATATCCACCAGTTGTAATCAGGTTGAAGCCAACTTTTTCATCAAAATGTTGTTCGGCATTTATACCTTCCAGCAGAAATCCTTCGATCTCTCCGGAAGCAAAAGGAGTCAGACCTTCTTTATCTTCAATATCATGGATCAGTTTCTGCAGCATCCCTCGAAAATCAGACTGATATTGTTTACCATCTCTGGTCAGAACATTGGCAAAGACGATCACTTTTCCAGCCCCAAAAATATCCGCCGGTAGCCAGAGGAAACTAGTCCAGTCGATCTCTAGTCGCAAATCCGATTCTTTCTGCGCCGTAAATCCCCGGATAGATGAGCCGTCAAATGTCAGATTATCACTACTAGAAAGGAAAAATTTTTTATCATAATCCAGCATATGAAAACGGCCTTCGATGTCAGAAAAGCACAGTGTGACAGCTTTAATTCTTGCTTCATTTTCCAGGTATTCCCGATAATAGGTCTCTTGTTGCGCGAGGGGGAGAGTATCGCGTTTCTCTTTAGCATCCAGATTGAGCTTTTCAAGTTCATCGTAGGATATTTGCAGAAAGTTTTTTAAAGAATTATCCATAGGTAATCTAATCATACGAAGTTATAAAATTAAGTCAATAGATTAAACATAATTTTTACATCAATTATATTAATTCTTTATAAATTTATATTAAAAAATAATTAGTTGTATCCAATCAAGAGGGTGCAAAAAAACAAAGAATATCCTATAATAGCAATATGAAGCAAAAAGTAATTCTTTTGTCCGCCATCATCGTTACATTGGTATTTGCTGCTGCAGCTGCCGGGTTTATCGCGGGTTTACAAAAAGGTCGTTCCACTGAGGTAGCCGGTCTTCAAACAGAGAATAAGCTTTTGTCACCAGAAAATGCGACTAAAGAAGCAACTCTTTCTATCAATCAATCCACTTCAAGCGGCCAGATATCCGAATCAGAACAGTTGGTAAACTCATTTTATCGTTGGTATATCAACTGTCTGAATGAAAATGGAACTTGTGATTATAAAGAAAGGCCAGATATTGATTATCAAAAAATTATGGATAAAACTACCGAAATATCAGGCTATGACCGGTTGCTATGTGCACAAAATACCCCTGTTTTTTTCCAAGTCGATCATTCGCTAAAAGATGAAAAAGGGGCAGAGTCGGTGTATGTAGTGGAGCATTTTGGCAATGAGCAGGTTCAACTAATTGCGGAAGTAGAAAAGACTTCCACTGGACCAAAAATCATCAATATCATCTGCCCCCGCCCTTGAATTATTAAGAGGGTATTGCGCTCAAACTCTAAATTAGATACGCTGTAATATAGAGTATGAATAAAACTGCCATCTTTGCGATCGTTTTACTTACCTTTGGTATTATCGGAGGCGTCAGTCTGGGAGTACTCCGACTCTCTCAAAGTAATAAAGCCCAGGAATTGGCATCGACATCGCAAAATGATTC
>CAYOMO010000109.1:0-4769 GCA_964405065.1 uncultured Gammaproteobacteria bacterium
ATAAATCGCGTTATGGTGGCAAATCAGTCATAAAAGCCGTTGAAAATGTTAATACTGTGATTGCAGAAGCACTCAAAGGTGAAGATCCGTTGCGCCAGGATAAGATTGATGAGCTGATGATCGAGCTTGATGGTACCTCAAATAAAGGCAAGCTTGGAGCGAATGCGATTCTGGCTGTTTCCCTAGCAGTAGCTAAAGCCGCAGCGGCTTCGCAAAAAATGCCTCTGTATGAATATGTGAGTCAGCTATCAGCTATCAGTCTTCAGTCGTCAGCAAACCCAACAAAGTTTTTAATGCCGGTGCCAATGATGAATATTATCAATGGTGGTAAACATGCCAAAGGTTCAACCGATATTCAGGAATTTATGATTATGCCGGTTGGTGCTCCATCTTTTTCAGAAGGACTGCGGATGGGAGCTGAAGTATTTCATGCATTGGGAAAAGTTTTGGATGAAGCTGGTTATTCGACTACTGTCGGTGATGAAGGTGGCTATGCACCAGCTGTCAAAGGCGGTAATACTGAAGCACTTGATTTGATAACTCAGGCTGTTGAAAAAGCCGGTTACACTCTCGGTGAGGACTTTGTTTTGGCACTTGATGTAGCTGCCAGTGAGCTATATTTGATGGATCAATATCGACTTCAGACTGAAGACAGAGGACTGACGACTACTCAAATGGTGGATCTCCTCTCAGAAGTGGCCGAAAAATATGGCGTGGCTTCGATTGAAGATGGATTGTTTGAAGATGACTGGCGGGGCTGGATGGAGCTGACGAAAAAAATTGGTGATAAAGTACAGCTGGTCGGTGATGATCTATTGGTAACAAATACCCAACGACTCAGTGAAGCGATTGAAAAAAAAGCTGGAAATTCAATATTAATTAAAGTCAATCAAATTGGAACTTTGACTGAGACAATCAAGGCGGTGGAAATGGCTCGGGAAGCTGGTTGGACAGCCGTAATGTCTCATCGATCTGGGGAAACAGAAGACACCACTATTTCACACCTAGCAGTTGGTCTGGGTACTGGACAGATCAAAACTGGTTCTTTGTGCCGCAGTGACAGAGTGGCCAAATACAACGAGTTACTGCGAATTGAAGAAGAACTTGGTTCGAAAGCTAAATATCCTGGGAAGGAGATCTTTAAAAGATAATGGCTAAATTGATCCTGGTTCGACACTCTAAATCTGAATGGAATGTATTGGGAAAATGGACTGGTTGGACCGATGTCGACCTGAATCAACAGGGGAGAGAGGACGCTAAAACAACAGCGGAGGCTTTAAAAGATATCCAGATTGATCAAGCTTTTGTATCAAAACTTAAAAGAGCTCAGCAAACTTTGGAAATAATACTGAATGAAATTGGTCAGACTAATGTGCCAACTACTCAAACAGCAGCTTTAAATGAAAGAGATTACGGAATATATACCGGCAAAAATAAATGGGAAGTTAAAGAAGAGGTAGGGGAAGAAGAGTTTCAAAATATCCGAAGGGGCTGGGAACATCCAATTCCTGAAGGTGAAACCATGAAAAAAGTTTATGAAAGAGTAGTCCCTTTTTATGAAAATACCGTATTACCTCTTTTGAAAGAGGGTAAAAATGTGATCTTAGCTGCTCATGGCAACTCACTACGCGCTTTGGTTAAATATTTGGAAGATTTATCTATTGATCAACTGATGGCTTTGGAATTTGGTATTGGAGAAGCTTATGTATATGAAGTAGATAACTCTGGCAAGATAACTCATAAAGAGATCCGCGCTAAAAATCCGCTAGCTGGTAAACAGTAAATTGATCTATATCACAAGCTATATTTCTAAATTTGAATATAATTAAAAAATGTTTTTACGCTGGGGATACCAATTTTTTCTTAAACCGATCTTCTTTCATTTTGATCCGGAAACTATTCATGATCAGATGGTTGCAACAGGTTCATGGCTTGGTCAATCTGCTTTTGGTAAATCGCTGGTCAGGCAGCTTTTTTACTATCAACATCCGATGCTTGAACAGACAATGGCTGGTATTCATTTTAAAAATCCAATCGGTTTAGCTGCCGGATTTGATAAAGATGCCAATCTAACTCAGATACTACCAGAAGTCGGATTTGGATTTGAAGAGATTGGATCTATCACTGGAGAAGCTTGTACCGGAAATGATCGTCCACGTCTGTGGCGGGCTCCCAATTCTAAATCCTTGGTAGTACATTATGGTCTAAAAAGTGCTGGCGCACTCTCGATAGCCGACAAACTTAAACAGCTGCAATTTAAAATACCCATTGGGACCAGTGTAGCCAAAACAAATAATTTGCAGACGGTTGAGGAAAAAGCTGGAATTGCTGATTATGTCAAAGCTTTTAAAGCATTCACCAAACTGGGAGATTATTACACCATCAATATTAGTTGCCCGAATACTTATGGAGGACAGCCATTTACACATCCGGTGAAACTTGATCATTTACTCACTAAAATTGATCAGGTTAAAACCAAAAAGCCGATTTTTGTGAAATTTTCACCAGATTTAAAACGCAGTCATGTGGATGCCATTATAAAATTCTGTCTAAAACACCGGGTTGATGGAGTTATTTTAAGCAACCTGACCAAAAACAGGCTCAATCCCGCAATCAAAGACCACAATTTACCAACATTTGGCGGGATGAGCGGTAAAGTAGTAGAGGAGCTGTCAAACAGTCTGATTAAATATGTCTATAAAAA
This sequence comes from uncultured Gammaproteobacteria bacterium, assembly GCA_964405065.1. Classification (GTDB taxonomy): domain Bacteria; phylum Patescibacteriota; class Microgenomatia; order Daviesbacterales; family UBA10151; genus CAZWRN01. Next base: position 2,705 of record CAYOMO010000109.1, read on the forward strand.
ATATGGTAACAAGCTGATAATTGTAGGCTGTGGGGGGGTCTTTTCAGCCGAAGATGCTTACAAAAAGATCCGTCTGGGAGCTAGTCTAATTCAAATGATCACTGGGATGATCTATGAAGGGCCACAAGTCATAGGTGATATCAATCGGGGATTGGTGAAGCTATTAAAGAAAGATGGATTTTCTCATATCAGTGAAGCGATCGGTATCGATGTAAAGTAGTGAGTAGTTAATTAGTTGATCAGTTAATCGGTTGACTGGTTAATCATGATATAAAGGAATTAATATTCTTGAATCATGAGTCTTGAACCTTACTAATTATTTCCCACTTACTGCTTTACCACTGGCCATTTGAGCGAGCAAGCCAGATTCGAAAGTGTACTGGGTTTTAGATTGGTTTTTGGCTCGTTTGAGACCAAATTCGATCAGTTTATCCAAAAGTTCTGGATAACTAACGCCTGATTTTTCCCATAAATAGTAAGCCAGAGAGCCTGGAGGAGTGTTGATCTCATTGATCCAGAATTTATCTTTTTTTGGATCGACAAAATAATCTACTCGAGCCACACCACAGCCATTTAATTCTGAGAAAACCATTTTGGTCGCGTCTTGAATCTTTTTAGTCAGCTCTTTACTGATGGGTGCTGGAATAATCCTAGACAATGTTTCCATGCCGCCAGCTCCTTTTGAGCCACCTTTGCCACCACCTCGCATGTATTTGTCAGTGAAAGACAAAACATCTTTAGAAGGGATCGGCTGTTCACAGACCGAGGCTTCAAGATGTTCATAACCCAACACAGAGCAATTTACCTCGATTACCCCTTCAGGAAAGGCCTCTTCAATGATCACTGACTCCGAATAGGTAAAAGCCACTTCGATCGCAAATTGCAGTTCATCCTCATTTTTAGCTTTACCCACGCCAATGCTTGATCCTGCGGTACCTGGTTTGACAAACAACGGGAATTTGAGGTTGTTTTTAATATGTTTCAAACAAAGCGACCGATCGGCATCCCAATAGTGCCGAATAACCGCATTAAACGGAGCGGTAGGGATACCCAGGGCCTGAAAAAGCTGCTTAGCCACAAATTTGTCCATCGCTATAGCAGAGCCCAAGACATTAAATCCAACATAGGGTATCTGAAAAGTTTCAAAGACACCCTGAATACAGCCGTCCTCACCAAAAGAGCCGTGAAAGATCGGAAAGGCAATATCGAGTTGAATAAATTTGCCAAATAAGCCTGAAACCATTAAGCCTCCCCGGCTATTTTTGCGCCCAAAAGTTACTTGTTTTGATGAGAAAAGCAGGGAAGTGATATCGGTGTAATTTTTGATATGTAAAAATTTGGGGTTGGTAAAAAATTCACCGGCTTTGGAGACATAGACTGGTACTACATGGTACTTTTCTTTATCCAGATTTTCATAAGCCTGCAAAGCTGAGACGACTGAGACTTCGTGCTCTGTGGAACGTCCACCAAAAAATAAACCAACTGTAAGTTTAGCCATTAATTTATTATACAGCTATTTAAGACAAATGATATCAAACTAAAAACTTTAAATAATCTATCATATTCCTTGCACTATCAGCTTATTTGTGCTTTAATGATTCCAGCCTAAAAAGGCTTTTTTTTATGTTCTAAACAGTCTGTTTTGGAATATGATAAAGTTATACCTCAAGCATGGACGATAACAAACCCTTAGAACCTCAGCAAAATATTGGACGCATTCAAAATCAACCGATAGTTGAAGAGATGCAAAAATCCTATTTGGATTATGCCATGAGTGTGATCGTTTCTCGAGCATTGCCAGATGTGAGAGATGGTCTAAAACCAGTCCAAAGAAGAATTATTTATGCGATGCATCAGCAAGGACTTCATCATAGCGCCCGCTATCAAAAATCCGCGGCTGTTGTCGGTGAAGTGCTAAAAAATTACCATCCGCACGGAGATGCTCCTGTTTACGAAGCAATGGTTCGTATGGCACAAGATTTTTCAATGCGATATCCGATCGTCGATGGCCAAGGAAATTTTGGATCTATCGACGGTGATTCTCCAGCTGCGATGCGTTATACAG
>CAYOMO010000110.1:0-4577 GCA_964405065.1 uncultured Gammaproteobacteria bacterium
CGTTTAGCTTCTTTAATATCCATGTGCATTTGCCTCGTAATCTCTTGAGCTGCTTTTTGAATTTTTTCTTCAACTGCGTCAACTTTAGCATTCAGATGTTCCCAGATTTTATCATGTTTATCTGAATTAATAAGTCGCAACAGTATCTCTTTATCTTCATCCTGCAACTCCTGCAAAATCACATCTAAAACAGAATGATGCACGTTGGAATCCATCAGTTGACCTAAATGATGTTTTTCATGATGAGACAGATCTAGTGTATCAAGCTCCACTAAAACCTCCTCAATATTTACTAAATGTGCATAAAATGTACCTTTATGTTTATTCATATAATTTTTTTGAGTCAAGCTTCATTCATTTAGTGTCATTATTCTTCTGATGATACTTGACTCATTTACTTTACTTCCTGACTCAAATTAACCGGTCCCAAAGGAATCTGATCATTTGGATCTTCTAAAAAATAATACAAAACAGCTCCCTTACGTGGACCTCCGGCTAAACCCAGTTCATGCATCACTTCCGGAGAACCACCCAAGCTTTTACCAGTCCATTCAGCTGGACCAGCATCTCCAATCACTGCAACCACCGCTTGTCCGGTCTTTGGATTTACAACTAACATTTTACGAAATCTATAAAAATCCCGATACTCGGCTACTCGTTCTGAAAAACCAGGTGATAAAAATGTTTGTACTGCCAAATAATATCTCTCACGTTGCTCCGCCACTTCATCAAACTGCTCCTTAGACGGCGCAAAATAGCCATAAGCTCCCAGACCAGGCGCAATACCGGATCCACCATACATAGCCCAATCCTGAGCATTTTTAGCATGTGCCTGAACAGTATCTCCAGGATAGCGATATAGATGCTGCTCTCCACCAATCAATCCATAAGTCCGATTCAGTCGTTTATTATCAATCTCAGCCTTGACAGAAATCCCTAAATCCTTAGTCAGAATATCCTGGATTTTGGCTTCTTCATCTCTGGTCAAATTTCTGTTTTCACTAGGAACTACACCCGCCAAATCTTCTTTTAACTGTAAGTTTTTACTGGTTGCAGCCGTTATTTTGTGCGACATATCATATTCATAGGTGGGCTGAGTGGGCGGCAATGACAATCCAGGTGTAGAAAGCAACATTAAACCACCCAAAGAGCCAGCTGCCACCCGATGCAAATGTTTATCAAATAGATTTTGGGTTAAATTTTTATTTTTTCCCACCCATTTTTTTCTCAGAAATTCGTAGTGAGGGTTTTTAGATTTGAATAAAGTCATAGTATCTATTTAATAAACAATTTCAAAATAGTCTTTGTCACCGTAATCGCAGTAAACATGGACACCAATACTCCGATTGCTAAAGTGACTGCAAAACCTTTGATAGAACCAGTCCCCATCCCATATAAAATCCCCGCTGTTATTAAAGATGAAATATTTGAATCTCTGATCGAAGACCATGCCCGTTTAAAACCAAGTTCAAAAGCCTGTTTTTTAGTTTTACCCCAACGACGTTCTTCTTTCATTCGTTCAAAAATCAAAATATTAGCATCTACTGCCATACCAATCGACAAAACAAAACCGGCAATACCTGCCAGTGTTAGAGTAATCGGTGGGATGATAAACAATCCTGTGCGAAAAATAGCTACTGTAAACAGAGAATAAATTCCCAAAGCTAACGCCGCCACAATACCCAACCAACCATAGTAAGCCACCATATATATCATAACTGTCACCAAACCTATTAATCCAGCCACCAAGCTTTTATTGATCGATTCCTGTCCCAAACTGGCACCAATTGATCGTTGCTCTACTACTTTAATCGGGACTGGTAGAGCACCTGCATTGAGCTGTACAGAAAGAGCTTTCGCCGACTCAGCATCAAAATTTCCTGTAATTACTGCTGTTCCACCCAAAATCTCCTGATTTACATTGGGCCAAGTTACAGGCATATCGTCGAGAAAAATTGCTAATGGTTTTCCAACATTACGCCTAGTGATCTCAGCAAATTTTTGGCTTCCTTCACCAGTAAATTCAATCGAAACTTCAGCTGTCCCACCAGCAGTGATCTGTTGCTGGTTTCCACCAAAAGTAACCCCCGCTTTTTTAAGATCTTTACCCGTCAATCCAGTCGGACTTGTATTATCAAAAGTAGGAATAAAAAAAGCTGATTGGGTTGCTTCAGCTGCCGCAGTAGCATTTTGCTCCCGAAACTCCAATTGAGCGGTCTTTCCGACGAGCTCTTGAGCTTGATTCATATCCTTAATCCCTGGTAAATCAACCAGTATCCTTCTGGTATCACCTACTTTTGAAGATTGGACAACTGCCTCAGATACACCATACAAATTAACTCTTCTTTCGATAACCTCTTTGGCTGACTCCAATGCATTATCTTTATCATCACTAGGTAATTTACTCATATCAGTTTCCAATACCAACTGGGTACCTCCCTGAAGATCCAATCCCAACCGAAGTGGAAACTGGTGAAACCAATTGGCTGGAGTAATTTGATAATTTAAATACGGAATCTGCCAACTACCAGTCCAAGGTAAAGGTGGTAAAAGGGTATAAATTGATAAAAATATCAGCAGGAATATCAAAGTTAAACGTGTTCGCATGGTTTTAACTATACAATATAGAATTAATATTCGAAATACGTATTTTATAAATTTTCCAAGACGAAGTCGCAAGCTCCGCTTATTTTCTAATTTTCAAATCCCAATCAAATAACAATTTGTAAATTATTAAATAAAATATTCAATGGAAAATTGAGCTTTGAAAATTGAAAATTAGACTAATACGCCTTCCATCAAGGCTTTCTCATCACCCATCAACATTATTCTGGCTTGAGTTAATACTTTCAAAATAAATGGATCCCGTCTTCTCACCCGAAAATTAAATTCAGCTTCATCCATAAAAGAATAATTAATCTCTTGTTCACGATGCGATTGTTCTTCAGCTACTAATTTTTGCAATTGAGGCAGCTCAATCTGTCCTACAACCAACAGATCAACATCTTCTGCGCCAGATATCTCTCCCTGAACAAATCTAAGTGCCATAAGTGCATACTTTATTCGGCCTAAAGAGCCTCGATGTTTAATAATTGCTCCACCCAAGCCATGTGATTTAGCCACTAAACCCAATAACTCTGAATAAAATTTATAATCCTTTTTGAAATAGTAAAATCGTCGGTTTGCTCGCCATTCAGAAACCACCATACCGTATTTTTCCATCCTTGATAATTCGCGTCTGACAGCATTAATTTCTTCATCAACTAAACGAACGATCTCTCTTACATGCAGCATCTCCTCTTTGGTAGTTAAGAATAAATGGAGTAATTTAACTCTGACCTTTGATACAAATAGCTCTTCCATAATAAGTTAATTAGTTGATTGGTGAATTAGATATTAAATTCTTCCTGATTAACTCATCTCTGATTCACAAATCAACTTGATTGTACACCAATTGTGTTCAATTTTCTAGGCAGGGCTATATAGGGGCAGAAAAATTATTGATAAACAACATCGGTTCCAGCTGGAACAGTCTCCAGCCATATTTGACCACGATTTAATTCAATTTCTTTTCCGGATGCATCAAGAAAAGTCTCACGAGCCAAGCGGTTTTTCTTATTCCAAGTACCTTTAGTTACTTTACCGTCTTGGAATATCAGAGCTTCACCGGAAGGAGCTTGTGGCCCTTTATTGGCATATAGCATATGGGCATTATTTTCATAGCCATCATTTGCTCTGGATTCATTTTGATAACGGACAATCACAACTTTAGGCGATAATACTTTATCTGTATTCAGATCTTTATGAGGCTGTCCGCCATTTGTTCTCTGATAACAATTGCATGAGGCATCATAATTCCAAACTACTTTATAATCACCTTGGCTCTCCCAGAAATTAACATTGATTGTTTTAGCTTCAGTTCCACCAGGAGCATCTGCTTTAAATTTCCAGGGTACAAATCCTTTATCCCAACGAATACCTGACTGATCAGCGGCAGCCCAACCTTTTTTCTCACCCACATCCCACAACTTTTTAGTTGTTGAATACATAGTATGCTCTGTTGCTACAGCTCGACCAAGTCTTTGGTAATCTCTCCAGAAAGTTGGAAAACCGATACTAAACTGATTCAGATCTTTGATTTTGTAATCAATAATTTGTCCTAAAGCATTTGCTGGACCTGGAGTATTCGCACCTCCAACGTGAGCATACAAACCGTCATATTCAGACAACCAATCTAAGAAATAAGTTCGCGCCGATCTGACTGGTCCCACCTGAATATCATTCAGCTCAAAGTTGCGACCACAATAAAAAATACCCATAAATCGAGTGATACCACCCTCAACAACGGTCTCATACACCACGTCAGCTTTACTTAAACCAGACTGAGGACGTGCATCGACGTGATTTTCGATCATCACTGCCAGTGGACGGCGTTTTGCCCATGAATCTGCCTCAACTTGAGTATACATTGCTCCATTTAATGGACATTCCTGATTCTTTGGTGCTTCTGGGGCAATTGTTAGTCTATTGTCTGGGTCGGGAGTGGGTACTGCGGACTCTGACACACCTCCAGGGTT
>CAYOMO010000111.1:0-4541 GCA_964405065.1 uncultured Gammaproteobacteria bacterium
AGTCAGAGTTGAAGATACAGCAGATTTTACAGGAGGCCAGGAAATTAAACCGGCCTCTGTTTTTAAAGTCGGAGATATTGTTAAAGTTACTGGAGTCAGTAAAGGTAAAGGTTTCCAAGGTGGTGTAAGAAGACATGGTTTTCATGGTGGACCAAAAACTCATGGTCAATCAGATAGACACCGTGCCCCTGGTTCAATTGGTTCAGGTACTACTCCAGGTCGAGTCTATAAAGGTAAAAAAATGGCTGGACATATGGGTTCTGAGACGGCAACTATTAGTAACCTTGAAGTGATTGCTTTGGATCGAAAAGAAGGTGTCTTAATTGTTAAGGGGGGTGTTCCTGGACATATTGGTTCTGAATTGCGAATTACAAAACTAGGTGTTTTGAAAGGATATACTCCTCCTCCAGAGCCAGAAGAGGAAGAAGAAACTCCGTCTGATGTAGAACAGATGGCTGGCGTTACTGAGGAAGAAGCTCAAACTGAAATTCCTGCAGCTGAGGTGGTAGAAGCAGTCGAAGCGGCTGACGCTCCAGCGGAAGAAGTGAAGACGGAAGAAACTTCAGCAGAAGAGGAGTCTAAATAAGAGATATGGCAACGAAACAAGTTAAAGCAGAAAATAGCGAAGTAGCAGCTGTTAAGCCAGTTAAAGCTTCTGGTATGAGTATCACTACTTATTCTTTACTTGGGAAAGCAGCTGGTACTATGGATTTGCCAAAGAGTATATTTGATGGGCCAGTTAATACCGCATTAATTGCTCAGGCGATGCGCGTGTATATCAACAATGAAAAAGGTCATTTTTCAAATACTAAAACTCGGGGTGAAGTAGCCGGGTCAACTAGAAAGATCTATAAACAAAAAGGTACTGGTCGAGCCAGACATGGGAGTATTATGGCACCTATTTTTGTTGGTGGGGGTATTGCTTTAGGTCCAAAATCCAGAATTACCAATCTGGAATTACCAAAAAAGATGAAAAAAGCTGCCTTGGTTGCTGCCTTGCGAGAGAAACTCAGTATCAAAGAGTTGAATGGTGTTGATTTGGGTAAATTAACTGGTAAAACCAAAGAAGTTGGAGGTTTTTTGAAAGGTACAAACAAAAAAACTGCTTTAGTTGTGGTGGATAGCGCTAATGATCTGGTTATGCGAGCGATGAGAAATGTTAAAGGTTTGTCTGTAATGACTGCTTTAGAGATTAATGTGTTTGAAGTTATTAAACATCAGAGTGTTTTTATGACTCAAGAAGCAGTTGCAAAACTGGAAGAAAGAATGGCTGGTAAAAAAGTAGAGGAGACCAAATAAATGAGAGCTGTATTATTAAAGCCATTAGTTAATGAAAAATCAATGAGGCTGGCTAAGGGTGATATGTACACTTTTTTGATTAATCTGGAAGCTAATAAAGATCAGGTAGCCAAAATTGTTAGGGAAAAGTTTGGAGTAACTGTTGTATCAGTAAAAACTGTTACTATTCAACCAAAAACCAAAAACCAGAGATCACGAAGAGGGACTTTTACCACAGCTAAAACTAAAAAAGCGATTGTACAGGTTGGCAAAGGACAAAGAATTGCTTTATTTGAAGAAGCAACCAGAGAGCCGGAAGAAGAGGTTGAAGTTCGGACAGCTGAAGGTGAGAAAATCACTGAAGTAAAAGAGAAAAAAAGTTTATTAAAAGGGACTAAAGTAAAAATCGAAAAAGCTGCGACAGGTAAAGTGGCAGATAAAGCTGAAGTAGCAAAAGAGGAGACTAGAAAACAGTCTCAAAAACAGAATAGTGAGAAATAATTATGGCACTTGTATTACATGCAGAAAAAACTAATACCAGAAGATTTTCTTCTAAAATTGAAAAGCCTAAAAAGGCTGAGAAGAAAATTAAAAAGTTACATGTTTTGCTTAAAAAACATGCTGGAAGAAGTAAAGGTCGAATTACTGTCCGACATCAGGGTGGAAGACATAAGAGACAGTATCGATTGATTGATTTTAAAAGAAATAAGTTGGGAATTGCTGGAAAGATTGAAGGGATCGAATACGATCCAAACCGAAATGTTGATATTGCTTTAATTGCTTATACCGATGGTGATAAAAGATACATTTTGTTGCCACAGGGCATGAAAAAAGGTGATAGTTTAGAGTCAGGAGAGCGAGTTGAAGTAAAAACTGGTAATGCAATGAAGTTAAAAAGTATGCCAATTGGTACTTTAGTGCATAATGTGGAGATGACACCAGGTAAAGGTGGTCAGATTGGAAGAAGTGCTGGTACTAGTTTGATCATTCAAGCGAAAGAAAATGGTTATGCTCACTTGAAAATGCCATCTGGTGAGATTAGAATGATCTCTTTGGAGGCTATGGCTACGGTTGGGGTATTGGGTAATGAAGAATGGAAAAACGTCGTATTGGGTAAAGCTGGCCGTTCCAGACACATGGGTATTAGACCTGCTGTTAGAGGTGTAGCGCAGGATCCTAGATCACATGCACACGGTGGAGGAGAAGCAAAGTCTGGTGTTGGTCGAAAGAGTCCAATGACTAAGTACGGGAAGAAAGCGGTTGGTAAGACTAGAAACAGAACAAAATATACAAACAAATATATAGTTAAAAGGAGAAAGGCTTAAAATTTATGGCACGAAGTTCATATAAAGGTCCATACGTGGACGAAAAATTAATGAAAAAAGTAATGGCACAAAAAAATGGTGGAGCAAAAGTGTCGATTAAAACTTGGGCTAGAAGATCAACGATTCCACCAGAGTTTGTTGGGCATACTTTTATGGTTCATCAGGGTAAAAACTTTATTACAGTTTATGTATCTGAAGCTATGGTGGGTCATAAGCTGGGTGAGTTTGCACCAACCAGAACTTTCAAAGGACATGGAAAGATGACTGATAAGAGTACATCAAAAACTTAAGAATTAAGAATGATGAATTATGAAATTTGAAACTTTTCATAATTCGTAATTCAAAATTCATAATTTAAAATTATGGAATATATAACTATACAGAAGAATATTACACAGTCACCTCGAAAGGTGCGACTGGTGGCAGATATGGTAAGAAAGATGAGTCCATATCGGGCTTTGGATGTCTTGCAGTTTACCAATAAAGCGGCAGCTTTACCTATGGCTAAAGCAATTAAATCTGTTTTAGCTAATGCTGGTAATGCAGAAGGATTGAGCTTTGTCAGTATACAGGTGAATGAAGGCCTTAAAATGAAAAGATATCGAGCTGGTACAGCTGGTCGAGGTCGTGGTCGTCCTTACAGACGCCGAATGAGTCATATTAAAATAGTGGTTACAGATGAAGGGATGGTAAATGTACCAGTTACAATGCCAGCCCCTAAAGTAGAAACTTTTGAAAAAGTCGAAGCAATTGAAGCAACAGAAGTTAAAGCAGAAAAAACTAAGAAAGGAGCACCAAAAAGTTAATTAGTGAATCAGATAAAAAAGTTAATCGGGAAGAATATCCCAATTAGCCGATTCACCAATCAACTAATCAACTAAATTATGGGACAAAAAATACATCCAATTGGTTTTAGGTTGGGAGTTGGTGCCCCTTGGGAGGCCAGATGGTTTGCTCCAGGTAAAAAATATCAACAAAATCTGATGGAAGACATCAAGATTAGAAATTTGTTGATGAAAAAATTGCGACCAGCAGGTATTTCGAAAATTGAAATTGAACGAGCTGTAAATAAGTTAAAAGTTATTTTACATGTTTCACGCCCGGGTGTCTTGATTGGTCGAGGTGGAAGTGGTTTGACTGATTTAAAGAAATATTTAATGAAGCAGTTGGGTGTCAAAGAAGAAAATAATTTAGAGATTGCGCCAATGGATGTTAAAAATCCAGACATATCAGCTTATTTGGTGGCTCAGTCGGTGGCTGAACAGTTGATTCGACGAATGCCAGCAGCTCGGGTGATGAATCAGACTTTGGATCGGGTGATGCACGCTGGAGCTAAAGGGGTGAAAGTGGTGTTGTCTGGACGTATTGGTGGAGCTGAGATTGCCCGACGAGAATCAAAGTTTGCTGGCAGTATTCCACTTCATACTTTGAGAACAGACATCGATTTTGCAGTATATCCAGCTTTGACAAAATCTGGATATGTTGGAGTGAAAGTTTGGATTAATAGAGGGGAGAATAAGATATAGGGTCTAGTCGCAAGTGACTAGAGTCTGGGAAATTAGCCTAGACTACTCTAGAAACTAAAAAATAATATGCCATTATTGACACCAAAACGAGTTAAATTTAGAAAAGCTTTTCGAGGGAAAAGAGGCGGTGTGGCAACCAGGAACAATACCATCTCTTTTGGTAATTTTGGTTTGAAAAGTGAAGAAGCTGGTTGGGTAACATCACGACAGATTGAAGCTGCGAGACGGGCAATGGCTCGATATACTCAGCGAGGCGGTCGTATTTTTATCCGGATTTTTCCTGATAAGCCAATTACGAAACATCCGGCGGAGGCTCGAATGGGTTCTGGTAAGGGAGACGTGGTGGGATATGTGGCGGTGGTAAAGCCAGGCACTATTATTTTTGAAATGGGTGCGGTTGCTGAAGATATTG
>CAYOMO010000112.1:0-4502 GCA_964405065.1 uncultured Gammaproteobacteria bacterium
GACCCGGCATACCCGGCGAGTCGGCATCCCTGACGACCAGCCGCTCACCGCCTCGATCAATTACACTCCCGCCGGAACGACTCACAAATATCTTCTTACGTCGTTCGAGGCCGGGACCAACGAACACTGGAAGCTCGTGTTCTCGGACTCGGAGACGCTGCTCTTTACCGGCTACGTCTCGAAGTTCAGCCCGAAAGCTCCCGACATCGACGGCAACCTACAGGCCGACATTGAGATCACTCCCGACGGAGCCTCTGTCACCTGGCCCGCGTAACCCCCTACTCGTTCCGGCCGGGCTCACGACCCGGCCTTTCTTTTTTGAGCCTCACCCATGCTCGACCGTTCATCCATTCTCAACTTCTCCGACCTCAAGACCGAAGCCGTTGACGTTCCCGAGTGGGGCGGCACGGTCTTCGTTCGCACTCTCACCGGCTCCGAGCGCGACGCCTACGAGCTCGCCGTCAGCGAGGCCCAAAAGACCGGGCGTCCGGTCAACATCCGCGCTGCAATCGCGGTCAAAGCGTGCTGCGACGAGTCCGGGAAACGAATCTTTGTCGACGAAGACCTCGACCTTCTCGGAGGCAAGAGCGCGGCCGCTCTCGATCGCGTTTTCGAGGTTGCGGCTCGACTCTCGGGCATTTCCTCGAAGGACGTCAAGGAACTGGAAAAAAACTGAGAGACCGGCCGTGGCGGCTCTTTCTCTTTCGCCTGGCCGGCTACCTCAAAATGACCGTTCGCGACCTGCTTTCTCGGGCCGACTCGGAAGAGCTTTCCTATTGGATGGCGTGGGATCGGATCGAGGGAATCCCCGACCCCCACTACGGGCCGGCGATCATCACGTCGGCAATCGTGAATATGCACGGCGGGAAGTCCAAGCCCTCGGACTTCTATCCCGTCGAACCGATCAAGCCCAAGCAGTCGCCCGAGCAAATGCGGGCAATCGTCGGCGTTGCGTTGACGGGAGCCCGCGCGAGGGCGAAAGCCCAGGGGAGGGTTTGACGTGGCGGCAAAGGTCAAGTTTTTCGTGACCGGCATCAAGGAAATCGATCGCAAGCTCAAAGACCTCGAACCGAAGCTCGCGAAGAAGGTCATCCGGCGAGAGATGCGGAAATCGCTGAAGCCGATCGAGGCCGAAGCGCGAGCACTCGCCCCCGTCGGATTGACCGGCCGACTCTCGAAGGCAATCCGCATCAAGGCCGGGAGATCGAGACGGGGGCAGATCAAGTTGATCGTCTCGATCGACCGGAAAGACCTTCCGGCGGAAGTGTTCTACGGCGGTTTCGTGAACTGGGGAACCAAGTACATGGAACCTCGACTCTTTCTCACGCGTGCTTATGAGCACGGAAAAGAGCAAGCAAAGAACGACATCATTGCGGGCGTTCTGAGGGGTATCGACGAAGCTCTCTGAGGCTGATCAATGGCAACCGTCGGCTCGATCGTTATCGGCGCGATCGTCAACACTTCCAGCGCGATCAGTTCGATTGAGAAGCTCTCTAAGTCGCTCGACAAAATCTCGAAAACCGGGATGAAAGACGTCGGCGCGGGAGCGAAGAACGTCGGCGACGGACTCGGGCAAATGAGCCTGGGGGCGGCGAACGCGATCCGAGGGCTTGCGACCGGGAAGCTTGGAGCCATCAAGGACGGACTCGGCAAAGTCGCGGAGGGGGCAAGCAAGGCAACGGGCGGGTTCAGGCAACTTGGCATCGGCCTCGCGAAGCTCTCTCTCGGAGTCGTCGCGTCGGGACTTCGAGGCGTCGGCGGCATCCTGCAACAAATGCCGTCGTTTCTCAACTCGGTTCTCGTTAAAGCCGTGGGGCTCACGGTTGCGTTCGGGGCGTTGGCTCTTGCTTCCGGTCGCTCGATCGACAAAGCCGGCGACATGGCGGACCAACTCGGCACCACGACGGCCGAGCTTCAAAAGCTGCGTTACGCCGCGACTCTGACCGGATCATCGGCCGAGTCGATGGATGCGGCGCTGGCGAAGATGAACGCGAACCTGGGAGACGCGGCAACAAAGGGCGGGCCCGCGGCGGACGCCCTGAAGAAGATCGGCCTCGACCCGACTCAACTTGTCGGCATCGATCCGACAGCGGCCTTCGAGGCGATTGCGGGAGGCCTTCGCGAGATTCCGACGCCGGCGGCAAGGGCGGCGGCAGCGCTCGACATCTTCGGCAAGGGCGGGGCTCAAGTCCTCACGACGATTCAGGCGGGGCCGGGCGAGATCCAGCGGCTTGGGGCCGAGTTCGAGTCGTTTGGCGGAACCGTCTCCGAGTCGTCTCGTCAGTCGGTCGGGGCGATGTTCGACGCGTTCGACAAGATCGGGGCGATCATCGGAGCATTTGGCGGAAAGATCGCCGTTGCGGCCGCGCCTTACGTCGTCGCCCTGGGAGACGCGTTCGTCTCGCTCGCGCAATCGGGTCAGAGCATCGGCGTGATCTCGCCCGTCCTCGACATGGTTGCGACCGGCGTCGAGTACGTCGGACATGCGATCGATTTCGCTCAGCTCGGTTGGCTGGGCTTCAAGTCGAACGGCCTCTCGGCCCTCTCGGCAATCGCGAAGGGGTTCGCCTCGCTTGGCGAAGGCGTGGCGTCGGTCCTCAATCTGATTCCCGGAATGGAGGTCAGTCTCGGGACCACGGCCCGGGCGATGGCCGACGAACTCGATCGGCTCGCGGCCGACGCTCACAACCAAGGGCAACGGCTGCTCGCGGGAGTCGGATTCGGCGACACCCTTCGAGCCAACTTCGACAAGGTTCGCGCGGGAGCGGCGGGGCTTGGACCCGCGATCGACCCCGCAACGGCTTCGATGAAGCGCATGGCGGCGGCAACGGACGAAGTCGGCGGGAAGATCGGGGATCTTGTCGCGAAGCTCACGGAAGAGCGCGACACGTTCGGCATGAGTTCGACGGCGGCCGAGATTTACAAGCTGAAGAAAGCCGGAGCGACGGAAGAGACGATCAAGTCGGCCCAGGCGATCGCGGACGAAGTCGAGGCCCTCAAAGCTCGGCAAGAGCGGTCTGACAAGCAGTTCGCCGACGCTCAAAGCATCTTCGACGCGACCCGAACGCCGCTCGAAAAGTTTCAAGCCGAGTTATCCAAACTTGAGAACCTGAAGGCAACGGGCTTGCTCGATCCCGCGACCATCGCGCGGGGAGCCGAGAAGGCGAAAGCTGACTTTCTAGGCAACACCCCCCAACGCGGGGCGGCTCTCGAACTCGGCTCCCAGGAAGCCCGAAAAGCAATCCTCGACTTCCGAGGCCAATCCTCTCGCGACAAGCCGCTTCAGGACGTCGCGGCCTCGACCAAAGAGTCGGCAAAGCAGAGCGCGATTCAGTCGGCCCTGCTCACGAAGTTGCTCGACTCGTTTGGCAAGCTCACCACGAACGCCGATCCTGTTTTCTGACGAGGTTCACGGATGGGCATTGTCTCGACCAGCGAGATCAAAGAGGGTCGGCGGGGAACCTGGGGTCAGGACTGGAACCGGACCTACACCCGCTCGTGGCGCATCATCACGGATGACCCGTTGATTGATGCGAATTACATCCGCACGCGCGGCCCTGTCCAACTCGCGAACACGTTCTCGGCCAACGGCGGGACATCCACCGACGCGGGCGCGTTTGTTCAATCCATCGACGTTTCCGACGCCGGAAACGACGGTAAGGATTGGATCTTCACGGCGACCTATGGCCCGTACAACCCGGACATCAGGCCGAACAATCCGACCGAGCGACCGATCGAGATCTCGATCGTCTCGAACCAGTTCGAGCAAATCGTCGACTTCGACATCTACGGGAATGCGATCGTCAACTCGGCCGGGGACTTCTTTGAGCCCGGCTTGACCGAGGAAGACTCTCGGCCGATTCTCAACGTGATGCGCTGGCAGCTTCGATTCAACCTGAATACGTCGATGCTTTATCGCAACGCGATCAACTCCGACGTGTTCCTCGGCCGTGATCCTCGAACCGTGCGATCCTACCCGATCACCGGCGAGCGAGTTCGCGACCCCGACTATGGATGGATTTTCAAAGTCCAGTACCAGTTCGCCTACAAGCCCGAAGGCTGGACCCGCAAAGAGATTGACGCGGGCATGCGGGAGAAGTACACAAGCGGCGGCTCGACGAAGCTGAAGCCGATCCTTAAGAACGGGATCCCCGTTCAAGAGCCCGTTCCGCTCAACGGCTCGGGCGCTGCTCTCGCGGTCGGCGGAACCCTTCGAACGCTCGAATTTCACACCCGGCCTGAGCTTCCGTTCTCGGTCTTCGGCTTCAGCGAGACCGACTTCGAAGGGATCGACTGGTAACATGGGCAGCATCTCACGCGACGGGGCGAAGCGCGTCAAGCGCGTCGTCGAGCGGTCGGAGAAGGGGTACTACAACCCGCCTCCCGGCACTCGAAAGACCGGCCGTGGAAGCGGTCCGCTCCCCTACGCGATCCACATCAAGACCGGCGGACCGGGCATCTCCGCGGCGTCCTCGGTCACTCAAATGACATCCGGCACGGTT
>CAYOMO010000113.1:0-4450 GCA_964405065.1 uncultured Gammaproteobacteria bacterium
AGAAACCTAATTTGTGGAAACGAGTGTATCAGTCAGACAATATACTAACTGCGGTATCTGTCATAGATAATAATTTATATGTTGGAGAAATTAATTTCAAAACAAAACAGAACTACTTAACGATCAATGGACAATCTTATCCTATAGATAATATTGTAAGTATTATTTATCCTTTGAAAGGAATACCTTATTTCGTCTCAGTTCAGAGCATACTAAACGGAAATAAGGAAGCCTATTATAAGATAGAGGATAATCGCGCCATTATGATTAAAGATAGTGATATTAAAATTTACTGAACTCTTTTATTTTTTTATCGTGAACAGGAGAGTATTTTTCCGCTAAATTTAAAGAAGTTAGCCTTATCCACATAGCCTGTTCACTTACTTGGTATTTCTCAACAAGTTTTTTTATATCAAGCCCAAACACATTTAAGTCCTTTATCAGAAATTTTTTTGGCATTAAAAGTTCAGAAGCAAATAGGTCAGCCTCTCGTTCTTGATGAAAGTATGGGTCATACAATCTATTTTCGTCATCAGAGTATACATGTTCATAAAGCGCATGGCCACTCAAAAAATGTCCAATCTCGTGTGCTATACTAAATCGTTGTAGTGTTTCAGGATGATTTTTATTTACACCAATCGCCTTAATATCTTCTTTAAATATTATTCGTCCTTTTTGTTTTTTAGGAAAATCATACGGTACTACCAGAAATCCTAATACTTCGGCGATCTTTTTAACATCCACAGGCGCTTCTGTAATACGAGCCATCTTGAGTATACTTTCCGTTTTATTTCTATTCAGACTTTGGTTCATTGTTTGTTCTTTATGAGATTTCTAACATGTGTTTCAAAATCATCGTTTACTTTATCTGAAGTAGCTTTCTCTTGAGGTGTCATATTTTTATCATATCTGTTGTGTGAAAAGGAAACATGTTGTGACTGTTCCTGCTCCTTGATAAACTCAGTAATAGGAACCGATAAAATTTCTGCAATACGATAAAGATCCTTTACCGTGATTTCAGTTACACCACGTTCCATGTCTGATACTGCGGCATGTGAGCGGCCAAGTGCTTTTCCAAGTTCTTCCTGAGAAACTCCTTTGGCTGTTCGAAGTTCCCGAATTTTTTTACCAAGTATATATTTATCCATATGCCCAATTTTACAATCCTTAAGATAAACTTGCAATACTTAAGAAAAGTTGACAAAATGAAAAAAGGAGTGTAAGATAAATCGGAGTTAAAGATTTACTTACAAATTTTTATATCTATGAACCTTATAACCATAATTAGCTCGGTTAATAATATTAGTCTGCTGGCTTGGTCTCTCTCGGTCATTATCAGTTTTATTGGTGGCGTTATCGTTACGGTGAAAGTCATTCGACATATATACCGGAAAGAGCGAATTCTCTATAGAAATCTCAAACGACCCATTAAAATCTTCCGACCAAAAAACCACACGATGGATTCGGAAATCAACACACTCAGAAAAAGCGGCCTGTTTCGCATTGAGGATTCGACAGAGGATCTTCGAGATGTCCATACGATAACCAACCACTCAATCCTTGTTGTTGGGTATAAAAAGGAAATGGCCGATTTTGATGATTTTATCAAGGAAGTAATGAATAAAAATCTTCCTCTTATTATCTACACGTTTGGAGACAGCAGAGCTCTCTCGAAAGAACAAATGGATTTACTTTATAGCTACCCCTGGTACACCATCAGCAATACACCGCTCAGACTTTTGTCTGACGTTTTTACTATTTCAAGCATCTTTCCCTATGAGAAGTGACATGATTAATAGCATTATTGAAGATTACATTCGCACAAAGCTTTCTCCGCAGCCAGATGAAAGGCAATTTATAACAGATAAATTTGACCAACTCTGTAAGTTCCTTAAAGAGTATGAAGATGGAATTTTCAAAAACGGTTCTTGGCCACGCTATACGGCAATTCATCCGGTCAGTGATCTTGATGTTGTTTGGCCACTGCCTCCATCTATGCGCCCTCTTACGTTTTCAGAGGTTATCAAAGGAAAAATTGATCCGCGTAGTCTGGATGTAAGCAATATTTTGCGGGATCTCGCCAAAAGACTTGAAGAAGAATATAAACGGGCCGGGTACAATGTGATAGTCGAGGCTCAGTCTCATTCAGTTGGTATTTTTTTCTCACCTGATAAACAAGGGTTTTCAATTGATCTCGTTCCAGCAATTCCGACAGGAGAGGTAAATGAATATGGCGAAAATATATACGGGGTACCGGAATTATTGAAAATGTCCAAAAGACGGCGACAGTTGAAGTATAAGGCAGTGATGGAGAAAGGTGAGAGTATTCGATGGATCAAAACCGATCCAAAAGGTTATATTCGTGATTCAAAAACAGTCAACGACCTGAATAGTGCCTACAGAAAATCTGCGAAGTTTGGTAAAAAATGGAATTATGGTTGTAAAGACGTAAACGAGATGCATCCATTAAAATCATTTCATCTGGAGCTTATTTATAGGGAAATAATACTAGCACATCCGGCCATAAACACCTACGATACGCTAACGTACTTTTTTAGTAATTTAGAGAGCTATATAGAAACGCCGCGCTTCCCGGATAGAGCTGATAAGAATAGGTATGTTGATGCTTATCTTTCGGAAATTACAGAGTCGCAAAAAGTTGCGATTGTGCGATATATTTCAAAAGCGGTAATGTTATTGCAACGGTTGAGCAGTGCAGGCGATGAAGCCGAAGTACATGTTCTTCTCAATGATATTTTGCGAGGCGGAGCTACTCTTTCAGCAAATATATCTGTAAAACCTATCCAAAGGGTGGTTATACCGTCGGGGGCATGGTCAATGTGAAACAACAATGGAATACGGTAAAAAACAACACGATTCTTCTTACGTATTACCCGGATCTTATATTTGTATCCGCTGATCGGATTGAGGGTACATTAAAGATTAGAGCTTTATATGATCAGGCAGTCCAAAAAATTGTCATTGATCCCTCTACAAAGGACAAAAATAATTCCTTTTATATTGAAGATAGTTACAATATTAAGATTGATTTTCCGAGCGATCTACAAAGGCAAGCCCCATCTGTTTATGAGACTAGTGGCCGGATTATAAAAGCAGGGAAAGCTCGTGGTATCACGAATCCACTAGACCTTCATCTATTTAAAGATGGCCGCTCTTGTCTTTGTCCGCAGCCCCTTTTATTCGAATATATCCTCTCAGGAAAAATTAGTGATCTGCAAATTTTTCTTGATGAATTAGTCACGCCATATTTTTATCAGCATAGCTTTTTTGAGCGGTTTGGTTATTGGCCAGTGAAAAATTATAGCCATGGTTATCCAGCGATCTTTGAGTATTACCACAGAGAGACAAGTAGGTTAGGTAAGACAAATAAGCATCTGGTCGATTTGTGCTCAATTTCACTGTTATCTCTTGCTGATTTACATAAATATTTAAAACCATTGCTTGAGAATAAAAGAGAAATAAAATCTACGTCAAAGTGTTTCTGCGGATCGGAAAAGAAATATAAAAAATGTCATCGCAGAAAGTTTACTAAAGAAGCACGGGAAGGATTTGTAAAATTCATGGGAGATATAAAAAAAATATAAATTATGGTTTCCCTTGTAAGTCTGAATAAAAGGGGCATAAGAGTTATATCAAGTTTTTTTTTAGCTTTTTTGTTTTAAAATAGTTCGACTAACTTCCTGTAAGGAGTCAACTATACTTTCAGCATATTTTTCCGTGGCATTCTTAGGATCCGTTTCTATTAAAGCTTTTATTAGAGCTTGAATAATTTTAGGTTTATTAATCTCCTCTAAAACAAATTTGAGGGTCGAAGGTCTTATTTTCTTTACAATATACTCATACTTCTCCCCTTTTATAAGTTTTATTACTTCCTCCCAAGATACGCCCTCAGGAAGAAAAATATTGTTATTTTGTTTCGTTACCATAGATGTATTATAGAATGAGGTACGAAAAACTGCTATACTACCGATATATGGATAGTCCTAAGACCAGAAAAGAAGTCGGCGTAAAGATCAAGGTTGCCAGAGAAAAAAAAGGAATGACGCAGGCCGAGGTAGCCGAAAAAGCCGCTATGAATACTAATTATTACGCTTGTATTGAGCGTGGTGAGGTTAATCCGTCTCTTGATAAATTATATGCCATTATTAAAGCATTAGGGGTAAAATCTTCGGCTATATTGCCTTTTTAAGGAGTTTTTTCATTTCTAGAAAATCAAACATTTTTTGGGCACACTCTCCTTCTCCCATTCGTCTCATGATTTCCCGACTATAGCTTTGAGACAGGATGTTTAAACTTCCTTCCCAGAGGATCGATCGATCAATAATCGCTAGTTTCCTATGATGACAGCCTGTTAGGAGTATTGTATTGATGCCAAGTTCATTACAATGCAGTATTTCATTTGTTGCCTGATATCTCATATATTCGTCTT
>CAYOMO010000114.1:0-4312 GCA_964405065.1 uncultured Gammaproteobacteria bacterium
CATAACTACCGTATCATCTCTACCTCTTCCAGCCCAGTCTATTCCAGCCCACACATAGACCTTGGGCTTATTCTCTCTATTATTTGGATCTAACAAGCTGTAATCAGCAATACAAGATTCCACTAATTCATAATCGAAATAAGCATCCTCGTCACCTATCCAGTCGCCTAAGATTTCTGTTTTGTATTCTTCCTCAGTAATCTTATCTTTCATTCGCTCAACATAGTCTTTTTGGATTAAAGGAGAGGCTTCGTATGTATAATGGAAACTAGCAACTGTAGGATCTCTTCTATCCATTCCATCCTGGTAATAGCGATAGAACCAATGATCAATAGACCAAGGAGATGAGATCATAAATAACTGACTATCTGAAACCGTAAGTAATGAATACTGAACTGCACGCAATAATTCCTGGCTACAAAAGTTGGCCTCATCAACAATGACTGTGGCTACCTTACTAAATCCTCGAATTTGAGCAGGACTATCAGGGAGACACCATAATTCAGAACCATTACTTAATTTGATATATGTTTTAGTGTCATCAACTAAAGATCCTCTTAATAAATCGCTCTCTTGGATATATTGCCTGATAGTAGCAAACATTAAACCTGATTGTCTGAGTGATGGAGATACTACTAACACCTTTGAAGACCTGGAGAATGCTGTATGTATTGCTTTTATAGCACATGCTGTAGATTTACCTATTTGCCTAGCACTAGCTACAACAACGATTCTACTTTTGCTTTGCATGAATTCTAACTGATGAGGCCATAAATCAACTCCTACAATGGTTTTCGCGAAGTATCCTATATCATCTCGACACTGCTTTAGCTGTTCATTACTCAACATGATCGTTTCCTCCCTTATCTAGGTTTTGCATTCGTCTAGCAAAATCAAATCCAATTGCAGTTGCAACTCCAAGTTTTGCCCTTGCTTGTGGTGACAAACCTAACGAATCTCGCATTCTATTTGCTGCATTAATACTGAGATACCAGAGCTTTAATATTGGTTGGTATTCATTTGTCTTAGAGCTTTTATTAATTAGTCCTACTTTGCCTAACCAATTAGAGATAATCATTTGCAGTGTTTCCTCTCTCACAAGTGAAATGATAATTGGAAGATCTTGTTCCTTAATCTGAGGAAGTTCTTGAATCTCAGCTATTCGATCTTCTTGGAATTGTTTAACCTGACTACACTGACAATTATCCTGTTCCTCCTCCAAGGGCTTTCCAAACAAGCATTGTTCGCAAGGGATTAGGCCAGATCTCAAATAAGCGTAATAACCACTCTTCAGTGGAGCTACATGACGTTGTCTTAGTTGTTTCTTTGTTAATTTTCCCATACTACTGTCCTTTTTTATTTGTCTTTATCTGATACTTCTGAAACGAAGAGCCTCAGCGAATAATGAATAAGCCCTCCTCACAAAACAGAATAAAATTTCTAAGATACAGTCTGAACTTACTTCCGCTCCATAATTCTAGGAGTGTCATTTTGTCTGACATCATGGCTGGTCTCTTCTTTGGTATATCTTTCATTGCTGCTCTTAAAGCTTTTGCTAAGTTTTTTGCATCATCCTCATCCACGAGCTGATTAGAGAAATCAAAATAATTACCATCCCAGTTATCCCACTTGCCAGCAAAGGACTTCATTATCCTGTTAGTACTTGTCCCTTTTGGTTTCCATCCATACTCTTTTGCCAACTCAAGAACTTTATGCCAATCCCTGACAGAAAAATGATATTCTCCATTGTTATTTGTTAAATCGTAATGACTCATAATTTCCTAAAATATCGAGATGTGTTCATACAGTAAGGATTGTTTGAACATATCTCTTGCTTATTAAGCTTCCTCCATTCCAAAAATAGACCTTATCTCTTCTTCGTCCATATCCTCCACCTTAGGTGAATTTTCTGCCATTGCTGCCATAGTGCCATTAGAGCTGGTTACACTGGCAGGAGTGGCAGCAATATCAGACTCTTTGATGGATTTCTTTAAAGTGATAAACGACCCACGATCTGATTCAGCTTTAGTGGCATTAATGCCAAGTGATAAAAGGTTGGTTCGTATTTGCATTATGCGTCTCCACAGCCAGCTAGAAGGCTTAGGAAAGCCATCAGAACCTCCTATTTGCAGGTTTAACTTTTCAACAATAAGCTTCAACTCCTTGTGAAGATCTGAGCTTGACCCATTCCACTCATCTCTTTCTGACATAAACTGTAGGATTGACTGAGCAGTAGGAGAAGATTCGATTGCAGCTTGGTTTTGTCGGGAAATGTTCTCACTGAACACATCAAGAAACTCATCAGCAGTTTTACCAAGTGAAATTGCACCAGCTGTAGCATATTTAGCGTAATCAGCCATTCTAGGTTTCCTAGGTAACTTAAATGTTGGAATAAGTCTCAGAATTTTGCTTAAAGTGTCAAAAATTGCACCTAAAATATATGGTTTCTCTTCATTGAAGTTTCTCCAGAAATCTTCTTCATCTATTCTTTTATCCTCTGGGATTCTTTCAAAGCTTAATATTAAACACCTGTCCAAAAGATCAGGTCTTTGTGCTACCAAATTAATTCCTGTAATGCCTATCGCTGCCTTCTGGTTAAATAGAATATCTTCGTCATTAGTGAATAATTTCCTTTTGGTAAATCCTATGCCTGTAGCTAACCTACATAGTGCATCCGATAAATCATCTTTCAAGTAGGACAGATTATCCAAATACAAGCAGTAATGATGGTTTGATGCTTGAGCTAGCTCACCAATATCGGTTGGAGGGCTTAATAACTCTGCAACACTTGGATCAATTAAACTTCTAGCAATTCGCAAGGCAGTACTTTTAGCTGCACCCTGATCACCAATATTGATTAGAATAACCCTAGGAATATCAGGAAAAAATACTGTTACCAAATAGGTTATATAGAGTAATTTGTCAGTTTCAGTTTTTAGGTTTAGAAATCTCAAAACGTTATTTATATTCCCATTAGGAAGGGGGTCAACCTGTGGAAGTTGGTGATTAAATCTTCTGAATTTTAATTCACAATCATTAGTAATTTCCCACCCTTTATCAGTTATCTTAACCACTCGGTTATCATCTCCTAAATCGTAGTAAATGGTATTTCCCAGCCTTGCAATTCGGTTAAATAAGGTATTTGTATTGCCTTCAGAAAAGGCTTTTGCTTCTAAACTATTCACAGTTTGAAGAAATGTGTCTCCAGAGATGCCCCTGTTAGTTTCTTGCCAATATTTACCAGATAACCATCTTCTGAAAATTGATCCTTTAATGGGGTATCCTATTATTGGCTTTTCAGGAAAAGTAACATGTGGCTCACCTGCTTGATCCATGTAAAGAAGTGCATTTGATGCTAAGGTAAGATCGACTAATTTATCAGATACTGTTCTTTTCCCTGAATTTTCCTCACTATTATCTTTATTTGTCAGCTCTTTATTTGTTATTGAGTCAAAAGTAGTTCTCAGCTCATCTAAAGGTAGTGGTGGTTGGTTTACCTGATTCCACAATTGAGTCATCGGCCAAACGTCAGACTCCCATTCATCCTGAGGATAACGTTTTAACCATTTACCAATGACTGATGCAGCACTGTCGTTTCTCCCTCCTTCTGCTACGCCAGTGAGTAAATTATTGTCTCTATTCTTATTATTTAGATTGTTTTGTCTTTCAGAATTTACCAACATTTCTTCTAAAATTATTGGTAATTCTGCAATAGAGGTATCATTAGGATTATTAATCCACTCGTATCTTTTCCCACTCGCATGTAATGACGGTGGAGCAATGACATAACCACCTTCACCTCTTATATCTATGCCCTCTTTGATATTCGCGTGATTTTGAATGCCATTTTTATATTTAAAGAAATAATGCCAGCCACCGCCACCTGTCGCACTTTTGACAGTTTGAATAGCTCTAAAATCCTCATCAGTGCCATTATGCCGTGGATCAATATCAACTACAGTAAGGTTGGAAATATTGCCAGTTACGATACCTACATTGGCTTCTGGGTTATTAGTAAACCAGCTTATTACCTCTTCTTTGGTTGCTTTTTCAAATTGATATTTAGTCCACTTAATAAGCGGCTTTTTATCTTTGCCAATAGGAATTACACTCCATCCTCTCTCTTCGAGATAGTAAAGTGCTTGTTCCAGCATTGTTATATTTTTAGTTTTATCTTCGTTCATAGGTTTAGCCCTCATTCCTAGGCATAATGGACATTACGCCTAGAGTATGAAAGTTAAAGTCAGAGAGTTATTATTCCTACTCCCTCTCTTTTTAAGAGCTGCTCTATTTCAGCCCAGTCACAATAACT
>CAYOMO010000115.1:0-4300 GCA_964405065.1 uncultured Gammaproteobacteria bacterium
TTAATTATATTACCGCTACCAGTACGACGGGGACTAACTATTTTGCGGGGAATGTTACAGTTGGAGATGGGAATACATTAAAACTTTTAACTGTAAATGGAAAAAGTCTTTTTAATGTTGGTGAGAATCAAGATGATTTTGTGATTTTTAGTGCACCAAATGGCTCTAATGTTTTCCGTTATAATGGAGAAAGTAATGTTACTCTCTTGCAAGAGGCGGGTGGCTATGTGGGAATTGGTACGACCACTCCAACAGGAACTTTAACTATTCAAAACCCAACCGATGCTAATAGTTACATCAATTTTTTTGATAGTACTCATGGAGCTTATTTAAATCTATCTGGAGCAAATCCCGAAAATTTTGTTATTTATTCTCCAGAATTTGAAAAGAAATTTATGGTGGTGGATACTGACTCTGGTAATATATTATTCCATCCAGACGATACAATTTCTCAGCGTAAAGTTGGAATTGGATTATCTAACCCTGGTTATATTTTTCAGGTAAATGGAGCAGATGTTGATACTTTAAATAGTGGTCAATTAGCTCGTTTTGAAAACTCGGCACAAGGAATTGGTTTGTCTATCTTAAATCCTGACTCAAATGATATGCGACTTGTATCTGATGGAAATCTGGTTTTGGGTGGAGGTGGCTCTGTTACGAATGGGCTGGTTGTAAATACTAGTAATTTTGTTGGTGTTGGGTCTTCTACTCCAACTAATAAATTATCAGTTTTGTATAATCCAACTTCAGCTAATGGTACATTTATTGGCGCCTCATCTTATTTAAACTTTTCTGGTACAACCGGGGCCCCTGTTGGTAAGGCTATGTATTTAAGCGCTTCATCGACTGATGAAAGTGAAGACATTATTTATGGTTTGCAAAGTATGTCCTATGGCGGGGTTTATGGTTATGGTGTTTATGGTGAAGCTACTCGCGCTGATACGGCTTATGGTGGATATTTTAAAGCGACTGGTAATGCTGGAACTTTTTACGCTACTGGAGTCTATGGTACTGCTTCTGGGGGAAGTAATAATAATTGGGCCGGTTATTTTAATGATGGCAATGTTTATATCGCCAATAATCTCGGTTTGGGTGTTTTGTCTCCCACTTACAAACTTGATGTTTCAGGCGCCGGTAAATTTACTAGTTATGTTGATGCTTCATATTTTGTTGCTACCTCTTCTAGTGCTACTTCTACACTTAAAGACACTTCTGTTTCTGGGAGACTATCAGTTGTCCAACCTACTACCAATGCTTTAATCATCGGCAATACTACTGGTAACACTAGAGGGTCTTATGCGTTAGATATTCAAGGGAACAGAGTTAACGCTACTCAGATAGCTAGTGTTGGGTCTTACAACGTGGCTATTGGTAATAACAACACAGCCAGTTCATCATTTGGGTATTCCACATCTGTTGGTTATAACAATGCTGTTGGTGGTTATGCCTATAATACCGCAGTAGGTGCCTCAAACATTGTCTATAGTAATTACTTTAGTGTTGTTGGTAATTCTTCAGCTTTCGGATACGGAAATACTATCGGAGGCAATTCCTATTACAGTGGGACTATTGGTTATGGTAATAGTGTTAACACTTCTGGTGTTGGTTATGCTGTTGGTTATTCGAATAGTGTAACAGGATCAGGTTCGTATTCATTTGGGGCATCAAACAATATCAGTGGTGCTAATTCGTTTGCTTCTGGTTTATCTAATAGCATTGCTGTTAGCGGTTCTTATGCTTTTGGTGGATCTATTACCAACGACGTGGCTAGCTCTCTTATGATTGGACCATCTAACTCGGCTAAACTTACTATAAATTCTAGTGGTAATCTTGGTGTTGGGACTACCACTCCAGCTTTGAAGTTTGAAGTCAACGGTGGGGCAAGAGCTAATGAGTATACTTTACGAATTATAAATAATCGTTTTGGGACCGCTAGTTCTAGTTCCGCTTTGTATTCTAATGAAAATATTTATTTTGGCTCGACAAATAATATTCTAGGTTATACCAAAGACACATTATCTGATGGTAACTTTGAAAGTGGTATTGGAACTTGGGTTGACTCAGAAGGTACTGCTACCGAATCTCAATCTACCTCAGTTTATTATTCCGGTACTGCTTCGATGATGTGGCAAGATGCTGATACAGGAGTAAATAATACCACCTCCTACCTTGCTTTAAATGTCAGTTCTCTTCAGGGTAAAACTATAACCGTTAGTATGTGGTATAAAGTTACTGCTTTTAGTGGTGGCGATGCTTTTAGTGCCTATATTACCACTGATGGTACCGGTGGAACATCTAGTACTCTCTGGTCGGAGACAGCAATAACTACAGATTGGAAGTATGTGGAAGTAAATATAGCTGTTCCAAGTAATGCCACTTATGCAAGGTTGTATATGAGAAAAGCAAACTGGTACGCTACCGCCACTGGTTATCTTGACGACTTACATGTTTTTGCGAACAGTGGAACTATCAATCTAATGGGTAACGTTGGCATCGCCACCACCACCCCCGTCTCCACTCTCTCCATTCAAGGTTCTCTCTGTGTTCGCAATACGGGGTCTTGTGGTACTACGGCAGGAACAATCTATGCCACTACTGCCGCTATTGGGGACATCGACTTAGCGGAAAACTATCAAGTCTTTGAAGATGGATTAGAAGCTGGTGATCTTGTCTATGTTGCCCAAGAAAATACCTCGTCGTCTACTGCGACCTTGACTGAATCTTTTGGTTTACGAAAAGCGGACAAAAACAAGACTGGTTACTTAATCGGAGCTATCTCCACCAGTCCAGGTCTAACCCTAGGTAAAGATATTCCTAATGGTAAACCAGTGGCTTTGGCTGGTCGTGTTCCAGTGAAAGTATCTGATGAAAATGGTGAAATCAAAGCGGGGGACTATGTTGCCATTTCTAGTATCCCAGGGGTTGGAATGAAAGCCACTACCAGTGGTGTGATGATTGGACAAGCGTTAGAAGATTTTGATGCTAATTCTGCCGATACCATTGAAGATGAAAATGGTAATGAATTTAAAACTGGTAAAATTGTGGTCTTTGTTAATCTCGGTTATGCTCGTCTGACCCCGCAGATCAAAAATGGAGAAATCACCTATACTGATCAAGATATCTGGACGGTTGATACCACTACCGGACAAATTAAAACTCTCGCTTCGCTTGATTTAAATAATTTAGATATTGATAACATTCGATCGATTAGGAGTGCCTCTGGTAATTGGAGTTTGACGGAAGATGGGGTGTTGGTGGTGAGAGAGGTGCGAACAAAAACTCTCTGTTTGGATGATCTTTGTGTAGATAAGCAAACTTTGAGAAGTATCTTAGATCAGCTTGGCTTAAGCTCTGCGTCAGTCGTTCCTGATCAAACTACTGCGAGTGATAGCTCTACTTCGTCCAATCCTGTTTCGGATAATCCCACACAGGATTCAACTTCTACTGAATCAATTAGTGAAGAAATTATCCAATCTATAATTCCAGAGTCTGAATCATCTACAGATACTCCGATTGTCATCGAAAATAATCCGCCAGATACGGTAACTTCTACTGAACCAGAAGTTGCGGTGCCTGTTGAGACTCCTGTCTTAGAGGAAGCTCCGCCTGAGATCCCTGCGGTCGTTGAACCACCGGTTGGGCCACAAGAGGAGTAGTTGTTCTCTTTTTGAGAAAAATGTTATAGTAGACTATTCGGATCTTTTTGGATTCTGAAAATTAATAGTTAATATTTAAATATATGGAGGAAAAAAATGTTAAAAGTTCGGGTCTATTTTTTAAAGTTATTATTGTTTTAATTTTGCTTGTTGTTGCTTATTTTAGTTGGAAAACTTATGATCAGAAGAAATCTGGTTCGGTTACGGGTAACCAGGCACCGGCAGCTCAGGGAACTCCCGACAAAGCCACTCAGGCTGAGATAGATAAGGCGACAGAAGAATTGGTGGCAAAAGTTGGTAAATTAATTCTTCTTCCTAATGAAAAACCCACTTTGGCTACAGTACTTGATGCTAAGAAACTTGTCGCTGAACAACCTTTTTACGCTGGAGCGGAAAATGGCGATCAATTGTTAGTTTACGCTAAAGCTCAGAAGGCTATCCTTTACAGTCCATCTAAAAATATATTGATCAATGTTGGACCAGTGTATTTTAACAACGCTACTGATACACCAGCGACCACTAAAAAATAATTTTAGTAGAAAATCTATATAAAAATACCCCGCCCGAGCGGGGTATTTTTATGTTGTTTTATTTTTTTCAACCCTTTCTCCGTGGATAACTCTCACTTTAGATATCCACACAAT
>CAYOMO010000116.1:0-4265 GCA_964405065.1 uncultured Gammaproteobacteria bacterium
AATAAAGGAATGTCTGCCATTGGAAACATCAATTGGATGTCTCTCAACATCTTGCTAGCTTGCTTAGGAGTACTTTTTGGGCTGCTGTTTGTTTATTTCAAAGATTGGTGGCTAAAAATACCCTTATTTATACTTTGGTTATTATTTGTGCCCAATACAATTTATCTGGTGACAGATTTACAACATTTCCCCCGTCAATTTTATGCAGCCACTTCGATCCCCGAACAATTTATCTTATTTATGCAGTATGTCATGATTTTTGGTTTTGGCATTATTACCTATTTATTTGGCATGTATCCCTTGCAAAAAATATTTCCGATCTTCAGACGGCGACCAAATCCTTTATTTATGCCGGTTGTAGCTATTTTTAATACACTAATAGCCTTCGGGGTCGCATTGGGAAAAGTGGAAAGGACGCATTCGGTTTATTTATTTACTCATCCAGGCCGGGTTTTAGCTGATATTGGATCTCTCTTGATGCGAGAAAATGCCATTATTACGATTATAGTTTTTTCGCTGCTCTGCAATCTGATCTTTTTCTCCTTTTATGCTATAGTCGTCAAACAACTTAAATTAAAATGACCGATCCTTTAAAACACCCTTCTAAACCTGAAATTAAAAAACGCAGTCGCCTTTTTGAAGTCAGCTTGCTCAGTTTATTAGTTGGTTTTGCTGTACTGGCTTTTTTTGCCAAACAATATCCTTATTTTCCATTTGATTTATATATCACTCGTAATATTCAGCTGATCAATAGTCAGCCATTTAATTATCTGATGCTGGTGATGACTGAAATTGGTTTTGTGATCCCCGGAGCACTCTTGGTTGCAGCCGGATGTTTGACTTTGATCAGATTTAGAAAACTCGTTGATGCCGGTATATTACTCCTATCAACTAGTGGGGCTGTGTTATTAAGTCTGATATTAAAATTACTAGTTGCCAGACCAAGACCTGATCCCAATCTGATAGAGCAGGTTGCTTCTTATCAGGTTAAAGACTCTTTTCCCTCTGGCCATGTACTGTTTTTTACCGGATTTGCCGGATTTTTACTCTATTTGTCATGGATTTATTTACCAAAAGGGATTCTCCGATATGTGGTGATAGGTCTGTGGACTTTATTAATTATTTTAATGGGAATATCACGTATCTTTTTAGGAGCCCACTGGTTTTCAGATACCTTGGGCGCTTATCTGATCGGTGGAGTATGGCTTTTTGTGGTAATTTTTATCCGTAGACGATACATAGATTTTCCTAAAGCCTGAATTTTGACATCCGAAGACTGGTGTGACAATAATAAGTTATGTCAGTTTTAAAAGTACTTGGAACAATCTCATTCGCCATTATTTTTACCCTGGTTTCATTATTTGTCTTCACCAAAATTGCTGGGCCATTACCTTTTTCAGTCACTAGTACAGTAACTCAAAAAACTGATTCTTTTTCAGTCACAGGTGAAGGAAAAGTGAAAATCACCCCGTCAGCCGCTACTGTTCGTTTGGGTGTGGTTGCAGATGGTGCCACCGCTGATATAGCTAAAAATAAGATGAACCAGACCATCAATCAGGTAACTGCCGAAATTAAAGCCTTGGGGATAGATGATAAAGATATAAAAACTGAAAATATTAGTGTTTATGAAGATTTTAGTAACAAGCCAGTCTTGATGGAAAAATCAGCTGCCGCGCCAGCAGTCCCAGACCCCAATTCTAAAGCTGGTTCATATCGAGCTAATACCAATCTGGTGATCAAAGTCGACCAACTAGAACTGGCAAATAAAATTATTGATATTGGTACTAAAAACGGGGTTAATCAGCTTGGTGGAGTACAGTTTGATAATGAAGACCAGACTGCTGCTGAAAATGAAGCCCGACAAAAAGCTATTGAATCAGCCAAAGCCAAAGCTCAGACTGCAGCTAGTGCTGCTGGTTTTAAATTAGGAAAGATTATTAATTATAGTGAGAGTACCGGTGGAGGAGGCCCAATGATGTACGCCGCTAAAGCAGTCGATTCTACAACTTCCAATCAGGACACCAGGCTCCAGCCAGGTGAGAATGAAGTCAGGATGTCAGTTACTTTGAGTTACGAAGTCTTGTAATTTCGTTTATTGGAAAAACTTGTGAGTATAAACGACATTTTTGAAATCCACTATTATTTCTCAAAGCTTCAAGTTGCCATCTTTTTTCATCATCTGTAAAAGGTGAATCGCTTTTTTTAATATTCCCAATAGCTGAAGAGAGCTGACAGTCTTTGGCTGTAGGACATATGCGTATATCGCAAACTTTACGTATTCTGGGGCTACGATCAGGAGATGTCATAAAGAGCTATTATAGAAGCTTTTTTTGTGATTGCAAGGCAAATCCACCTAAAAGGACGTTATTGTCGTCCATTTTAGAGATAACTATTTTAGGGGCAGGAAAGATCTGCAGATCATTGATAGTAAAATGCATTAAAGGATCGATAAATTTTTTCCCGGCTTTTACCAGGCTACCTCCCAGTATCAAAATATCCGGTGACCAGAGAGTGATCACATTGACCAGCCCTTGAGAGACTGTTTGGGCATGCTCTTCCCAGATCTTAAAATCTTCACATAGCTCTGGTTTGACGCCGTAGGTGATCTCAAAAGCTCTACCTGAGGCCATAGATTCAAAACATCCTCGCTGTCCGCATCCCGGCCAAAAACGGCCATCGGGATCCAATATCTGATGTCCGGGCTCAAAAGGGGTTTAATGATAATCAATTCGCCCATTCACGACTCTAGCTCCACCAACACCGGTACTTAGGGTGATATAGGCTACAATCGGGTACTTTTTCGGATTGATAGCACGGGCTTCGGCCAGGGCGGCTAAACAGGCATCATTTTCCAGTTGGATTTTGGTTTTAAGTCGCAGTTCCAGCTCTTTACGGATCGAATGTCCGGCCCAGTTTGGCAAAGCCGGCGGTTTCATGATCACCCCTTTCACATAATCAATCGGGCTGGCTGCACCCAGAGTAATATTGGCGGGGACATGACCATCTGTCATACGCTCGACCGTCTCCTCAATCAGATCTATCCCATCGTCGTACATTTTGGGAGTATGAAATTTTTCTTTATGATCAATTTTTTTGCCGTCTCTGGATGTGGCAAAACGGATATGGGTTCCCCCAATATCTATGGACAGATGCATAGATTAATAATAGAGGATAGAGGATAGAGTATGGAAGATAGATAATATTTTTCAAATATTTTAAAAAGTATATTTAAATTTATACTTTATAATATAAATAATATATTGATTAATATAATTTATTGGATTAGTATTTTATTATGCCAGATCTAAAAGACAAAATAGTTCGATCCAAGCCAAGTTCAGAGAGTATTCGGCAATCAATAGCTGAACAAATGGCAGCTGCAGTCAATCATCCAGGGTCTCGGGTTGCAGAAGTCTTTGAGGCTATTCATGCTCTGACTCAGAGACCGGAAAAACCGGTTCCACTCCATCAGATTACTCCAATTGGATTTCCCCACACTTTACCATCGGATATTTTAGCAAACGCGGCTGCCTATCGAAAAACCTCTAGACAACCTCTCTTTTAAACGGTATATTCAAAGTGATGAAACTTGGTTATGTTGGTTTAGGGCGAATGGGCAAAAATATGGTTCTTCATTTGCTTGAACAAGGTCAGGAAGTAGTCGCCTGGAATCGTTCCCCTGAGCCTTTAGAAGAAGTAGCTCAAGCTGGTGCTATACCGGCTAAAGATTTAGAAGATTTAATTTCCAAGTTAGAAACACCCCGAGTTATCTGGTTGATGCTTCCCGCTGGAGAGGTAACTGATGAATTTATTGATAAGGCTCTACCACTTCTTTCAGAGGGAGACTTACTTATCGATGGTGGAAATTCCTTTTATAAAGATACTTTAAGACGGGCAGAGAAGATTAAACCAACTGGTATCCATTTTATGGACATCGGCACTTCGGGAGGTCCTGGCGGATCCAGAACCGGTGCTTGTCTGATGATTGGGGGAGATAAAGCAGATTATGAACTGATCAAAAACCTGGCGGCTAAAATTGCCGCGCCCGATGCCTATGGCCATTTTGGTCCGGTAGGTGCCGGGCATTTTGCCAAAATGGTTCACAACGGTATTGAATACGGCATGATGGAAGCCATTTCAGAAGGTGCAGCTATTTTAAAAGCTTCACCATTTGATTTAGACATGGTTGAGATTTTTAGAGTTTACAACAATCGTTCAGTCGTCGAATCACGATTGGTAGGTTGGGCATTGGACGCTCTTAAAGA
>CAYOMO010000117.1:0-1474 GCA_964405065.1 uncultured Gammaproteobacteria bacterium
CGTTTTTGGGATTAGTGGCTAGGTTATGTATTAGGTCAATCACACAGTATTCGTTAATAGTTAAGCCAAGTCTCACCCTGGCATCGTGATTTATAGTTGTGTAGTTCAATCGTGCTACTTTGCTCATGTTTTATTTTCAGGCGACGTTTACTCATAGGCTGTACAGTTTTGCTAGATTGCATTAGTTTCTGGGATATCAGTCGTATTTAGCTCTCGCTCGATGTACCATTTACTTGCTGGGATGCCTAAGTAATCGGCGACTTTTTTAACAGTTGATGGCCGAGGGTCACCACCTATAACTAACACTCGTCTGACTGTTTGGGGAGAAAGCTCTACGTCTATCGCTAACTGAAAACGGGAGAGGCCTTTACTAAGCCGAATCTCATCGAAGAGTTCACTGTTAACTCTCTTGTCTTTATTGATATAAATTGTCTTTTTTATGGCAGTAGTTGTCATCTTTAATAACAAAGTACAATTTGTTGCAATTTACCTCAATAAACTTTATAGTGATTTGTGTTTATTGGTGTAAATTATTCTCATTATAGTATGAAAAGTAAGATTTTGCTTACATTATTTGGTACAATAATTTAGACGAGCTTTAATCTATGAAACAAACATCCAACCCCAAGACTCAACTAAAGGGACCAGACGACTTCGCCACTATCTGGGAATATCTCAGCTCCGTTCGTGAAGCGCGTGGGTACACACTTAGTGCTGTTGTTGACGCTGTTAAGGAAGCCATCAAAAATAAGGAGTTAGAAAAACAATCGGCACTTTCTCGCGGATATCTTTCTCAGTTAGAAGCGGGTCGATATAACAACTCATCACCCTATAAGTTGAAGGCCCTAGCACTTGTCTACAACATTCCTTACGAGTTGCTTATGAATAAGGCCGGTTATTTGGATGAAACAAGCAAGAAAGTTAAAGAGGATGCTTCATTTACTCTGATGTTGAAGGAAGTTCAGGACATGACGCCTAATGAAAGAGAGTCTGTTTTGAGCTATATCGAGTTTGTAAAGTCGAGAAGGAATCAAAAAGAATATGATAAAAGCCCAAAAAAGGGCTAGGCAGGTTTTACGAAAGTATAATCTGACTACTGCCCCAATAGATTTACAAACAATTATTAAAGGTGAGAACCTTATTCTTGACCAATGGTCGTTCCACGGCCGAGTAAAAGAAGTTTATTTAGGCGACAGCATCGGAGTTGACCAGACTTCTGACCCAAAAAAACAAAGAGAGCTTATTGCCCATGCCCTAGGACACCATTTTCTTCATCAGGGAAACCACTTCTATTTTGAAGGTAGAAATCAGTTTGCCACTTTTAAACAAGAACATGAAGCTCAATGTTTTGCCGCCGAGTTGTTGATGCCTTCAAAAGAATTGCCAAGGGTTAAGCATCTTACCCATGATCAGATATCAGACCATTTTTGCATCCCAAAGGATTTTACTCAATTTGGGCTGGATGCTGTTTTAA
>CAYOMO010000117.1:1484-4249 GCA_964405065.1 uncultured Gammaproteobacteria bacterium
TTTAAAGGGGGGTCTATGCCCGTAGGTATCTTCTCCTGTTCAGATACTGCAAAAAACAGTCATCATCAAAAACCCTTTAATAAATATCTGGTTGTCGTTTTGGTAACCTTCGACAATTTAGATATCGCTGAAGAAGCAAACAATACAATTGGACTCAATAAAACGTCGGATGAAAAAGCAATTCTAAAACTAGTATCTAAACATAACTTTAAATACCGAGCCCTCGTCGTGGAAGTATCTAAGCTGCGAAAAGAAAAATTCCCTGATGAAAGTTTATATATGTTTGTCACGAATCAATTTCTACTACGGAGTAACAAAAAAATGAAAAACATACCTCTGTTTGTTCATCAAAATGCACAATCGTCTATTAAAGGGTATAGCAAGTATATACAAAGCAAACTTGGTATTGATCTAAATACTATAGTAGGGCCGTTGAAAAAGTCGGCAACGAACAGTAATCACTTACTCCGGTTGGCTGAAATAATTTGTAATGCAATTTATCTAAAGTTTGATAAAGGGGATAACAGTCTTTACAGATTGATTAAGAAAAAAGAGGAAGATTTGTGGGAGCCATATTCTTTATTAGGTAAAAAGTAAGTATGCTCCGACCACTAAAACTACCACTAAAAAGATGCCAATAAACGATCCAGAATTGTTTGGTCTTCTTCTGTGTGTTTGAATCACCGGGTATTGAAATGGTAGGTTTTCGTTTTTTCTAAAAAAGTCTGGCATATAACTTTATATTAGCAAAATTTTAGTGGGATTGTTTCAAGTTATGAACACAAAGCTACTAATAATTTACACAAGTGAATAGAGTCAGACACAAAGTTTATTGAGGTAAATCAACAGTTTCTGTACCTTTGTTTATAAAGATGACAGAAGCTGCTGCTCAACAAACAATAAGCGACAATAAACCCCTGAATCTTGAGAATTCCCTTGTTACCAGAGAGGAGCTGGATGAGTTTAAAAGGTTGGCTTTTAAAGAATACGGGGTTGAATTAACTGATGTCGAGGCTTTTGAGCAAGCTACCGCTCTTTTACGCCTGTTTGATGCCATGATTGATGAAAAACTTGCAACAAAGCGACAAAGAGTTAATATGAACAACGGCCAGAAGTAAGAAAATTCTTACTAATCCGGTACAATAGATATATCAGTCACTCTAGCCTATGAACACATGCTTTATTTACTGTAGAAAATCTTCAGAAGACAAAGATCGTCAAATTCTTTCTCTAGACGATCAAGCGCGAATCTGCCGAGAAGTGGCACAAGACAAAAAAATGATTGTCTTGAGTGTCTATACAGAAAGCAAGTCTGCTAAGAGACCTGATAAAAGACCAGAGTTTCTGACAATGCTTTCACGAATCTCGAAAGGAGAAACAAAAACCATCCTTTGCTGGAAGGCAGATAGGCTGTGTCGAAATGCAAAAGAAGGCGGCACTCTTATTGATAAAGTAGACTACGAAGATGTCCATATTGTCACACCCTCAATGGATTATGACCGCAATAACTCTACGTTTTTATTCATTGAGTTTGGCATGGCCACTAAATTCAGCAAGGATCTCTCAGATAATGTTAAGCGGGGTATGAATACAAAAGTTCAGAATGGTTGGAGACCCGGAGCTGCCCCATTAGGATACTTGAATGACCCAATTAAACCAAAAGGTCAAAAAGAGGTTTTACCCGATCCAGTTAGATTTGACCTATGTCGAAAATGGTGGGACATCATGCTTACTGGAAATGAGACTGTAGTCAGTTCTTTAGCAAAAATCACGGCGATGGGTTTAAAAAGTAAACATCGACAAGGGAGACCAGTCAGTACAACTGAGGCATTCAGGCTTTTCAGAAATATATTTTATACAGGATTCTTTGATTACAGGGGAGAGCGCTTTGAAGGCCGACATAAACAAATGATCACAGTCGATGAGTACAATCGGGTTCAAGAAATTATTGATGGTAGACGAAAGGTTTTTAAGGTACAAAACAACTTCTATTTTATGAAAACTCTTCAGTGCGGCGAATGTGGTGCAGCTATTACTGCAGAATCTAAGACGAAATTTTATAAAAACGGAACATCCCAAACCTTTGTATACGCTCGTTGTACAAAGAAAAAGGGCCCTTGTAGTCAGCCATATTTAAATGGTAAATGGGTTGAAGAACAAGTTGCGCAATTTATTGCTAGACTCGAGATAAAACCATCTTTTGCAGAATGGGTGAAGAAAAACTTAAAGCGAAGAAATCATAAAGAGTTTCAGTTTGAACGTGCTCAAAAAAGTAAACTCGCAACTCGATTAGATAGCATTCTTGTTGAAAAGAAAAATGTGTATGCCATGAAGATTGAGGGCATGATTAGCCAGGAGGATTACTTCAAAGAGAAAAATAGGCTCTTAATGGAGGAGAAGCAAATTAAAGATGGTATACAAAATGACGGCATAGCCTTGTGGACAAAAATAATGGAAGAAACATTAGATTTTGCAGCAAACGTCACAAAGATTTTCAGTTCTCATGACATCGAAGTTAAAAGACAAGTACTCCGAATACTTGGCTCGAACCTTGTCTTAAAAGACCGGCAGGTGCAAATTACTGGTAAAAAAGCATTTATCTTTCTAAAAGAGGCAGAAAGTATAAAAAATGGCGAAAAATCTCGGCTCGAACCCAAGAATGGGTTGATAAATCGGGATAATCAGGCACTTTTAGAAACTCATTCCGATCTGGAGCGGGCGAAGGGAATTGAACCCTCTGTCTTCTCCTTGGCAAGGAGACATTT
>CAYOMO010000118.1:0-4217 GCA_964405065.1 uncultured Gammaproteobacteria bacterium
TCTCTATGTTGAAGGTTGGGTTCCGTTTATAAAGGAGTTAGCAGTGATGGTAGCTCGTAATACAAAAGGTGAAATTAGAGCTCATCCGGTGGTAGAAACGGTTCACTGCAATAATATCTGTCATACAGTTTTTGCTCCAGCTAGAGTATCAAAAAATACTCTCAAAAAAGCAGAGCAATTGGGTCTTGAGGTTATGCAAGTTTTAAAAGGCGCCGGTATTTTTGGGGTCGAAATGTTTGTGACCAAGCAGGGGAAAATTTTGGTAAATGAAATAGCTCCAAGGGTTCACAATAGTGGACATTATTCAATGGATGCTTCACTAACCAATCAGTTTCAGCAACATATCAGAGCCATTACTGGAATGCCACTTGGTAAAACTGATCTAATAACACCGGCTGTTGTAATGATTAATATTTTAGGAACTAGAACAGGATTGGTTGATGTCAGAGGACTGGAAAAAGCGTTAGCCATTCCAGGAGTATTTATTCACATATATGGCAAAGCTGAAACTAAGATTGAAAGAAAGATGGGACATATCAATGCTGTTGGAAAGAGTATCAATGATGCCTGGAAAAAAGCGCGCAGTGCAAGAAAGTATATAAGTGTCTAGTCGCAAGTCGCTAGAGTCTAGGGGAAAAAATCCTGGAATTACTTCTAGACTCTTGACTCTAGTCACTTGTCACTAAAATTATGAACAAACCTATTGTCGGTATCATCATGGGATCTGACTCAGATCTCCCAATTATGAAAGAAGCAGCCGAAATGCTGGAGCAGTTTGGGGTGGAATATGAGATAAAAATTGTCTCAGCTCACAGGACTCCAAAGCTAATGTATGATTATGCCCAATCAGCTATTGGTAGGGGAATAAAAATAATTATTGCCGGAGCTGGAGGATCAGCTCATTTACCAGGAATGGTTGCCTCACTCACTCCGTTACCGGTCATTGGTGTTCCTATTCAAACAAAAGCTTTAAATGGTGTTGATTCATTGTATTCGATAGTTCAGATGCCACCTGGAATTCCGGTCGCCACAGTTGCTATCAATGGTGCCAAAAATGCTGGTTTGCTTGCCGCTAAAATATTAGGAACTTCCGATAAAACCATCCAAAAAAAAGTTCAGCATTTTTCAGAAAATCTTGAGCAAATAATTTTAAAAAAATCCGCTACACTAGAGAAAATGGGTTACAAAAAATATTTAAAATGATTCAAGCGAAAACAATTAAAGCCGCTATTCCTAAGTCTTTAAAAACCATTGATCTGCCATTGGGTCAAAAACAACAGGGGAAAGTTCGTGATTACTACATACTGCCTGATGTTCGGGTTATCATTACGACAGATCGACAATCAGCTTTTGACCGGGTTTTAGGAGAGATCCCCTACAAAGGAGCAGTTTTAAATCAGTTGGCCGCTTTTTGGTTTGAGAAAACTGAGAAAATAATTCCTAATCATTTAATAGCTGTGCCACATCCTAATGTCAGTGTTGCCAAAAATCTGACTGGAATTCCTATAGAAATGATTGTCAGAGGATATATTAGTGGAGTCACTGGAACCTCAATATGGGGTTCATATCAAAAAGGTGACAGGGTAATTTATGGCATTCAGTTTCCAGATGGTTTGAAAAAGAATCAACAATTGGAGACCCCAGTTGTTACTCCAACCACTCACGGTGACCTGACGGGTAAAGGTGGACATGATGAAAGATTAACCAGAGAGCAAATTTTATCTAAAGATTTTTATGAGGAAGTAATTGTAAACAATCTAGGAATATCCTATGGCCAGTTCAAAAAGCTCTATTTGCAAATGGAGGATGCTGCAATTGAAATATTTAAACTTGGTTCAAAAATTGCCAAAAAACAAGGATTAATTTTGGTTGATACCAAGTATGAATTTGGTATAGATGACAATGGAGTATTGCATATTATGGACGAAGTGCATACTCCGGACTCTTCCCGCTTTTGGAAAGCTGATACTTATGAAAAAAGATTTAAAGCAGGACTAGAACCAGAAAATTTTGATAAAGAATTTTTACGTTTATGGTATGCCGAAAGGGGATATAAAGGAGACGGAAAGCCTCCTAAGATGTCAGAAGATTTAATTATTGCGCTGTCGCAAAGATATATTAAAGTTTATGAGATGCTCACTGGAAAAAAGTTTGAAGCTTTTGAATATCCAATAGAAGAAAGAATTATCCAAAATTTAGCTAAAATAGCCTGATATATATGTAGTATATACTACGTATATATCTTCGAACTTCCTTAATTTTGTAAAACAAAATCAAACTTGTTTATACATATATAAGTGATCAACATATTCTCCTCGATGTAATATTCCATTGGGTAAATTACCGTAGTGTTTAAATCCAAATTTTTCGTAAACATGGATAGCAGCTGGATTATTTGCGAAAACACTCAAAGTAACTATCTTCATTTGTGGCATCAGGGAAGTTGCAAGTTCGAGAACTTTCTCAGTAAGAAGTTGCCCAAGTTTTTCATTACGAAAATTTTTATTAATGGTCAGACCAAATAAACCGATATGGCTTTCTACTAACCCCAGCATATTAATATCACAGACACCGGCGATTTGATCATCAACTATAGCAAACAAAGTAACCCCAGTATTTTTCTCAAACTTATCGAGGATGCCTTTAATCCATTCTTCCTCTTGTTCAACTGTTAATTGTTCTCCTTGGAAACGAATGAATGTTTGTTCCAAAGATAAAGTATTAATATACTTTTGCATTTCAGGCGCATCACTTAATAGGGGATAACGCAGAATAACTTCTTTGCCTGATGCAGTTTTACCATGATAAATAACTTGTGACATTAGCGGACTTCCAGTTCGTTTTCAGTATAAACGATATTCAAAGGATTGATAATAACTTGTTTTGATCCTTTTTTCACCACTCCCGCATCCCAGGCTTTCAGTTTCAACTTCTTAGCAGATTCCAAAACTTTTAATACGTCTTTTCTAGACACAAATAAAGCAAAGCCAGCGCCCATATTAAAGTTGCCATACATCTCTTTAGCGTCATTACCTGACTGCTCTTGTAAAAACTGAAAAAGGGGAGAGATTGGTGGAACTGTTTCTAGATGATAACTAAAAGATTGTTTGGCTCGCATTAATTTCCTCCATCCGTGACCTGTGATATTCACCATGTAATGCGGTAAGACATTTTGGTCATAAATTTGTTCAACTAATTTGGCATAAATATGAGTTGGTTTGAGTAGGGCTTCACCAAAGGTTGTTCCATCACTCAACTGTGTTAAGTATTTATGTTTCAATTTCTGAGCAATAGTTCGAGCTAGTGTTAAACCATTGGCATGAATGCCACTTGATTCGAATAAAACAATCCGATCACCAGTCTTTAATTTATCCCCTAAACACAACCTCTTTTTTGGATTTATAATCCCTATACATGCGCCACCTAAATCGATAGTATCTGGATTAATAACCCCTTTTAATGTCGGTGTTTCACCACCACCCCAGGTAGCTCCCGAGAGTTCGCATGCTTTTGTCCATCCTTTGATTAAAGCTTCACTTCTTTTTTGATTGCTCATCCACTGCGAATCTCCCACCGCAAAATAAGCATTGATAACCTGTGGCTTAGCTCCTACAACCAATAGATCATTTACAATCATTGCTACCGTGTCTTGCGCAATCGCGGCATAATAAGTTTTTCCAGTGACTTTTTCCATCTCATCAGCCACCAGATTTTTAGTCCCCAGACCTTCGATAACAAAAGCTTTATAACTTTTTCCTTCGTCCCAGACATAAGCAGATTCACCACGACTTTCAGAAATCTCTCTATAAGGGGAGAGTAATGATTTGGTAGAAAGGGCGCTTTTTTGAGCTAGTTTTTTAATTGGATCAAGTAATTCGTATTTGACCCCGGATGAGGCGTAACTTATTTTTTTTGGCATGGGCTTACTATATGCAAAAGCTCCTTTAGTTGCAAGCCGATATTATGACATTTTCCTGACAAATTAGTGGGTTGTTTCACCAGATTGAAAGGAGTATTCTAGAGCGAGAGAGCCAAATACTCTTTCTCCCCTCATTCATGAATTCTGATGACGATTCTGATATTAAAGCTGACCATCCTGTGGAGAAATGCGGCATTTTTGGAGTTTTCAATTTAGATAATGCTGCTAGATATTGCTATTTAGGTCTCCAAGCTCTTCAACATCGCGGCCAGGAAGCTTCTGGTATTGCTGCGGTAAA
>CAYOMO010000119.1:0-4084 GCA_964405065.1 uncultured Gammaproteobacteria bacterium
ATTCCTAAGTATGACTTTCTATTAGCAGGCTTTCCTTGTCAGGCTTTTTCTATAGCTGGTTACAGACATGGGTTTAAAGATATTAAAGGCAGAGGTAATCTCTTTTTTGAAATAGCCAGAATTATCAAAGACACCCAACCGATGGGTTTTCTGCTCGAAAATGTAAAAAATCTACAAAATCACGATAAGGGTAAAACTTTCATGATTATCCAGCAGGTTTTAGAAGAGCTAGGCTACCACATAAAATACCAAGTCTTAAACGCTATGGAGTATGGAGATGTACCACAAAATAGGGAGAGAATTTATATTGTTGGCTTTAAGGATAAAAAGCATCTAGATAGGTTTGAATTCCCCAAACCAGTGCCTTTAACAAAAAAGGTTCAAGATTTATTAGAGGAAAAAGTAGATGACGAGTACTACTATGAGGGCAAGCCACTGGCTTTGAAATTGAAAGACTACGAAATTAAGTCTGGGTCTGTTTACCAATGGCGGAGAGTATATGTTAGAGAAAATAAAAAGGGTGTGTGTCCTACCCTAACAGCGAATATGGGGCAAGGTGGTCATAACGTACCCATTATTAGAGATAAAAAAGGTATTAGAAAAATGACGCCTTTGGAGTGTGCAAGAATGATGGGTTTCTATGATATTAAACTACCTGAAAACTTAGCTAAGTCAAAACTGTATATGCAAATGGGGAACTCGGTTGTCGTACCAGTAATAAAAAGAATTGCTGAAAATATTAAAATTGCTATATCCTAATAAATATGTTCACAAATACGCAAACTACCCAAAATAAAGAATATTACGAGAAGATGCTTAAAGCTGCTGGCTCCTTGTCTGGTCTTTTTTCTGATAGTTTGGAACCGTACCTAGGTTATCGTTTGGTTGAGAACCTTTTTTGTAAATCATTTGATGCAGATAACCTATCAAGGCATGACACCTCAATAGATGCGGCTAAAGATAATATAGGTATAGGTGTTAAAACCTTTTTATATAAAAATGGTAAAAGTTTTGAAAAAGTAGCTGAGTTTAACAGAGAACTAGACTTATTTAAGGGCTTAGATACCGAACAAAAAATTCAAAAAGTAGCTGAATTGAGAAACGAGAGGATTAATTTTGCCAAGAGAGCTTACAACCTTAACGGAATGCTTTATCACTGCGTAGCTAGGGCTAGTGGCAAAATCTTAGTTTACGAAACGCCGATGCAAACTATTGACATAAACAGAATTGGCAACGTTAGCGTAAATAGAAACACCATTAGATTTACAGACGGTAGTAACCATTACGGGTTTAACATTTCCAAAAGCACCCTCTTCAAGCAATTTGTAGCAGATAGTATGTTGATGGACTTCCCAGTACAAATAATTACAGACCCTTTTGAAGCTCTGGAAAAGCTATTTAGAGAAACGTTGCACGATTTAGTTTTTGCCCCGATACAGTTGGTTCCTCACGTTTTTCTCCCACTTTTTTCCCTGAAAGAAGGCGATAAGTATGTTCCAGAAAAAAGCGCATTAAACCAATGGAATGCAGGAGGTAGACCACGAAACATAAGTGAGGTGTACTTAAAAGTTCCAGCATGGGTGCATCAAAAGTATCCTAACTTTTTTCCGAGTAGAGATACTAAATTCACCCTAAAATTACCTAACAAGTCCCAACTTAAGGCTAAAATCTGTCAGGATAACGGTAAGGCACTAATGTCTGACCCTAACGCAGATTTAGGAAAATGGATTTTAAGAGATGTAATGAAGCTAAAAGACGGCGAACTATTAACTTATGAAAAATTGGAAAGCCTAGGCTTAGATAGTGTTGTTATTTACAAACACGACGAGGAAAACTTTAGCATAGATTTCTCCAGAATTGGCTCTTACGAGGAGTTTGTTCAGGGAACTGAGAATACCCTCTCGGACGATGAGGACAATTAAAAAGGAAATAGCTCTCCTACTCGCACCTCTAGAACCCTCGCAATCTTATAGAGCGCTTTAAGAGAAGGGATACGAGTACCACCCTCTATAAATTGTATGTACTTAGTACTAAGGGTTACTTTGGTAGCAATCTCCTCCTGAGTAAGTCCTTTTTCCTTTCTCAACTTCTGTATCTGTCTTCCAAGTTTCCTGTCATTTTCCGTAATCATGTTAAAAAGATAACAGGTAGCTAAACTAATTATAACCAACTGTGTGTTACCTTTCAGCCTGAAAATCGACTGAATTTAACCACCTACTGTAGGTTACCCTCCTGCGTTGGTATAATTGTCATGCCCTCTAGTGGGGTAATACAAAACAATATGAGACAAGACGAAGACCGCATTGGCGTTGTGATATTGGGCAGAGGCTATAAAGCAAACCCACGGAAGCAAAATAAGCTCGTTCCCAGAGACCGACTTATCCGTTTTTTGAATGTACCGAACAATGAAGAGAAGATTAAAAGTTTTTGCAACGGATATAAGCTAATTCCTAACAATCTTGAGGGTGGTCTAGTTCAGGGTTTTTTAGAACTACAAAGCAAGATAAGAGGGGTAGCAGATAGGGTGATAAGTGGGACGCTGACCACTTCTGACCTTCAAGAACTAAACGATAAAATCGTAAATATACACCCAAAGCTAGTTGTAGTAGATAGCAAAAAAATGCAACTCGTAAATGAAAATCTGCATGAGATTGACGAAGATATCCCGCTTACCGACATAGACAGACAGAATAAAGAAAGAGGCATAGCTGAACTAAGAGTTTATCCGAGTATTGAGGCTACGCTCTACTGGGACGTTGTGAATTTTATTGTTGAAAATAAAGCATTTAGAAACTGCCGATATTGTGCAGTCTATTTTCTGGCAAAAAATAAAGCTCAGCAATACTGTAGCAAAACACACAAGGACATAGCTCACGAGAAACGAAGAAAAAGAAAAAGATAAAATCCCCACCCTTTACCCCTCCTTTTGACC
The DNA here is from genome assembly GCA_964405065.1 of uncultured Gammaproteobacteria bacterium. Taxonomy (GTDB): domain Bacteria; phylum Patescibacteriota; class Microgenomatia; order Daviesbacterales; family UBA10151; genus CAZWRN01. The sequence continues at coordinate 2,933 of CAYOMO010000119.1, forward strand.
TCTTCCACTAAATTAACATTCTTTCATAGACAATATGAAAGAATACAAAACTAAAGACATATTTGAAGCCTCTTGGCTATATTCTCAGAATATACCTTTACTAAGGTTGGAACCTGACAAGACATACTCCTATTTCGTTTTCTCCAATTCCGACGATTGCCAGACCTTATCTACCGACTACTGGACGCAAAAAGCCCATGGAAACATTAAGGGCTACGTAAACAGCTTAAAAACTCTTAAAGACTTGGTCTTTTCCCGAAAATGACTATGAAGCTGTCAAAAAAAGCACTAGACGAGTTTAAGGCAATTTATAAAGCCGAGTATGGCGTAGAGCTTTCCGATGGCGAAGCTTTAGACAGGGGCATTAGGCTTTTACGACTTTTTAAGGCAGTTTATAAACCAATTAAAAATACAACACAAAACAACTATGGCAAACCGACGAATGCTAGCTAAATCAATTTCCACCTCCCTACAGGTGAATAAGTTAGGTATAGAAGCCCAACTACTATTTACTTGGATGATACCCCATGCAGATGATGATGGACGGTTAAATGGCGAAGCAGAGTACATCAAGTTACTCGTTGTGCCCGCAAAAACATGGACTAAATCTCAAACCGAAAGCTATCTCAAAGCGATACATGATGCGGGGCTTATCTATCTATGGTCAGAAAACGGTACTAAATACATTGAGTTTCCAACTTGGACAAAACACCAGCAAATCAGAAAAGATAGGTATAACCCTTCAAGCATTCCACCCTATCACAAAGTGCTGACAACCAATGAGCAACCAGATGGCAACCAGACGACAACACAATTGAGTGAAATAGAAAACAATCTAAATGAAGTTAGGAAAGAAGAAAGAAATATAGGGGAAAGGGAGTATGAGGGAAAACCCCCCTACCTCCAGAGACCAAGCCTATCTGAAAAATACAAAGAAGTTCTAGCAAATCAGAAAGGAGGTGAGAAAAATGAAAGTTAACAATTCCATATTTGCCGACATAAAACCTAAAAATATCTTTGAAAAGAAGTTGATGGAGTTAATTGACAAGCAATACCAAGTGCGTTTGCGTGATGTTCGTAGAGAACTACAAAGAAGCATTAAGCATCAAAAGGCTCTGTTAAAAAATGCACGACTTAATTCAAAGCAAAATG
>CAYOMO010000120.1:0-4005 GCA_964405065.1 uncultured Gammaproteobacteria bacterium
TGCCGCCGGAATCAATATTCTTTATGTGGCCTTTTTATATTTAAAAAAACATAGTATTTAAAAGCTAAAAATGATAAAATCGGTTTATGGGTAACCAGATTGATCGGAAATATTTATCACTTCAGTTTTGGAAGAAAATACACGAAAAGAATGGCTCTGAGTTTCAGAGCTTGTTTTCTGACGTGATGCAAAAAGCATACCCTGAATTTAAAAAGATTAGACCGTATGGGAACCTTGGTGATGGAGGTAATGATGGTTATATACCAACCAAAGGAATTTATTATCAAGTATATGCACCTGAAAACCCTGCTGATAGAAGCACAGAGGCTTCTAAAAAAATGGTGGACGATTTTAATAAACTTAAGAATAGCGGGTGGAACCAAATTTCAAATATAAATGAGTACCATTTCGTTTTTAATGACAAAAATAATGGTCTAGATATTGTTCTTGAATCTGCACGAGCACAACTTACGGACGAAAATCCTGGTATCGTTTTTAAGATATTTATTCCCCTTGAGCTTGAAACTGTCTTTTTGGGTTTAAACAACGAACAAATAGTTTCTCTTGGATTTGATGTAGACCAAAGAAAAGCTTTAGAAGTTTCAAGAGAATATCTTAAAGGGCTGGAGACAGAACTAGATAGAGGACACGCAAATTTCGTTCATCAAACACTGAACACAATGCGAGAAATTATTTCATCTCAAGGAGATGAAGCCTTGTTGCTCGATTTTGAAATTATTGAATCACGCACTCTCCAGCGTCTTGAGAAAATTACTGAAGCAAAAGCGAAGTATGAAAGTTTATACAAACAATATCCAAAAGATGTTCGTGCTCCTTTGTATTTAGCAGAACTTTATCTAAATATTGGTAATAATGAAGAAAACCAAAGATTTTTAGACGAAGCAAAAAGCATTGATGCTTCACACTGGCTCTATACTCTCGAAACCTTAGTAAGGAGAGTTTTTCTTAAACAACCTGCTACTATAGACGAAATAGATACAAACACCTTCCCTGCAGACCTAAGAATTAAGTCTGATTATTATCGAATATATACAAACTTATTACAGCAATCTAGTGACAAAGAGAATGCTGTCGCTTTTATTGAGCGTGCCTTACATTTTAATCCAGAAAAAATATCCAACTACGATGCAAAAATTGCAATGGATATAAATATCCTGGTATCAGAAAAAGATGAGACTAAAAGGAAAATTAAGACAGAAGAGATTCTAAGGGAAATAGACTCCACTAGTGATAAATTTAATGCTTCAGGCAATATTGGTAATCGCAATACGCTTTATTTGAATTATAAAAAAGCGATGCTTCTTATTCAGAATGAGCGTTTTGATGAGTTCGTTCCTATTGCAAAAGATATTTTCCAACTCATTCATTCTTGTTATTTTGACAATACTATTGATGGTATATTAACTGACATCTTAATTTTTATTCTGCCTCCGAAAGAAGAGTTTCAAAAACTACTCAACTATTTTGAGTCAGCTCAAAAGCCAATATCAAAAGATTTAGCCCAAAGATTATTCTTGCATTTTTTAGAACAAGGAGTAGTTGGAACTATGGGTAAAGATTTTTTCACAAAGGTAAATCTAAATTCATTTCTCGAATTAATTGATGACTTTGAGAAAAAAGACTACGACACTTTTATATCTAAAATAAAAGATGATAAGCACTTTGCGGTTATGGTTTCTATCGCAATTAAAGATCCAGAATTAGGAAAAAAAATCACTGATTTACTACCGAATGACGGGACGATAAATAAAGATAAGCTCTATCTACTTTTTGAGGATGAGGCTGGTAATCTTGATGGTGCTTTTGCTTTACTTAAGAAAATTGATTTATCCGACTTGAGTTACGTTGAAAGTCAAAAGTTTTTAAGTGTTTCCAAGAAAAAGGAGGCTTGGGATTTCGTTGTAATTTTTGGAGAAAAACTGCTTACTTACGAAAAAGATCCTAAAGAAATACTTCCAATAAAATTAGATTTATTTACTGCAAATCTCAAGCTCCAACGCTTACCAGAAGTAATTAAAATTGGAGTAGAAATACTTGAAAATAAGCAATATATAAACTTACTTGATGAAAAGAACAAGACCATATTGCTTTGCCAAACAGTTCACGCTCTTCTCACAAGAAATAATATAGATGATAATAATCGTTCGAAGTTATTAATTGAAAACCATCAAGATTATTTGTCAGATTTCGAGAGCAACGCACTTCTTGCTTCGGAGGTTTACTTGAGACAAGATGATGCCCAAGGAGCTATTGATTCCATTGTACGCGGTATTAAATTAGCAAAAAGACCATCTCCACAAGAATATGCAGGTCTGTTTATGGTATTTAATCATATTGGAAATATCATTGATTTTAAATTAGATTCTTCTAAACAAATCGAAAAGGACAATTTTGTTAAATTTACAGAAGATGAAACTTGGTATTTTGTCGGCGATGAGAATTCGCTCGATGCAAATCCAATTCCTAAGGAAAAGCACGTAGACTGCTTAGGTAGGAAAATTGGAGATAAAATTGTACTTTCTAATAATTATGTTTCTGAAAAAAAGGAGAAAACTATAGAAAATATATTACCGCTGGAAAAGTATATTATGTGGCAAACATATCATCATTTCCAAAAGCTATCTCTTGAGGGAATGTGGGATAAGGCAGTATCTATTGAGGTTCCACAAACTGAAGATGGAGGTATTGATCTAAAAAATGTTCTTGCACTGATGGAAACTCAAAACAAACGAGGTGAAGAATTTTTCAATACATATTGTGAACAAAACCTACCTTTTGCAATGCTTACTTTAAGTGAGGGAGGATTTACTGAAGCAATTGGAAAAATCCAAAATGAGCAAAGAGGATTCATTAAAATGAGTGATGGAACCACTGCAGAATATGTATCACAAAAAAATGTAGTAACTAAAATTATTAACTCTAAAGAAGCTTTTTACTTAGACGGAACGTCAGCTTGGGTTCTCGCAGAAACAGGTTTACTCAATAAAATTCATCAATACATCCCAAATCTTAAAGTGCCACAATCGGTAATAAGCTTACTGCTTACTATTAAAGATAAGTTGAGTTATACACCTGGGCAAGTTGGACAAATGTACTATTCCAAAGGGAAAATTGGATATTCTGAAATTAATATTGAACGTAGGCAATTAACTGAAGAGAGAGTTTCTGAAGCAATAAAACTACTAGAATCAAATCCTGCAAATGTAGGGGTTATTTCTTCTGCAAGCAAAGAAGATGTGTTCTGTGAGCAAGATCTTCTTGCAAGTTGCTGTGATGCAACCATTCTTGCTCAAAGAGAAAAAAGTGCTGTTCTTACTGAGGATTTCCTGTATCTTCATCTTAATGAAATGCAAACAAAGAAACCAAAACCAGCATATTTCTCATCAATAGTACTTATGCGGGTATTATATGAACAAGGTCATATAAGTTTCGAAGAGTATCTGGATTTCTTCTCATATCTTGGTTCTTACCGCTTTAGATTCTTGCAAGTTACAACTGATGACTTAGATAAAGCTATATTTTTAGACGGAACAGCTAAAGTGGAGAATTTGAAGAAACTTCACCTTCCAATGACTCTTTCTGTGGAGTACGGGGTAGATTCAAACGGTGCTCTCAAATTGGTATTTAATTATATTTTAAAATTGCTTATAGATGACTCTGTTTCTACAGAAACACTGGACTCAATCTTCATTGAAATCGTCTCCTCATATCCAACAGATAAAGACAGGAGATTGCTTGGAAAAATTCTAATATCCTCTGCACTTAAAGTAATCCAAGAGAATCAAAAAGTTCCAGTTGGTAAGAATACTCAACAAAAGATAAAATCCTTACTTCTTGCGAATGAAACAATAACTTCATCAACTTCTATTATGTTAACGGATTAAAGATATTTAGGATTAATTTCGTATACTCGCGAATCAAGCGAGTTTTGCTTAAAATCAAATTGCTTTAGATTCGTGAAGTCTGAGCCTACAGGTAAGTCAA
>CAYOMO010000121.1:0-1646 GCA_964405065.1 uncultured Gammaproteobacteria bacterium
TCTTCCGGCATGGCAGTGTTAATCTATTATTTCTAATTTTTATTGTCTTGTCAAATCAATCTGCTTCCAACCTCTGTCTGGACAGAAGCCCGACAATTATTACCGCCAGATCTATCCCAATAGGCACTGTCAAAAGCCCGCTGATCTGATAGAAAAAATCATTTAAATTTATGGTCAACCAGGGGTATAAAGCGTTTAAAACCCAGCCAAAGTCCAGTAGATAGATACCTAAGATAGTAAGCCCGATGCTAATTATGACCCCCAATGAACCCTCTAAATCTTTTCGGCTGGAAAACATCGTGCTTCCGATCACAAATACCACATACCCCAGCGCCAGCCAGATCCACCAAGGATAGCTGCTAAAATATTGAAAATAGGCTTGAATACTCCAAAGCATTCCCAGCAAAATACTCAAGCCAACTATCACTGGCGCCACCCCGATTAGCAACCGGCGCAGAGGGTCGGTTTTGGCGATCGAGACACTCCCCAGCTTGATCGATCCCCCTTGAATCTGAGGAACAAATTCCATCTGCGAAGTAGGCACCAGCAATATTTTTGCCATCAGCCAGTGAGCTAGTTCATGGACAAAAGTACCTGGAAAAAATAATATTGAGAATAAAATCACAGCACCTTTCTCACTGCCTGTGAGTGAATAAAAAAGCCGGAGAAAATAGCTACTTGAATGGCTGGTCAGTGCTGAGAGCAAAACCAGTTCAGCTAAAAAAATCCAGATAAAAGGCACTTAAATATTATAACTTAGAAAGGTAGTGGCGTATTCGCGGCAATATAAGTTGCTCTTTGGCGAATACTTGCCTGAGCCAAACGTTGATACAATTCTTCTGCTCCAGCTTTTATAGCCAATTGTCCAAAAAGCTGAATCAACTTTTCTGAATGGCGAGGTTTGGTTAAAAGTTGATTTATAAGATCTTTATTTTCCTCAACACTCTCTACTGGATAGAAATTGTGGCCGTATCGACGAGCCAACTCTAAAGCCACAACATGCCAATCATTGGTGACTATTACCAGCTTTCCACCTACCAACCTTTCTGCTCCTTTAACCTCACCTACGGTCTCTAAAGCGTCGATCTTCCTAATCGTCCTTGGATCTACTTGAAATCTTTCTTCAGCAAATTTTTCATAATATTCTGAAATTGGCGTTCCTGTATTAAAAACATCACCTCCACCTAGTATCAATGAAACAGGTTTTTCTTGTGTTTTATTTATGTCATTTATCAGCTGGGAAGCTGCGAGAATTCTGGCAACCATATTGCGATTTGGTAAATATCCATTACCAGTCTCATTCCTCATTAATCCTTGCCCACAGACTAAAACGCCTTGGTATTCATCATCAACTCTTCTCATGGCGGTATTATAATAGCCGACTGGTGGAAATGCAAAGATTATAGGATTATATTAAGTAATTCAATCTTCTTTGGCCTGTTCCAGTTTTTTATTTCAATTTCTCTTTTTAAAGCTGCCGATTTTGACTCTAAATTTTCTGAATAGACAATTTTGAGTGGTTTATGCGAGCGAGTATATTTACTTCCTTTGCCTTTTAAATGATCCTGAAATCTTTTTTCAAGATTATTGGTTGAACCGGTATAAAGAGAATTATCTTCGCACAGCAGTATATACACAAACCACAT
>CAYOMO010000121.1:1656-3922 GCA_964405065.1 uncultured Gammaproteobacteria bacterium
GTCAAATATCCAATGCCAAATGTCAAATGCCTAATGCCTAATTCATAATTCATAATTCATAATTCTGCTATTATCAGATCAGATGACTCCACTTATAAAAAGCCGACTACTTAAAAAATACCCTTTTGCCACTCATTCCAAAATTTCCTGGGACCAATTTGTTATTTTAGCAACAGCAGTTTCCAAGCTTTATAAATTTCCACCTAGTATCACAATCTGCCAAGCTGGTTTGGAAACAGGTCGTGGTACATCTCTAATGGCGATCATGAAAAACAACTATTTTGGCTACATGGCTTATGACAAAGATCCTTCAAAAGCTAAAACATATCCTACTGCTCTGGACTCGATAGTCGATTATTTAGAGTTAATCACTAAAAATCCTCGCTACTCGCCTGTAGCTAGCTGTAAAACTCCTTTGGATAAAATAGTCATGATTCACAAATGTGGCTATGCAACTGATCCTTTATATATAAAGAAAATTACTGGCATGAAAGAATGGCAGGTATAGGAAATTAGTAATTACTAATTTCTAATTAATCTAAATAATGATTAAAAATTCCGATATTCGAATTAGAAATTATGATATTAGGATTTGTTTAGAAATATGCGGAGCATGTTTCCAAGCTTCGCTTAGAAATTAAAATTTAGACATTAGAAATTTTAAAAGCTTTTTTCTTCAATTACTTCTTGAATAAGGATACTGTGATCTGAAAAAGAGGTTAAAGCAAAATTCAGACAATTTACAAAAATTATGGGGGAATTAATTACTTACCAGAGTTTTGAGCTGCTCGCCTGGCAGCATCTGTCCTACTCACACCACCAATATCATACTTAATTACTTGCCTGAGTTTTGTAACATCAACAGGTGGAATTGGCTCACCATGAGCTGTGGTCATATTAGTCGACTCTGCTGCACGATTTAATATAGCTTGTGCCTCAAGGGCAAAGGCTAATTTTGATTTCTCTCTAAACATGAGTCTAATTTACCATACATTTTTAAGTTTTTCAAGCTATAGGATTGCAATTAGTTATAAAAACAACTTTTTTACTGTAAGCGAACGAAGCGATTTATGGTGAGTTTATCGAACCAGTCGAAGTGTTGCGGGGAATGGATCAGATTTGAAGTTATTTTCTAAATATCAGGCCATGAGCTTGCCTGATTGAATGGGGCTCTTGGTCGTCCCTTTAAGAATTGTTCACTTTTATATGGTTCGTAATTGTAGAGGAATCTGGCAGGGGTGAATGAACGACCCTCACTTTCTTGAAATACATCTTGATCATCAGAGTAAAAATAAACTATATAACCTTTATTGTTTGTCATAACCAGGGTAAAGTTTTTTTCATCAATTGGATGATAAATAAGTCTGTAATCGCCTGCGACTTTAAACTCTATAATGTTAAACAATTTATTTGGAGGATATGGATAGCTCTCATCTATTGCAACCTCCTGTAGGTTACGTGGAAGTCTGCTATTTTTTTGATAAAATTGATCGATTTTTTGCCCCACGTTTTCTAAATATTTAATTTCTATAGAGTGGAATTCATTTTTATTACTAAAAAAAAGTATTGCTCCTATAAGGAACACCATGAGTATGAGAGTCGCCATGACTGGAGATGAGTATTGGAGGATTTTTATAAACTTTTTCATAAGCTAGATTATATCAAAAGTTCGAATGTCCAATCCTCTATGAGTTAGCTAAAGTAGTTATTGAGGCTAAAAAAATTGGGTTGCGGGGAGTGGATCAGATTAGAAATTTTTTTTATCTTAACCATTTTACAGTTTCTAAGCCTAAATCTTCTGAAACTACTCTATCAGATAATTGATCTCCGGTTTTTACGTCTAAGACTTGCCAGATTGGGATATCAATCTTGGGGCCATCTTTTTGCGTGGTTATACCAACCATTAAGAATTTAGTTTCATCTGGAGAGAACTGGCTACCCGAATAGTAATTAAAATTGGTCAGATCCTGGCTTAAAACTTTTTTTCCATCCTTAGTATAGATATTTAGTTTTCTATGAAATTCAATTTTATTATCTCTCATCTCACTATATCCGCTTCCAATTGCAAAGTAATTATAATTAGATGACCACTGATAGCCATTTGAGAAATCACTCTTAGGATCTTCAATATTAATCTCAGCAATAGGATTGTTTGGCTGAGCGTAGGAATAAACGATTATTTTTTTACGATCTGTTGCACTAAAATCAGAAGGGCTTGAAATATAATAAGGGGTGTATGTGTTGTAGTTATCCGCTTCTAGATTTG
>CAYOMO010000122.1:0-3907 GCA_964405065.1 uncultured Gammaproteobacteria bacterium
ATTTAAGCGGTGATTTGACCGATTCTTCAACCGAAGTATATGACGCCATGTGAATAACGGCATCCACTCCTTGCAGACTTTCTACTAGCTTTTTTGCGTCATTGATATCCCCTTCGATGATAGTCAGTGCTTTATAGTCTGAGCTATCAGCTTTCGGCTTTCCGCTTTCCGCATATTCAGATTGGTTTTCTTTGGCTGATGGCTGATAGCTGATGGCTGACGGCTTTTCTGATGTTACAAAGTTGTCATAGACTACTACCTGATGCCGTTGCTCTAGAAGCTGGTTAGTTATATGAGTCCCTATAAAGCCGTTGCCACCAGTGATAAAGATTTTCATATTTAGTATATAGTATTTAGTATATAGATAAAAAGCAATTGGTAGATAGTAGATTACTACTTCTTTGAGACACTGCGCTTGTACAAGTCAAGATTCTCTAAAGCAATTCCAGTTCCAAGTACCACTGACAACAAAGGTTTTTCGGCAATGTGGCATGGGACGCCGGTCTCATTGGTCATTAGCTTGTCCAGATTGTGGAGCATCGAAGTGCCACCTGACATTACAATGCCTTTATCAATAATATCTGAAGCCAACTCAGGCGGGGTTTTTTCTAAAACTGCTTTAACAGCATTAATAATCTTCCGTAAAGGGTCCTGGATCGCCTCATTTACTTCGGCCGAGTTCAAAATTATTGTTTTCGGCATGCCTGATGTCGCATCTCTGCCTCTGACTTCCATCTCTTTAACTTCGGAGGCACGGGGAGGAAGGGCATTACCAACACCTATTTTGATCGATTCAGCCTGATGTTCACCAATAATCAAACCGTGTTTTTTGCGAACAAAGGAGATAATAGCTTCATCTATTTTGTTCCCACCAACCCGAAATGAGTTGTGAACTACTACCCCACCCAGGGAGATAACTGCAGCTTCGACGGTGCCACCACCAATATCAACGATCATATTGCCTGAAGCATTGGCGATCGGAATGTTGGAACCAATAGCAGCTGCTAAAGGTTCATCGATCAAATAAGCGTTTTTTGCTCCAGCCGAGATGGCCGCATCCATCACAGCCCGACGTTCAACACTGGTAACACCAGCAGGAACACAAATCATCACTTCTGGCTTAAAAAATCGGCTACCTCCGACAACCTTATCAATAAAATACCTGAGCATCGCCTCAGTAATAATATAGTCAGCAATCACACCGTCTCTCATCGGTCTGGAAGCTGTAATATTACCGGGCGTTCTTCCCAGCATCTCTTTGGCCTCATTTCCAACAGCCAGCACTCTATTGTCAATGGTTGAAACAGCCACAACGGTTGGTTCATTCATCACAATCCCCTGGCCAGCTAAATAAACCAGTGAATTGGCTGTGCCGAGATCAATTCCGATACGCTTTGAAAGTTTAAACATAATTACTAGACGATGGATGATTGAAAATTGAAGATTGGAGTAGATGGTAGAAGATGGTGGTAAAAAGATAATCAATCTATCTTCCACTTTCGATCTTCTAATACGATCTCCTATTTTCTACCCTCTATCATCTCTAGGAAAGTTTAACAGTCAGACAACATGATCACAAGATATACTAAATAGATTAAACAATTTCTAAGTACTCTAATTCCTAATTACTAAATAATGATAAAAATCAGATTTTTTAATTGAGATTTTGACCTTCGAATTTGTTTAGAAATTACTAATTAGGAATTAGAAATTTATTTAAGGTTAATTCCGTAGAGATTTGGCTGTGAAGCTGTGGCTGTAGGAAGTGATGAAATAGCCACCACTCGTGAGCTATCTGCCCAAGGAATAACTGTCTCTGGATCAAGATTGCCAACATAGATCTCAGATTTATTTTGACCATCATACTCAATGATTGAAAGTTTGACTAATGGGAAAGTTGATTTGGCAATTTGCCCAGATTTAGTAGCTTCATTGACAGCCGCGCGGACTTTACCCTCTTCTTGCACATCATATTCAAGCATTACCAGATGATCACCGGTTGCAAGCCACTGATAACTTTGAGCCTCTGGCAAATCATAGCTTTTATCAGATGTCAGATCTGCCACTGTTAATAAGTTGGAATTTGGTTTTTGATACAAAATCTTGGTATCTTCACTATTCCATTTCAACATAGCTGAATCAGAAGCTGTTTTTCGTAAAACGGGGTCTTTGATCAACTGTAGTTTAGCCAAACGATTCTTTTCTTCTGTTTCATCCCAAGTCTTAATTGTTGCAGCCTTGGTAGGTGTGATATCTCTAGGTGGGTCATTCAAACGGTCAGCTTCAAGTAGCAAAGTCTGATTTGGAAAAGTCGCCATCAGCTGAGTTGAATCTGGTGACCAGCGGAAAGTAGCCTGAGTATAATCTCTGTCTCCGGCGACAACAATTTGCCGGTTTTGTTCACCTTGAGTAAACCCAAGATTGTTACTGGTAGGCATCTGCCAGACCCAAACTCCGCTTTTTTTGGCAGTGGTCGGATTGGGATCTGAATTGTTTGGCACAATATAAGCCATTTTAAGCTGATCTGGAGATAATATCGGTGTCACTGCGCCCGAATAAGTCATCGGGTAAAAAGTGGGAATAGCTCTAAATAAAGTAGCTTCCACTTGAGTGACTAAACCTTCCCTGACGGTAATTTTTTTCTCCCATGGGATATAGCCCTCTTTGACAATTCTTACTGTATACTCTCCGGGCTGAAGAGAATTAATCGGCCCATCAGTAACGGCTGTTAGATGACTATCAAGATACACCGAGGCCTGGTCAGGCACAGATTTGACAGACATAATACCCGTCCCGGCAATAGTTCCTGTCGAAGGAGACACCCGATAACCTTTGGCAAAAAAAACAGCCAGTCCAGCGATCGACATGATCACTAGTAGAGTCAGAATAGTGAAAGCAAAACGTTTACGTAAAAGCGGCATAAAAGTATTGTAAACAATAAATAATCAAGAAACAATTAACCAAGTCCTCCAAGTATTTAAAAATTGGCAGATTTTTGAATTGGATTTTGTTTGTATCTTGATTATTAATCTTAGGTTCCTGCTAGTTTGGCTCGGATAATCAGTCGGTTGAGCAAAGTACCTGGAGGATCACAAGTCTGCAGGGTTAATACAGGCTTATCATAACGATTGGCCAAAAAAGTAATATCATCCGGCTTGGTAGTGGTTTTATCAAAAACGATATAATCGTATCTTCTCCCCTGATAAAAAACTATCACCCTGTCTCCTGGCACCAACTCCCGCAAGAGATAAAAAATAGCGTTGTAACGGGCGATATTCCAGGGAGCATCTGTAGAATGACTAAAGATATAGATATTGCCGGGCTGACCCGGAATAGTCGACCCTTTGGCCTCTACTACCCCTTCCTGGAGCGCTTTAATATATGCTTTCTCATCACCGGGATCCACCTGCGGGATCACTTTAGCATTGGCATTAATTTTTTCAATCACCAATCCATATTCAGTTGAAACTGGCTGAATCAGATTTTGGTCTCCTAGAAGATTGCCAAAGCCATTGGTTTCATCTGCCTCCACAGAGGCCGAGGGAAAAGGCAATTCAGTAGTTCCCTCAGAAGTGACAACTTGCTGAGGCAGAGTATACTTGACATTAAAAATCTGATCCTTGCGATAATTGAATTCAGCGTAGGCAATCGGCCCAAACTGAGCGATCGTGGCAAAAGTACTGACAAAGACCGCAAAGTAAGCGACAAACCTGATCGCAAACAAACGAAGATATTTTTTCGAAGGATAATCACGGTTTTTTATTTTTTGAATCAGAAAGCGCACCATGTATTTATTATACCGTTTCAGAGGATGTACCGCCAATCAGCTAAGAGCAAGCTCCTGCTTAGCAGTCAGCTATCAGCTATCAGCTATCAGCTATCAGCTATCAGCTATCAGCTATCAGCT
>CAYOMO010000123.1:0-3877 GCA_964405065.1 uncultured Gammaproteobacteria bacterium
GATAAATTTTTTCGACAGATTGCTGATTAAATGCTGAGGTAACAATCCCATATTGGGTATCAGTGGGGATCACCGCAATAGAACCATTTTTCAGTTGCTGACCTAACTTATCAAGTGCTGCTTTGGATAAATTTGATAGTATATATTTCATGACTGAATACTATCATTGCAGATGGGAAGTTGGAAGTGTGAAAATTGCTTGCATTTGTAGTCGGGGTTGGGCATGATAAAGGTAGGTCGCCTCGCAAAAAAAATTGGCTGGCCAAAGGAGGTGAATGAGATGATTGCATCTGTAAATTTAGTGGCTCTTTTAGCAGCAGCATTGGCTAGTATGGGGATTGGTTTTCTTTGGTATTCATCATTTTTATTTGGAAAACCATGGATGAGACTTGTTGGTTATACCCCAGCTGAGTATCAGGCGGCACAAAAAGAGATGGGAACTGGCTATTTACTTTCATTGATTGCGACCATCGTCATGGTTTTTGTGTTATCCCAGGTATTTCACTGGGTAGTTCCTACTACTTTGGAAACAGCGATGATGATCTCTGTGATGTTGTGGATTGGATTTATTGCACCAGTACAGTTTTCAGAAGTTTTGTTTGGTAGAAAAGCCATGAATCTTTTTTTGATTAACTCTGGATATCAACTTGTCAGTGTTGTGATAATGGGAGTGATTTTATTCTATCTAGGATAAATTTTAGTCCAGATTTCTGTCAGATAGAAAAACATTGATTCAGGATTTGGCAGACAAATCAGAAAAATAAATCCGAAGACGACAAATCCTAATATGGTCAACAATAGAGATGAAAATCGACTTTGGCCGATCAGCATTTCTAAACCAGTAAAAATCATTAAGACTGGCCAAAAGCGGGACAACTGATTCCAGATACTCCAGGGAATAATATCAAAATTATTTAGTAAAAAAATAAATCCTAGTAGAATTATAAATAAAGGCCAAAGAATATTGGTGGGTTTTTTAGATGAAGCAGTATTAATTTCAGCTGTCATTTTTTTAGTAAAAATATCAGTCCTACGCCAATTAAAATCACTGGCCAAAAACGGCTTAAATCGATCGTGTCAAAAAGACCAAAGTTTTTAAACAAAAAGAAAAATCCCAAAGAGATGATTAAAATAGCCCACCAAAAACGGGAATTTTCCGATGAGGATTTATTAAATCTTAAAGAGTGAGTAAATGTTCTGGCTTTTTCTTTCATCTCTTCGATATTTCCTTTCATACGGGAGTTTGGTTCCAATCCCATTTGAGAGGCTGTTGGAATTAAAACCCACATGACGAGATAAATTACTACACCGATCCCATTTAAGAGAGTTAGTAAGATAAAACCAATCCGGATGATGGTTGGATCAATGTTTAAATATTCTCCCAAACCACCGGCAACTCCGCCGATCATGCGGTTGGTGTCTGAGCGATAGAGTTGGGAAGGGGTAGGGTTGTCAGTTGTTTTTTTCATGAGTGTATTTTAACAAAGATGTCAAACAAAGTATAATGAGGATAAGTGAAACGCAATATGAGACACGAGATACGAAATAATATCGTTTTGCGTTTTGCTTGTTGCGTGTCTCGACTTCTATGAAAGAATTTTTAATTCCTTTTTCTATTTTACTGATTGCATTCTTAGCCTACTTTTTATTTATTGGCAAAGGTGTTTTTTTCTTGCCAACAAAAGAGATGGTGGCACATCAAAAAGCTGCTAAATCCTATTACCCCCCGGCGAGTGGTTTGCCAGAAGCAACGATCCCTCCACAGTCTTTTACCCTGGAATCGATTTTTAAATCTGAACATGTCTTACCGGTTAGGAGCGGACTTCCTGTTATTACTTTACTAGCAACCGGAGATGTTATCCCGGCTCGAAGTGTCAATTATCAGGCAGTCACTAGAAAAGATTTTACCTGGCCTTACTTAAAAACAGCTGAGGAACTAAAAAAAGCTGATATAACTTTTATCAATCTTGAAACCCCGCTGATAAAAAATTGTCCGACGACTCAGGAAGGAATGAATTTTTGTGGGGATAGTAGAAATATTGAAGGTTTGGTGTACGCTGGAGTAGATGTAGCCAATCTGGCCAACAACCATCTTGGTAACAAAGGCAAAGTTGGAGTTGATGAGACAATAGCCGGACTGAAAAAAGCCGGTATTCAAACGACCGGTAGTGGAGACAATCTAGCCATATTAGTAGTTAGAGGGATTAAGTTTGCTTTTTTGGGATACAGCGATATTGAAAAAACGCCGGTTGTTACATCAGCCGATGAGGAGCTGATCAAAAAGCAGATTGCTACAGCCAGGCAACAAGCTGATGTGGTGGTGGTGCAGTTTCATTGGGGAACAGAATACAAAACTGAAGTTGAAGACAGACAGAAAGAGTTGGGAAGACTGGCGATAGACAGTGGAGCTGATCTGGTTATTGGAAATCATCCCCACTGGATCAAGCCAATCGAGCAGTATAAAAATAAGCTTATCACCTATGCTCACGGTAATTTTGTCTTTGATCAGGAATGGTCACAAAAGACCAAAGAGGGGGTGGTAGGACGATATGTTTTTATTGGTAAAAATCTGGTTGATGTTGAGTTTTTACCAGTTGAGATCAAAGATTATGGACAACCGTATTTTTTAGAAGGAGAGAAAAAACAGAAAATCTTGGATGAGATGTATGAAGAGAGTAAAGCACTACGTTAAATATACTCCCTGGTAAACAGCAGTTCTGAGTAGGAAATTTTGAGCGTAAACATCTTTTAGCCAGCTGATACTATCGCTTGATCGTTTTCTGTCAGGTTGATTTAAAGAGTTAAACCGTGCATAGACCTGTTCGTAAAATTCCCCCACCGGAATTTTCATTGACATTGGTTTTGGAAATACTTCCACCTGAGGATGTCTTTCTATTATTTCAGTCGTTGGTGGTTGAGGTGGATAGGTCATAGCACCAACAGACACCAGTAAGCGAGAAGTTGCCCAGTCAGCATTCTTCCAGGCTTGTCTTAAACCAAAAGCCATATGTTGAGGATTAACATGAAATCGAATAAGTTCAGGTTGGGGTAAAAGAGATAAAGCACTATTCACTTCTTTGGTTGCTCCATGAGCCCACTCTGAAACCCTTAGGCCGTAATCAATCAGCTCACCCCCAGCAGATCGTAGATCACCAGTATGCACTCGAGGTTTTATTAAAATGATATCTGGTTTTTTTGTCATAACATGGATTTTAATACTTTTTTACACTAAATCAAGTGCGGTTGACTTCATGGTAAGAACGTGTAATTATAGGGTTATGCCGGAGCAATCTTCGCCAAGTAGTACACGAGGGATACTGACAGCAATTGTAGTTATTTTACTACTGGCTGGTGGATATTTTTTCTACAACAAATCTCAAACCAAAGGTATTCCGGCACCCGCTCCGACTCCTGAGCAAGCAATAATGATGGATCCATCGCCTTCAATGGCAGCCATGGAAGCCACACCTTCTGTCAAACCGGGTGAACAGATGACTATCACTTTGCTTGAGCAAAACAAATCTAAACAAGCGGGGATTGCAACTATCACTGAGCTGGGGGATAAAGTCAGTGTGAAACTGCAAATTGCGGGGGCTTCGTCTTCAGCCGAACCGGCTCATATTCATCTGGGTAAATGTCCAAAACCTGGGGAGGTGAAATATCCTTTGACAGATGTGGTTGGGGGAATGTCGGAGACTATGTTGGATGTATCGCTTTCAACTTTGAAGTCTATGATGCCTCTGTCTATCAATGTGCATAAATCTAAAGCAGAAATTGGTGTCTATGTCGCCTGCGGCGACTTACAATAGTTTTGGTAATTCGTGTTTTTCTTCTTTGTACTTTTTTGGAAAAGTACCAAAAACAATTTTGCAGGAAA
>CAYOMO010000124.1:0-3865 GCA_964405065.1 uncultured Gammaproteobacteria bacterium
GATTACCACGATCTCTTTCGGCTGGACTGTTTGGGCGGCAATTGAGTCTAGCAATTTACCGACATAATTTTCTTCGTTTAAAGTTGGAATAACTATCGCTAAATCAATTATTTTTGCCATATTTAAATCTCCACAGGATGACTATTGTACCAAAAAAAATTAACATTCCTCCTTCGAAAGCGGTTATAAACGAGTAAAAAGGGCTCCAGACCATAAGTGATGGTATATGACCAAAACTCTCTGGCAGGTTATTTGTGGTCCGAATCAGTAAATATACCCCATGTCCTACCGCCCAAAAGCCTAAAATTGTCAGAATATTTTTATATTTATTGATATCTTTACGAATCTCCCAAATTAAAAAAGAGACTAATAATACAAAAGACGCGTAAATCTGGGAGAGGAACCCGGAAAAAACTACTGCATTTGCTGGCCAGACTGATTCAACATCAATCAATCGAATATTCAAAAGATGAATCAACGCATCGACTAGTAGATAAAAAAAGCCTATTGTCAGTAATCTTTTGATCAAGATCTCTTTTGTCATTTTATTATTATACCGGTTTTAGTGTTTTAATTCACTTTGGGCAACAATAGAAGAATAAACCCCTTTCTTTCTCATTAATTCCAGATGGGTTCCCCTTTCAACGATCCGACCTTTATCCATGACTAAAATCTGGTCGGCTTTTTGGACAGTTGAAAGTCTGTGTGCTATCACAATTTTAGTCAAGGTTTTTTCTTTTGAGATATCTTCTAAAGCCTTTTGAATCATTGCTTCAGACAAGGTATCTAAATGAGAAGTTGGCTCATCCATGATCAGTATTTTTGGATCAGCAAACAGAGCTCTGGCGATAGCCAGCCGCTGTTTTTGCCCACCTGATAGCTTGACTCCCCTTTCGCCAATCTCTGTTTGATATCCATCATCAAATTCATTAATAAATTCATGTGCATGTGCTAATTGCGCTGCTTTAATAACTCGGTCTTTAACTGAGCTAAAAGTAGACTGACCAAAGGAATACGCAATTACTTCCCATACCTTGCGATTTGGGACTGGAGAATCTTGAAATACGACCGAGGTTTGTTGATGGTAATCATCTAATGAAACCTGTCTTAAATCGTATTTATTATCTAAAACAATAGATCCACTAGAGGGGTCATAGTAACGACTTAGCAACTTAGCGATAGTTGATTTACCTGAGCCGGATTTCCCCACTAAAGCGGTAAATGAACCTGGATTGATCGTAAAGCTGACATTTTTTAGTACCCGTCTTTTCTTGTAAGCAAATGTCACATGGCGGAAAGCCAGCTGACCCTGAAATCGATCCAGCCGGATTGGGTCTGAGGCTTCTTTGACAGAAGTTTTTTGACTGAGAAGCGAGCTGATTCGCTCAACTGGTTCTGAGGCGTCGACTGCCCGTTCATAGATCCGACCAAGTCGGAAGATATTGGAATTAGTTCTTTCTAATACGGAAATCAGAAATACCAGCGTACCCACCGTCAGCTGACCCAGATAAATCTGCCAGATACCGATTGAGATCATTAAAATATAAAATCCCTCCGTCATCAATGATCTGAAGAAACTTTCGATCATATGGGTTTTATACTCAGATCCGGAAATATTGAGAACTCTTCCCCAAAGCCCTTGGAATGAATTTTTTTCTCTCTCTTCCTGAGCAAAGGCTTTAACCACAGTTATGTTGGAAATAGTGTCACCAATTTCTCCGGTTGATTTTTCGTACAGATCGTGCCTTTTCGATCGTAATTTGGCAGTTTTTTGATAGGTCAGAAACATCAGATAGATATACGGGAACACCGATAAGATAAAGACCACTCCAAACAGCCAGCTGGTCAGTAAAATCAAAATAGTAGAGAGGATGATTTTGATCACAATCGGCTGAAACTCCCAGGTGTATGATCCAATCAAATCAACCAATTTATCGGTTCCTTTATTGACGATGTTGATCTTGGTACCGGTATTTATCTTTTCGTGATAATCAATTGACAGCTCCAACAACTTTTCATAGGCCGCCGTCTGAATATGGTGTTCAGATTTCCAAAGCAGTTTAACAATCAAAATATCGGCCAGATAGTCGAGCAGCATTGTCAAAAGCCTGGCAGCCGCCAAACCTCCAATCACCATCAAAGCGGTCTCCCAACTAATGGCTCCTCTAGTGGAAGTCAAAATATCAAGAATCTTTCCATAGATAAAAATACCGGCTAGTAAAAACAGCTCCATACAGGCCGTGACAAAGGCCAGGATGTATAAATCCCGATGAAATGGCACCAGTAAAATCCAGATTTTTCTGATAAAGACCATATTTTTTGATTTGTTTTGTTTATTTAAACGTAACATACTTTCTCCTTTTTTTTGTCATTCTGAGTGGAACGAAGAATCTCTCAATTCATTTGAGATTATAAGTATCTGAAACTAGTTCAGAGATCCTTCACTCCGTTCAGGATGACATAGACATAAAAAAACCAGCCGGTTGGCTGGTTTCTATGCTTTTTATTTGATTTTTTAAGCTCTTTTTACTTAAAAATATCCTCCTTTTGCATAGAAACCCCTGCATTGCCTGCAGTTGCTAAATTTCCCCCATCTAAAGATGGATAAGACATAATATTTATTTGTACGAAATTTTTTGTCATAAATTTAGACCTTTCCGCTCAGTGTGGCTTTTTCGACTTGCGTAGTCAGCATCAACAGTTTACCCTGAAGTGTAAGAATTTGTCAACATTAACTATGGGTTTATCAGTGCCATCCGAGTATTCCCAATACAAGTTCTGCTTCATATCCACCAATTTGATGAAATAGCTGATCAGGATCTGTCATAGTCCGAACAGACTGAACATGCGGATAAAGCCATTTAAACTCCTTGAAGGCCGCAATCGGCATTAATTCTTCAATTTCTTTATTTAAGGAACCAAATTGATAAACAGTTACTAATGGATATTCTGGATCTACAACTAGTTGTAACCGATTAAATGCTCTAATAAGTCGCTTTTTTTGTAAGGGAGGCTCATTGCTTACTCCAATATTCCAGTTGATTAAATCAGTTGGCAAATCTATATTACCAGCCAAACCAGGATCAGTTGAAAGCCATAAAGTTCTAGTAGAAATAGTATCAGCAATATTGTGGCCGACTTCTCTCAGGCGACGAATAGATTCCCGATCTTGAGGCTCGCGCTTAAGATTGGGCCTTGTTTCATAAAAGTCCTGATATATCATATGGGAGATTTATGCCATTACGGCGTTTTGGGTCGAACGGGGTGCATTGCCTTTTTTCTTACCAACAATTTTTTCAAATTCATCTGTATCTAGTGTCTCTTTTTCTAGAAGAGCTTTAGCCACTTTATCCAAATGAGTTTTATTTTTCTTCAACAATACCAGAGCCTGTGAATACGCTTCATCCATGATCTTTTTAATCTCGCTATCGATTTTGGCTTGCATCGCTTCTGAAATGACAGCCCCATCTCCTCGTTGCCACATTCCAAACTGAGCCGCAGGCTTGATATTGATTGGCCCGATACTACTCATACCATATTCAACAACCATCTCACGGGCAATATTGGTGGCAACTTCGATATCATTGGAAGCTCCGGTGGAGATATCTTTAAAGATCAGATCTTCAGCTGCCCGACCGCCAAGAGCTGTGGCGATCTGTTCAAGCAGTCTGGATTTTGTCTCATTGGAGCGGTCTTCTGTTGGTGGAAACATCGTATGTCCCCCACTCATGCCCCGAGAAACGATAGTGATGCGATGAACAGGATCGACATGGGGTAAAGAGTGGCCAACCAAAGCATGCCCAGCTTCATGATAAGCAGCCAGTTTACGATCTTCTTCCGACTGCATTCTTTTCCTTTGTGGACC
>CAYOMO010000125.1:0-3844 GCA_964405065.1 uncultured Gammaproteobacteria bacterium
CACAGGATTAGCCCAATATTTGAATCTATTCGGGTTATTGTAAAGTCTCCTATCCCGTTTGGTACCGCGTACGGGAGTCGAACCCGTGATCTGCAGAATGAGAATCTGCTGTCCTGGACCACCATCTTTTCTCACATTCGTTCGAAATAGACGAACGCGAAACTTTGTAGCGCGTACGGGAGTCGAACCCGTGATCTCAACATTGAGAATGTTGCGTCCTGGACCACTAGACGAACGCGCCATATGACAGCTTCAATTTTAACAGATTTTGAAGCTAATTACTAATTATTGTAAAAAAAATTGATAAATTATCTAGTTTGGGTTAATATTTTCCAATGAATAGAGAAATTATAGGTCCATTTAATCCAGATAGATTGACCCAAGAAGCTTTTGGAAGAAGGGCTGGAAGAATCGGACAAGGTTTTGCTGAAATTCATAAGCCTGAAGGAATTCAATTACCTTTTCCTGCGGAAATTTTAGTACTAATTAATCAGAATCGAATTCATATTACTCAGATCTTAGCTTTTTTAAGAGAAAACCCGAGGAGATCTTTAGTTTTTCCTTCAATGAAAAAAATGGGTTTTAAATAACTTCGTCTTTTATTCTAGCCTCAAAGAGGCTATACTTTCCTACATATGGCTTTAGATCAGGTCAAACAAGATCGAATTAAAAAATTAAATAATATTAAGGCTCTCGGAGTTGATCCTTATCCGGCAACTAGTGTACGTAAAGATACAATTGCTGAGGCTCGGGAAAAAATGGACCAGAAAGTAGCTGTTGTTGGTAGACTTAGGTCTCTTCGTCCGCATGGGAAGATTGCTTTTGCTGATTTGGAAGATGAGTCGGGGAAAATTCAGCTTTTTTTTCAGCAACACTCTTTGCCTGACAGCTTTGATTTTTTGCCAAATCTGGATATTGGCGATTTTATAGAGGTGGCTGGGGAAATATTTGTAACTCAAGCTGGTGAAACAACCGTTCGAGTCTCTGCTTTTAAGTTATTGGCTAAATCATTGTTACCACTACCATCGGACTTTTATGGTTTGAAAGATACTGAAGAGCGTTTGCGAAAACGTTATTTGGATTTACTTCTAAATCCTGAAGTGAAAGATTTATTTCGAAAAAAAGCTCTTTTTTGGTCGACTATTCGTCAGTTTATGTTGGATAGAGATTTTCTAGAAGTTGATATGCCCATTTTGGAAAGTGTGCCAGGTGGTGCAGATGCTAGACCTTTTATAACTCATCACAACGCTTTGGATATCGACCTTTATTTGCGGATTTCTCTAGAATTGCCTCTCAAAAGATTGTTAGTTGGCGGTTATGAAAAGGTGTTTGAGATTGGGCGAATATTCCGAAATGAAGGGATTGATGCGGAGCATTTGCAGGATTATACCCAGATCGAATTTTACTGGGCTTATGCAGATTACAACGATCTGATGAAGATGATTCAGGAGATGTATCAGCAAGTGATCATGGCTCTATTTGGAAAATTGGAAACTTCCTGGCAAGGTCATACCATTGACTGGTCTGGTGAATGGCCACGTATTTCCTATACTGATTTGCTCAATGAAAAATGGGGAGTGGATATTGAAAAGCTGACAGTTGAAGACCTATATGAATTGGCGAAAAAATATAAAGTTACGGTCGAGCCCAATCTTGGTAAAGGGAGACTGTTGGATTATATTTACAAAAAAACCATTCGTCCTCATTTGATTCAGCCAATGTTTGTAATGGATTATCCGGTCGAAGTTGAACCTTTGGCCAAAAGAATTCCTAAGCAACCAAATTTAGTTCAAAGGATGCAGGTGTTGGCGATGGGATCAGAGCTTGGAAAAGGTTTCTCTGAGTTGAATGATCCGCTGGATCAGCGAGAACGATTTGAAGAACAGATGAAGCTGCGGGCGGCAGGAGATGACGAAGCACAGATGATGGATGAGGATTATGTGGAAGCAATGGAGTATGGAATGCCTCCAAATACTGGATTTGGGGTTTCAGAGAGACTTTTTTCAATGCTAATGGATCGTCCAATTCGGGAAACTGTGGTCTTTCCAACGATGCGATCAGCCTCCGCTAAGGCTTCGTTGGACAAGCAAAGCTTTGAGAAAAAAATGGTGATGGTGGTTGAAAAAGAGCTTGGTGAATGGAAATTGTTGAATGCTTTATCTCATATGGCAGCTTTTATAGGTAATAAGATGCCAGATACTTTTGATACTGGAACCCACTTTGAGACTAAAGACGGAGTTAAATTGCCTCGCAATAGTCAGTTTCCAATTGTGGTCTTGTCAGCTACCAGATCACAGATTAAAGAGCTTACTGAGCAAGCCCAAAAGCAGGGGATTTTGGAAATCACTTTTACCAAAGATATGATTGAGACAACTGATGATAAAAAGCTGGAAAAAATGATTGGTGAGCAGGATAGTGAACATCTGGACTATCTAGGTATTGGGCTCTTTGGTCAAAAAAGTGAATTGGATGAGATTACCCGTGGATTAACATTGTGGGGAAAATAATTTCTTTTCGAACGAAGTCAGCCGAAGGATTACATTATTTTTTATGAATCAAAAACATTCTGTGCATGTCGCATCCTATGTTATTTTTCGTCAAGAGAATATGGTTTTGTTAACCAGACGGATGAATACTGGTTATCATGATGGTGAATATAGTTTGCCTTCGGGACATATTGAAGCAGGTGAATTTCCGGACGCGGCGGCTATTCGGGAAGCTCAAGAGGAAGTAGGAGTTAGGATTCATGATTTAAGATTTAAGTTGGTTATGTATTCAGATGACAACTATGTTTGTTTCTTTTTTGAAGCCATTGAATGGACTGGCGAAATCCGTAATTGCGAAGAAGATAAATGTGATGATATCAGATGGTTTGATCTGGATCAGCTGCCAGACAATTTGACTCCGGAAGTGAAAGTGGCATTGGATAAATATAAAAAACAGATTTTCTATTCCAATGTAGAGATACCAAAATCCAAACTTTCAGCCTAAAAAAATGCCTGATTGGCATTTTTGCCCAAATAGGAGTAAAATTCCATCAATATGATCAGTATTCAGTTAATACGAAATGAACCAGAAAAAGTCAAAGAAGGCATTGCCAAGAAAAACTATAATCCATCGGTCGTGGATGAAGTGCTTGAAGTAGATAAGCGCCGTTTGGATTTGCTTCAAAAAGTCGAAGATTTACGTAAAGAACGAAATACAATTAGTAAAAAACCAACTCCAGAAGAGATTGCTAAAGCCAAACAAATAAAAGAAGATCTTCAGCAGCTTGAGCCACAGCTGGAAGAAGCAGAAACGAAGTTTAAAGCTTTGATTTTAGAAATTCCCAATCTTCCATCGGATGATGCTCCGGTTGGTAAAACTGAAGATGAAAATGTTGAAAGAGAAATTGTCGGGGAAATTCCTCAGTTTGACTTTGAAGCCAAAGATCATGTTGAGCTAGCTAAAGCTTTAGATATTATCGATTTTGAAGCTGGAGCTAAAGTATCGGGCAGTGGTTTTTATTATCTGAAAAATGAAGGTGCCATGCTGGAAATTGCGGTTGTAAACTATGCAATGCAGTTTTTACACTCTCGCGGTTTTACACCGATGATAACCCCCGATATGGCTCGGGAAAAATACTATCTGGGAACAGGTTATTTACCAAAAGGTGAAGAGGCTCAAACTTATAAAATTGAAGGATCTGATCAGGGATTGATTGCAACATCAGAAGTGACGCTTGCAGGATATCATGCGGATGAGATATTGGCTGATGCTGATTTGCCAAAAAAATACGGTGGATATTCTCATTGTTTCCGAATGGAGTCGGGTGCTTATGGTAAATATTCCAAAGGTCTTTACC
>CAYOMO010000126.1:0-3820 GCA_964405065.1 uncultured Gammaproteobacteria bacterium
GGGTGGTCTGGCCAGAGCAACAAAAAAGTGATAGCAATGAACAGCTCCAATTAGAATGGTTTGCTTTTGATTCAAAAACAGTCTTACTCAATGCCTGGTGGACACCCCATTGTAAACCGGCTGTGTATTTATATCCTCCAGAAAAAATGCAAGTCAATGTCAAAGTTCATCCAGCTGGGACATTAATATATACCGACCCTCAGTATGATTCCAAAAAAGGTTGGACAGTCGATGCATATCCGGATGGGAAGATTTATGATTCAAGATTTACGATGTACGACAAACCATTTAACTACCTTTATTTTGAATCTAAAGTCCCAGATCAGATTATCAAAAAACCTACCAAAGGCTGGGTTATTCAGTCATCAGCTATCAGCCATCAGCCATCAGCGGAGAGCGACTGGTTTAGGCCATTGGAAGAAAAATTTAATGTCATGCTTCCACAGTTGGGACTGAATGCTGTCCAAACCAAAGATTTCATTGATTATTGGAAAAAAGCTTTGCCATACTCCCCTTATTACTTTATTGGTGTGATTGATCAGTCAAATGTTGATCAGATTGAGCGATTGGAAATCACACCCAAGCCAGATAGTATCAACCGAGTCAGAATCTACTTTGAAAGACTAGATACTCCAAAAGTGGTTGAAGCACCAGTAATAGTGGATCAGCGGATTAGCGGATTAGCCAATCAGGAAGGAAAAAATCTGTCTAATCAGCTAATTAGCCAGTCAGCTAATTCACTTTTCCGGGTTGTGGAGTGGGGTGGGATGGTCAAAAATGACCCCAATCATCCATTTACTTGCAGTCAATAATTTATGAATAAATTCTTGCTGATAAATAATAGGAATAATTCGCCATGAAACAACTAATCTGGACCACTACCAACTTCATAGTCCCCTGTATGATCATCTTTTTGGCTTTTTTAGCTTTTTTTCTCTATCCCCGTAATTTTCAGGCAATTGGAAATCCCAGTATATCAGGTGCGATCTGTTCTGATCCGCCGCCTGGCTACCCAACTATAGAAGCTCCTGACTACGCTATAAATAGCTATTATCAAGTTGATGGAGATGGTAATAATGGTGGGTTTGTAGATAGTGTACTTTTGGGGCCAAAAAAAACTTACAAAATGATCAAAGCCAATGTTCCTTTTCAGGAAGTAGGGGAAAGTTGGTTTCATTTTATTGATTCCGATGTGATTGTGCAGACGCCTGGAGGCAAACGTAAAGTGATCTGGCCAACTGGAATATCCGGCAAATATCTGATGGTTAACAACCAAGAAGTCAGTGATGTTTTATTTATGACTCATGGCATCGTTTTTTTACAACATCTGGATGGCCAAAATAAACCTAGAGAATTAAAAATCAATGATAAAAAAATTCCGATTGTGGATATTTATAAGCAAGTAGATAAACCAGAGGTGAGGCCAAATGCTTTTCAGTGTACTGAAGAAGCTGACATAGAAGATTCGAGTTTGTATAGCTCATATTTTACCCGTGTGGTGGTCCCTCCTCAAAATCCAAGTAAAAATAATGATCAGTTACAACTGGAATATTTTGTCTTTGATAAGCCAAAAATAAAAGTTCTCTATTTGTCATCAGGCTGCAAGCCGGCTGTCTATCTGTATCCCTCCCAAAAACAGCTAGTGAATGTCAAAGTTTCTCCCAAAGGCTTTTTGACATATACAGATCCAATTTATGATTCCAAAAATGGCTGGACAGTCGAAGCATATCCAGATGGGAAGATTTATGATTCAAGATTTACGATTTACGACAAACCTTTCCCTTATCTATATTATGAATCCAAAATCTATGATCAATATGTAGAAAAGCCAGCAAAAGGCTGGGTTATTCAGTCATCAGTCGTCAGTCCTCGGTCTTCTGAATGGTTTGGACCTTTGGAAACACAATTTAATGAGATACTACCTAAACTTGGCCTAAACCCTGTCCAGACCAAAGATTTTATTGAATATTGGAAAAAAGCTTTGCCATACTCCCCTTATTATTTTATTGGTGTAATGGATCAAGATAATATTGATCAATTTGAACCACTAGAGATCACACCCAAGCCAGATAGTATCAACCGAGTCAGAATCTACTTTGAAAGACTAGATACTCCAAAAGTGGTTGAAGCACCAGTAATAGTGGATCAGCGGATTAGCGGATTAGCCAATCAGGAAGGAAAAAATCTGTCTAATCAGCTAATTAGCCAGTCAGCTAATTCACTTTTCCGGGTTGTGGAGTGGGGTGGGATGGTCAAAAATGACCCCAATCATCCATTTACCTGCTCTCAATAAATAAATGCGAAATCCGAAGCTCGAAATTCGAGACAAACTTGAAAATTTAAATTCTAAATGATTTTGAATTTTAAAATTATCTATTTGGTATTTGTTTCGGATTTCGAGCTTCGGATTTCCCTGAAAGCTGCTGAAAGCAGCCTTCAGATGTGTTACACTTCAAACCTAATGTGGAACAAATTTTGGTCCTATTTTTCCTATGATATTGGAATAGATCTCGGTACTGTAAATACTCTGGTGGCTGTCCGCGGTAAAGGTATTGTTATTCGAGAACCCTCAGTAGTGGCTATTCATAAAAAAACCAAGCAGGTTTTGGCCATTGGTACAGAAGCCAAGCGGATGATTGGCAGAACTCCGGCAGTCATTGAAGCGATCAGACCACTTCGTGATGGTGTTATCTCAGACTTTGATACCACCGAAGCGATGCTGAGACATTTTATCCAAAAAGTCCATCAAACACCTGGCAAATTTCCCAAAATACCTCGTCCCAGAGTTGTCATTGGAATTCCTTCTGGGGTCACAGAAGTCGAACGACGAGCTGTTCAAGATGCAGCAATTTCTGCAGGGGCTAGAGAAGCCTATCTGATTGAAGAACCAATGGCAGATGCTATCGGAGCTGATATGAAGATCGAAGATCCGGAGGGCAACATGGTTGTTGATATCGGTGGAGGAACGACCGAAATTGCAGTGATCTCTTTAGGAGGAATGGTACTCAACCGTTCTTTACGAACAGCTGGGGATGAGTTGGATTTAGACATCATCTCTTACATGCGGACTAGATATGGTCTGATCATTGGTGAACGAACAGCTGAAGACGTCAAACTAGAGCTGGGTTCGGCAATTCCTCTAGAAAAAGAGCGAGAAACAGTCGTTCGAGGAAGAGAGTTGGCGTCAGGTTTGCCAAAATCAATCAAAATTACCTCAACCGAGATCCGTGAAGCTTTATCAGAAACACTCGGAGAAATAATTTCTTCAATTCATGAAGTTTTAGAAGAGACACCTCCAGAGCTGCTGTCAGATATTTTAGAGCGGGGGATAGTCATTACCGGCGGAGGATCATTAATCCGTGGTTTAGACAAACGGGTTTCAGATGAAACAAAGATGCCGGTATGGGTAGCCGATGATCCGCTGACCACCGTTGTAAGAGGGTGTTATAAACTACTGGACAACTTGGATTTATTGGCAAAAGTGAAAGTAACCGGTGGACTAAAGTAAACCATAGCTAAACATTTTTCGCCGAAAATCTTCCCGATGTCTTCTCGATACTGGACTATCCGGATGCATTTGGGTTAAGTCGTAAATGTTGTCTTGCGCTAACAGTGATTGTATCCATTGGTTTGGGTGAATCCAGTCTGGCCTTTGATCAATATAATAACCAATACTCACCGGATCCATAACTCCCAGTGTGAATTGATCTTTAATTATTCCCGAGGTGGTCAGACCAAAAGATCTCATATCGATAATATGTAAGCCGATTCGTATTTTGTCTCTTTTCAACCAGGCAGGAGCTTCATCGATGGTTGTAAT
>CAYOMO010000127.1:0-3761 GCA_964405065.1 uncultured Gammaproteobacteria bacterium
AAATAGCAACCTAGATTCATAATTCGTAATTCTTATTTCATAATTATTATTTTACAGCTTTTCGTCGTCCACCACATTGGAGAGGATTTTAATCTGCTGGCTGTCGAGGTTGTATTGCTCTTGAGCAGCTGAAAAATCTGGAGAAGGGGAAGGCTGCTTTATAAAATCTGTGTGAGGTGAATCAACGGGTATCGGCTGAGCTATGGTTAATTGTTCTGTCAGCTGAGATTTAGAATAGTACCGAAAATACCAGTTAGCACAAACAATCAGTATTAGAAGCAATAGTCCTAAAATAATTATCCAAATAAACAGTGAACCACGCTGATTTTTCATTTATAAAGGTCCTTCTAAAACATTCTCTGGATTGGGTGCTCCATTAGAACTTTTTCCACAGACAGTAGGAATTGTTTTAAATATAAGAACCTGAGCACTAGCTAAATGGTCAATTACAGCCTGAGGCCATTTTAAATCAGTACATGTAGCTGGTATCAGAAAAGGGGGATAATTGGGATCATTAATGGGTAAAGGGGTATTATCCTGGAAAACTCGCCACTTAATATCATTGCCACTTTCACTCGTACATAGGTAAATTGGTCCAGTAATTAGACCACTCGTTGCATTTAAAACTGGAGCAATGCCAAAATCGGCTCGAGAACAAGTTTGGGGAGTACCATTGATTATGGCATAAAAAGCGGTAAGTCTGGTCGCTACTTTAGAATAATTTAGTAAGGGAGGGAGTTTTTGAGCGCAATCAGCAGCTTTAGTCTGAACGCATTCCTTTGCAGAATTTAGTCCAGCTGAAATACTATTTCTTGTTATCGTAATAAGTTTTTGTAGATCTGGTACAGTTTGTTTACCTGCCGCTGTAATATTGGCAACTAAAGTTTGCTCAAAGATCACTTGTAAACTCTCGAATTGAGTCACAATAGCAGAAGAATTATATGTTGCGATCGTAGATGCCAATGGTGTGGGTGAAGCTGGCGCTGGAGCTTTCGAGGCCAGAGGAGTATTTTGGGCCGGGGTCTGATTGGTTTTAGCAGTAGATTGGTTGCTTGTTTGTTGATTACCACCAGACTGACTGTTAGTTTTAGTTGAGGTTTTAGGGGTAGATTTACTGTTAGAGTCACATGATCCGCCTTTGGTTGAGGGAACCATTAGATAGCTGGTTTCAATTCGCTCGCCAGCTATTCCTTGATGATTGATTCCTGTTGTGACTTCATTATACTGAATACTACCGTCAGACCATGCTTGGGTGACAGTCGAGCCAGATTTTTTTTCTGCGCCAGATTTGGTAATGGTAGTGCCATCTGCCAATTTACCGCGAGTTTGACTAGGAATGAGTGTCCTGTCCCCATCCGGTTGGGGTACTGACTTAAAGTCATAAGTTTCTCGTCCATCTGCCCAATTAAAAGTAATTTGCAGCCTGCCATCAGGTAAGACAGTTTCAGCTCTTCCTGTTCGAGCAACTTTCTGACAGTTAGGTTCAGCTGCCTGAGGGAGTAAATTGGTTCTGGTTTGTACTAAATATGTAGCCAAGCCAATACCAAGAACTAAAACGCCAATTAATACAAGCTGAGACACACCCTTTTGGGAGTTAGCAGTAGATAGTGAGCAGTGATTAGTCAGCCAATGTCTGAATGATGCGTAAGTATTTTCCATTGTCAATTTTTGGGCGGGCATATTCTTACGATAGGATTTTTCACAGGAAGTTGTCAATTGTAGTTAGTTTTTATTAGCACTCTCAACCAAGAGTTTAAACTGCTCTTCGTTTAAATTCAGACTTTTCATAATAGCTTCTTTATTGCGGAGATAAAGCAGCTGTTTTTCTGAATACTGCTGCATTGGTTCATCAGAGGTCATTGGCGTTGGTTGGGGAGTTGGGAAGATAGACTGGCGGATCTGTGGAGTTGTCAAAACAACTGCCCCAATAATAACGACAGTTACTATTCCAATCACTGCCAGTAAGCCAACACCTTTTTGATTCAGGGGGGTGATATGAGACACGAGACACGCAACACGGGAGTGGGTGCTTTTTGCTGATAGCTGATAGCTGATAGCTGATAGCTTTCTTTTCATATACATTTCGATGTTCCTGGATTGCATTGGCCTGATTTACACTCTTTATTTTCGCTACAAGTTGAACCTTTAGGTAAATCTTTTTTTGTAGTGGTAGTAGTTGGAGTTGTGGTAGTAGTTGGTTTTTTCCCATCACAGCTATAAACACTCGTATTGCCTTTTTGATAGCAGACGCCGCCAGCCGGGAAGCTGGAACAGTTGTTGTGACAGTTGATAATTCCCACCTCTTTCCATTCGGAGCTACCAGAGGTTGTTACAGAGGAAGCACTATATGAAGGCTGATTGGCCAATTTAGCGGCATTATTACGCCTGGTTACTAGATCTTCGGGGATACTTGTAGAGTTAGTTTGACCGGTTCTAAGATTTAGCTTATCTAGTGATGTCTGAGAAACATTTTGGAGTTTTCCTTGATCGTCTCTGACCTGCCAGATAATCACCCCATCTTTAGCTCCAATTGAGCTTTCTCTACCACGACACATAAAAAGCCGGGAGGGAGTGCCTCCTGAAGCCGGAGTAACTTCGATTAAAGAGTTGGAGGAATTACTTCCAACAGCCATATCTACTTTGACACAGGTCTCAGGGACCCCTGCGGCTACTGCGTCAAAAAGAGCAACTCTGGAAGCGGCTATAGCAATATCATTGGCAGCCTGAGCCTCGGCATCGCAGGCATCACTGAGAGGCTTGTCATTACCTGTATAGCAGGAAGTGGCTTTGGCGGCAGCTTCAGTAATCAGATTTTGGGCCCGACTGATCTCTGCGTTTACTGTTGAATTAGTACCGCCGCTTTTATTGATCACTGTCGCCATTTCTCCTACTAGGTCGTTGCGCTGAGAGCTTTGAGCATTTACTTTAGCTCGTAGTTCTACTGAAGAACTTTGTTTCGCTTCCTGGGTGGCTGGATTGGGATTACCCCCCTGAGCAAGTGTCTGCTTGATAGTTTGAACAGCCTGATTATTGGTATTTTTCCGATTTTGATCATTAACCTCTTTATTATCAGTCTGAACCAGCTTCATGCAACGAGGAGCTTGACCATTATTAAATCCATAACACCAGTTGGAAGTCTTAGGGTCGACAGCACCATCAGAGGAATTTTGAGAGCAGTCACTGTTTTGAGTGCAGCTAATATTGCAGTAGGCAATCCAGGCATAGCCATCTTTGTATGAAACAGCCCCATCACGACAGTCACCCTGATCGTACTTGGTATTTCCGCCTGAAGACTGGTTTCCAGGCGCTTTTTCGCCTCCTTGACTACTTGATGGAGTATAACAGCGATTTTCTTTCCATTCACCGCCAGCATTTTTGCAATCTTGTTCACTGTTATCAGATTTTTCCTTCACATCGTTGCTACATTTATCGTCCTTATCGCAGTGATAGTGCGGGTCTTTATACTGCCATTTACAGCCAGTTGAGTCGTCTTTAAAAAAATCTTCATAACAACGGAACCCGTCTTTACAGCTAAATTCTTTGGATTGTTGATCATAACCGCAGCTGTTTTTTGATGAACTTGAGGTATAACATCTGCCATCTTTCCATTCGCCACCAGCTTTATTACAGTCTTCTTCGCTATTATCTGAATTTTCTTTATTAGATTTTTGGCTGTCATTATTGCAACTACCAGCCTCCTGATAATCATAGACACACTCACCATTATCATCCATATAGCCACCTGTTTTATGAATCTTTTT
>CAYOMO010000128.1:0-3473 GCA_964405065.1 uncultured Gammaproteobacteria bacterium
TAAATATTCGACAATTTTTACTATTTTGACAGCTATTTTATCGATTGGGACTTATATTTATACTCAGGATTTATATCGGGTATTGGCAATTTTGGTGGTAGCAACTCCGTGTCCACTCCTTTTAGCTACTCCAATTGCTTTGCTGGGTGGTGTGAATGCGGCGGCTAAAAAGAAGATTATTGTCAAAAGGCTGGCTAGTATGGAGGTGCTATCTCGGATAAATGCACTGATTTTTGATAAAACTGGGACTATTACTTTGGGAATGCCTAAAGTGGTGTCATTTGAACTGATGAAAAAAAGTGAAGAAAGGAAAAAATTGATTGCAATAGCTGAGTCGATAGAAAGAAATTCATTGCATCCTTTAGCTAAAGCGATCGTTCGTTTTGCTAAAAGTGAAAAAACGCCGCGGGTTAAAGCTGAAAAAATCACTGAGAAAATAGGCCAGGGGATTTTTGGTGAAGTAAATGGTGTAGCGTATCATCTGAGTAAGCTGAGCTCCAATGAGGGGATGAAAATTGGACTGTATAAAGGGCAAAGTGAGTTGGCAGTATTTACTTTTGAAGATGAGATTAAGCCAGAATCTAAAAAAATAATAAATCAGTTTAAAGGGATGGGATTTAAACTGTTTATTTTTACTGGTGACAAACAAGCGGCTGCTGACAAAGTAGCGGCTGTATTAGGGGAAGGGATTGAGATTAAAGCTGAATGTACCCCGGCCGATAAGCAACAAGGAATAAAAGATTTACAACAACAAAAACAGCTGGTGGCGATGGTGGGGGATGGTATCAATGATGCACCAGCGCTAGCTTTAGCTGATGTTGGAATGGTTTTTTCAAATGAAGAGCAAACGGCTGCATCGGAAGCTGCAGATGTGGTCTTTTTGGGAGGAGATTTTAAGCATGTTTCTGAAGTGCTTAGTTTATCCAAAAGAACTATACATATTGCGATGCAATCTATATTGGTGGGAATGGGTTTATCACTTTTAGCAATGGTAATTGCATCTTTTGGTATTATTCCGCCGATCATAGGTGCAGGTATACAGGAAGCAATCGATGTGGGTGTTATTATTAATGCTTTGCGGGCCAGTCGGGTATCAATTGCATAATTTGTATTGACACTTTAAGCTAAACATGAATTAATTAAGTAGTGTTTAGAAATCTTTCTTACAATGATCAAGGCTATGCCCATATTCTTTTGGTTGTAGCTGCAATTGGAGTGGTTTTTTTTATACTAGTTGTCGGAATAGCACCTTTTAAAGATAATTTTTTGTCAGCCATCTATAATAAAACTTCAACTTTTGCTGCAGGTGGTCCAGATGTTTTAAATTTTGCGCAGGTCACTCCTACCCCCCTCAAAAATAAAAAAGTTGATTTTAGTTTTGATTTATCTTCAGTGTATCCCAATCCTTATTATTACTATGATGCATCAGATACACCTGCTTCCAATCCAAGTAATACGTCCTTTTTTGGACAGGATGGAATAACTGTTGATATGAACCTGACCTCTCCTTCAGGGAAAACAATCAAAGTTCCTGCTTTTTGGATGGAAGATTATACACGTTTGCAAAATAGCGGGTTTGAAATATTGGGTAAAAAAGATAATGGTAAATGGTGGGTGCGTTTTACACCAACTGAGGTGGGTAATTATCAATTTTTTATAACAACACAGGATAAAAATGGGACAGCTAGATTTCCACTTAGCGGTACACAATCATTTGTTGTCGGTGATTCTAATGCAAAAGGTTTTATTCATACAAGTCTGACAGATCCTAGATTTCTTCAGTACGATACTGGTGAAGCATTTATTCCTATTCCTTCTGGGCATCAATGGTGGAAAAATTCTAGTTTAAGAAGTTATGAATATGAAAGTTTGTTTAATAGTTATGGCCAAAATGGGATCAATCTGACTCGAATATGGTCAATTGCTGATTTTGCTTTAGCGATTGAAGATGCCAGTCCTGTCTGGATCCGTCAAGGATTTTCCAATCCAGGTGGGGCTTTGGGTACCGAGATTAATACTACCAACGTCCACTCTGGAATACGAGCTGCTAAACCTGTTGTTGGGCAGGGTTGGTACCAAAGAATTGCTTTTACGGCTCTTAATCAGCCGCATAAGCTGACAGCATGGATCAAAACTGATGCGGTAAGTGGAGGGAATGTTCAGATAAATATCAAAAATGGTACAACCTTTAATGTTGGAACTACTGTTGCTCAACTTCCAACTGTATCGGGGACGACGGGATGGACTCAGTATTCAACAACTTTTACTCCTACGACCAGTGTTGCCTCGATTAATTTATTTTTATCGGGAGGTACGGGTGCTGTCTATATCGATGATATTGTGGTTGGGCCGACAGATCAAAATGGCAATATTACTTATAATGTAGTATCCGATCCCGGGATGGAAAGACATTTTGCCAAAGATTTGGCCGGGAATGATCCAAATGTTGATCCAGCATTGCCACGTCCAATAGGTAATTTTTTCAATCAATGGATGGCTTATGATTTGGATAAAATTGTCGAGTCTGCAGAATCAAATGGAGTGGCTATTCAACTTTGTGCATGTTCAGGCCCTTGGTTTACTTGGCAGCAAAACCCAGACAATGCTAATTATTCTGATTCGTGGGTACTAAAAAATTGGCAACGTAATTACCGTTATCAGATAGCTCGTTGGGGATATTCTCCGGCTATTCTGGCTTGGGAAAAGCATAATGAGCATGGGCATATTCCAGTAGGTTCAGCTTTATATACATTTTATCAAAATTTGGGAGCTTATCAGAAAACGACAGATCCTTATCAACATTTAAGAACTACTTCACAGGGATCTCAAACATTTTCTCCTGGGTTATGGTCATCTGGTGGATTTGATATGGCAAATTATCATGATTATATGATGAGTTTTCGTCCAGCGGCTTTATATAATGATGAAGTGAATTTTATATCTAAATACTCGTGGTGTTTAGCTGATAGTATGAAGAGATCAAATTCACCCTATTGTTCTGGTTTAGGTTTGGGTGATGGGTCGACCTGGCAAGGCGTATTAAAACCGTGGATTTGGGGTGAGTTGGATGTAGGCACAGATCAGTGGAATGTGGCCAACCCGGCGACTGCAAATGGAGCCAATCGAATTAATTTATTACACAACTTTGTGTGGGCTGGATTATTTAATCCTTTAGGTACGGTTGGGATTGATTGGTACTGGGACAATGAGGATGCCTCCACCATAACGGCAAAATACGCTGCCAAAAAAGCGGCTGCCAATTTTTTCTCTGATGTAAAATACGCAACGGACAATTTTATTTACCTTGCGACTGGTGCTGATGCGCCTCCAGGATATACAGGTGAAACAATTCAGAGTTCAGATGCTAAGGCTCGGGTATATGCCATGAAAAGTGGTGATAAAAAAAGGGCTTATATTTGGGTACAGCATCGTGATAATATCTGGTCTTTGTATCCAGCTTTCCCAACATCGAT
>CAYOMO010000129.1:0-3452 GCA_964405065.1 uncultured Gammaproteobacteria bacterium
AAGACCAAACAAATTGGGGCAAACTCTGAAGAGACAATTCAATTTGTAGTAGATAAAGCTGGTACTTTTGAATATTACTGTTCTGTAGGAAACCATCGAGGGATGGGTATGGTTGGTAAACTGGTTGTTCAATAAATTTCTACTTTTCCTCAAAAAAATTACTAAATTTTAAAAATTAAAATATAGTTAAAAGTAAGGGTCGGAGCTTGGTTTTGGAAGACCTTCTATTTTTGGCTCTTGGTGAGTATCTGCCATGATTGAACTATAGGAAGGCAGTGGCCCATTATTTTCTTCAGCTATTTCAATGGTGCTTTCTTCTTTGACTATTTCTGGCTCATTGTCTTCAGTGATGGTAGCAGTGTGGCTAGCTTTTCCCATTGGCTGGTTGTTATCGGCTTGATTTAATAAAGAATCAATCGGAGCGAGTGCATCATTAAAACGTTTTTCTTCTTCCAGACGACGTTTTTCTTCAATCTGGGATTCAGCTGCTGTTTTGAATTTATTAAACTGAGTATTGGAGAGTTGAGTGTAAGCTAAAATAGCTTTTTCTGCTGTTCCTTCCCCGACATTTTTTAGATTGGTGAAAAGCATGACATAAGAGTCACTACCAGAGGCAGGTAATTTGCTGTGACTGATCTCGATCTGATAATTATCTAAATCCATGCGGTAATGATCTTGGATAGAGCTTGGATCAAATTTGTTTAGATCGGTATGCAGGACTTCAAGTTTGCCAGATTCGATCAGACTGACGAGCTTGTTGATATAATTTTCAGCTTTCTGATAGTCTCCGCGGGGAGGATTTTTCGGGGCAGTGTCCATAGCTGCCATCACTGTAATATGTGAAAATTTTGGTGTCAACTAGGTCAGATGAAATCAGATTAAATCTGATGAAATCAGAGAATATACTGAATAAATAGTACTGATTTATCCGGTTTGATCAGATTTATCAGATTGGTTTCACAAATCGCGGAAGCTGGGTTATACTATCCTCATGCGAACTGTAGGCCAAATCCTAAAAGAAGCGCGCGAGAACAAACTATACACTCTGGATGATGTCGAAAAACATACTAAAATCCGGAAAGAGATGCTTGAAGCTCTGGAACGAGATGATTTTGAAAAACTACCACCACTAACTTTTATTCAAGGATTTATCAAAAATTATGGAAAATTTCTTGGTCTTGATGCTACCAAGTTGCTGGCTGTTTTTAGAAGAGATTATGAAGCGCAAAAACATCCGCCGATGGTAATGGAGAGTCTAAAAAAACCGATGGGTAGTAAAAAGTTTTTTATCCAGCCTAGTCATCTGATTGGACTTACTGTGGTGCTCATTGTGTTAGGCTTTTTTGCCTATTTGTGGGTAGAGTATCGTCAATTTGCTGGTACTCCAGAGTTGTTTTTGAATAGTCCGGCTGAAGGCCAAACTGTCGATATCCCTTCTGTAGTAGTGGAAGGGAAAACCGACCCAGATGCTAAAGTGAAGATCAATGATCAGGAGGTAGGGGTGGATCAAGAGGGTAAATTTAGAGAAGAGATCAAACTGGCCGGATCATCCAATGAAATTACTGTGACTGCTACTTCAAAATTTTCCCAGACATCAACTGAAAAAAGAACAGTTTTTGTGAAAAAGTAGTTAGTTAGTAAGTAGTTTGTAGCGGGTAGGCGGTAAGTAAATACGATATGTTTTCTTACTATATTCTATTTGCTATATACTATATACTATATACTATATTCGAGAAACTAATCTATGACTCCAGTTGAAATTGCTTTAATTATTTTAATAACCATTTGGTCAATTATTTTTATTGTAATTGGCATTGCGGTGCTGATCGTATTTTTATCAGTTCGTCGGGCAATGAAAAAAGTTGATACTATTTTAGATCGGACCGAGGAGCTCGCTAATAAAGCCGATCTGCCTTCCAAGCTGATTACCGCATCTATTGTGGGGTTCATGGCCAAAAATGGCTATGGCACGATTAAAAAAATTATTGCGACCTTAGCTTCACTGAAAAAATGAATTTAGTCTGTAGTTGGTAGGTTGTAGTTAGTAGATAATTAATGCAACCAGAGGAGGAAATGTATGTCTATCAAAGAATCCAGGAGACAATATCGAGGGGCTGTTGAGGCGATGTCTCGACTAGATCCGGAGTTATTAATTAAATTAAATCGAAAAGGAGTGGGATTGCCCTGGTATCTAGAAATCGGTAATCCTGTATCTTCTATTCACCGGGGAAATATCCGAAAAACTCGGCTTTGGTAATTCAAACTTCTCATCGTAACTTAATTTTGGTATCATTCACGCATGAATATAACTGGTCGTGAACTGAGAGAAAAGTATATTAATTTTTTTAAAAACTATCCTGGACTTGAACATCATGTACTTGATTCGGCTCCTTTGGTTCCTTCAGATGAGGATCAACTAGAGGGCAAGGAAAAAGTACTTTTTACCAGTGCTGGTATGCAACCTTTAATTCCTTATTTAACAGGAAAAAAACAACCACCTTTTTCCCGTCTCGTTGATTGTCAGAAATGTTTAAGAACTGATGATATTGAAGAGGTTGGCGATAATACTCACCATACTTTCTTTGAAATGTTGGGCAACTGGAGTATCGGAGATTATTGGAAGAAAGAAGCAATTGAGTTGTCGTATAAGTTTTTAGTTAATGAACTTGGGATCGACAAAAATCGTTTGTTTGTGACTGTATTTGCAGGGGATGAAGATGCGCCTAGAGATGATGAGGCTGCAAATGCCTGGAAAGATATGGGGATTGAAGAGGATCGAATTTCTTATTTAGGAAAAGAAGACAATTGGTGGCCAACATCTAGAAGAGAACCAGATGGTACTTTAAAAAATGCATATGGACCATGTGGTCCCGACACTGAAATTTTTTATTGGACAGGGGAAGGAGAGCCAGAAGGTAGACCGGAAACAGATGATAGATGGGTGGAGATCTGGAACAACGTCTTTATGCAATACAATCGCAAAGATGATGGAACACTCGAAGATTTACCAACTAAAAATGTTGATACAGGGATGGGTCTTGAGAGGACTTTGGCAATTTTGGGTAAGAAAAAAAGTGCTTATGAAACCGATATTTTTAAAAATGCTATTCAAAAAATAGAAACAGAAACAAATAAAAAATATGGTGAGGATCGAAGTTATGATAAATCAATGCGCATTATTGTAGATCACTTAAGATCTGCGATTATGTTAATAAATGAGGGTCTAAAGCCGAATAATAAAATGCATGGATATGTTCTGCGTAGACTTTTAAGGCGAGCAATGTTTCACGGTCATCTACTGGGCCTGAGTTTGACTGGAGGGAGTTTTGCACTTTTAGTGAGAGAGTTTGAAGAAGCATATCCTGAATTGCAGGAAAATTGGCCAGCGAATTCAGATGTATTAACAGAAGAAGGTTTTAAATTTGTGCTTTCTTTGGATCGTGGATTAAAGC
>CAYOMO010000130.1:0-3297 GCA_964405065.1 uncultured Gammaproteobacteria bacterium
GTAGTTCCGGCATAATCTTCCTCTAAGAAAGACCTTCCTCCATAATGAAATCCATCTTTTGATAAAAGATAGTATTGGATTTGATATGAACCAGCAGGATAACTAGACAAAACAGGTAAAGTTAATTTCACATTTTTTGTAGTAAGAGCTGGTAAATTAATGTCTTTTTGTAGAACGGTTTGATCTATAAGGAAATGACCATTTGTACTATAGCTTGTTGTGTTTTTTCTTCGTATTTGAGCAAGTAAAGTAACATTCATGAGAGGAAAGGTGTTGTTATTAACGAGTTGTCCTTCCAGGTTTATTTTTTCATTAGGTTTATACTGAATCTTTTCTGCTGAAAGATGCACTTGAGCTTTGCCATAATCATAATATTTGAAGCAGTTTTCTATTTTAATATCAGAAGATTGAGCAAAAGCAAAGGGGACACAAAAGAAGAATATCAACCATATAAACGAGATTCCCAGGAGTTTATTAATTGTATGCATACATAAACAATGTACTTAATTCCAACAGGATAGTCAAGGCATTAATCAGAATAAAATAGCCTAAACTACAGAATCTTACTCTTCGCGTT
Organism: uncultured Gammaproteobacteria bacterium; assembly: GCA_964405065.1. Classification (GTDB taxonomy): domain Bacteria; phylum Patescibacteriota; class Microgenomatia; order Daviesbacterales; family UBA10151; genus CAZWRN01. The sequence goes on from CAYOMO010000130.1 coordinate 578, forward strand.
CAAAGTAACTTTTTAAGACTTCTTTAGCAATTGGTCCTGCGATATCAGACCCTTGTCCCGATTCTTCGACAAGCACCGTGACAACAATTTCCGGATCCTCTATAGGAGCATACATAGTCATCCATGCGTGAGGGTGTTCAGAGTCCACATGGGCCTCGGCAGTACCTGTTTTGCATGCAATTGAAATTTTTCGCTCTATCCCCGACTTAGCACCCTTTACTTTAAAGTCAAAAAAAGGCCAGCCCGTTCCACCAGATGTACACGCTTCTCGCATCCCAGCTTTGATAAGTGAAAGTGTTTTTTCTGATAAGGGAAGTTTGCGACAGGTGGGATTTTTTTCAGACTTTTTAATGAGAGGATCGCAAAGATAGCCTTTATTGGCAAACACCGATGTCATGCGCGCAACCTGGAGTGGTGTGGCAAGCATGTATCCTTGTCCAATGGAGAGGTTATATGTGTCTCCCGTATACCATTTTTCTTTTAAAACATCTTCTTTCCAAAAAGAGGAAGGAATGAGACCATCACTCTCCCCTATATGTATATCAGTTTTTCTACCAAAACCGAAACGTTCCGCCCAAACCTTAATATCAGTCGGTCCTAGTTTTTCTCCAATTTTATAAAAATAAATATCATTAGAACGTTTTAATGCTTTAATAAGGTCAACGCTCCCTTCCGTTTTTCCATATTCCAAATAATACCAATTACCAAACTGCAAAGACCCTGCTTTAATGGAGCCGGTATCTTCAACAACTGTATTCTCATCTATTTTTTTCTCTTCAAGTGCACCCGCAGCGACAACAAGTTTAAAGGTGGATCCCGGAGGATATGTACCTTCGGTTGCCCGATTAAACATAGGCTTTTGAGTGTTGGTAAATAAGTTTTTCATCTCTTTATCTACGCTATCTTCAAAATATTGTGGGTTGTATGAAGGTGAAGAAGTCAGAACAAGAACCTCACCCGTCTGGGGTTTTAATGCAACCACAGCGGCGTTTTTATGCTGAATTTGTTCGTAAGCTTTTTTTTGAAGATCTCCATCGACAGCCAATTGAACAGTTTGACCGTTTTGAGGGGGTAAAACGGAAAGAGTACGAATTCGTTTGCCCGGTGCATTTACTTCAACCAATTTTTTACCAGCAACCCCTCTCAGTTCACAATCATAGGTTTTTTCCACTCCCTTTTTTCCAACTTTGTCTCCCGGTTTTGCTTTGTTCAAACACGTATCATTCTTAATGTCATTTATGTCAGCTATTTGTCTGTAACCAATCAAATGAGCAAACTGCTCGGGATATAAATACCGCCGCGAAGAAACAACACGATCCTCCTGTTCAATATCGCCTTCTGTATTTTCCACAAGCGCGAACCCTTTACGGTCAATAATATTACCCCGCTTAGGTTCGACCACGATTTCCCGGATGCGATTCGCTTCGGAAAGCTGTCTATAATAGGCGCCCTTTACTATCGTTAATTGAAATAAACGAATAAATAAAGTAATGAAAAAAAGAAAAACAACTATAGAATACAGATAAAGAAAAAATGAAGAGTATTCTTTATTATTGCGGTGAAAATTAATACCGCTGTGTCCTTTTTCGATATATGGAATTTTATTCATATATAAGGTGAAGTTATCTGCTAAAAAACGTAATAAGAAAGACGATCGACAGTATCGTTTGTTACTATTTATTCAATGATTGTTCGTTCTTCATCAGAAGCAATAACGCGGAAACCTACATGTGATTGTCCTGCGAAAAACAAACCTTCTCCCACGCCCGCTGACAATAAAAAGTGTTTTTCACCTCCAGTGAGATAAAATGTGTTGGTGATACGATCGACCGCCGCTGTGGATTGTTTCAGAATGATTTGTAAACTAGAGTTGGTAATGATAGCTTTTCCCTCCTCTGTTCCTAAGAAATCTTCTACATCCTGAGTAATGGTTGTCATTCCTAAAAGATATTTACGCGCACGTTTGGCAAAGTTGTGTAGATAGGCACCGGAATCTTTGTTTTTAATTAAGTACCAAGCTTCGTCTACTATAAGCACACGTTTTCGTCGATCTCTTCGTACTCTGTTCCAAATATAATCAAGCGTAATATACATGGCAACAGGACGAAGGTTTTCTTCCAAATCCCGAATACCAAATACAGTGAAAGGGTTTTTAATATCAAAGTTTGACTGATGATTAAAAATACCTGCAGCAGATCCTTTTACAAATTTTTCTAATCGATCAGAAAGTTCACGAGCTTCGGCGGTCTCCATTCCCTGCAGAATTTTATATAAATCTTCAAGAAGAGGTGGCGCGGTTTTGAATGTTTCGGGATCTTGTGTAATACCTTTTTCTCGATATGTTAAAACAAGTGCCCGATCAAGTAGAGCATCTTGAGCTGGTGTAAGATCACCCATGATAACACGCATCAGTGAATGTAAATTTAATATTTTATTCGTCAGTTCATCAGGTTCAGGATTATCAGTCGCCAGATCAAATGGGTTGATTTTATATTGTGATTGGAGAGAAAACTCAACGAATTCACCACCAACGGACTCGGAAAGTTTTTTATACTCGTTTTCGGGGTCAAGAATAATTACGTTAACATCCATCATGAGCAGTCTTAGTGTTTCCAGCTTAACGAGGAAACTTTTTCCACCACCTGATTTACCTAAGATAACTGAGTTGGCATTTTCCAAAGTAAAACGATCGAAAATAATCAAGCTGCCATCATGTTGAT
>CAYOMO010000131.1:0-3283 GCA_964405065.1 uncultured Gammaproteobacteria bacterium
AAGTAGAACAGGCTAAACAAAAAGCCTTGAAAGCTAAAGAAGAAAGAGTAAGTCAAGAAGATCTAGCATCTATCGAAGCTGAGCTCAGAAGATCACTTCTTGAGCTTAAAGTAGCAGAACGCCGCAAAACCTCAAGAAGCTAGTAATTGACTTTTTAATCATCTTATAGTAAAATTCTCTTCTATGCCAAGAGGTCCTGAATCACAACCCACACCTACACCTGAAGCAAGTCAGCCAACTGACTTCGAAACAGCTGCTGAAGCTTTAAAAGCAGGCATATATGGATCCGGAAATATTGACGTTGATACAGTCGCAGAACTAATGACTAAAGCTCAATTTGCGGGATTCTCAGGCTCTGAAAAGCCAGAAGATGTATACAGAAAACTCAAAACCCTTGCAAGTCAAGCTGTTATGGTATTTACTTATCGTGGAAATAACGAAGGAGTAACAAGATTTAAAGAAATTATTACTGCACTTGACGTATCCGCTGAACTTGAAGAACAAAAAGCAACAAGAGGAAAACCAGGAAGCAAGCCAGGTTCCACAAAACCTGCAGCTGCACCAACTCCACGCTCCATGAATCAAGCCAAAGCTTAATAACTAGCTTTTAAATATGGCTACATATGAAATCTATCAGCCTATACCCAGCTTATCTCTAGAATATGTAGATGCTGCATACCTCCAAGACCAGCCAACTCTACAAGGAAAACTACCTCATATTCAAAACGTTATTCCAAATCGAATTCCGTTAGCAATTCATTCTGAAGCAGTAGACAAAGTAGACAGTATTTCAGATCTTATAAAACCCAGTAATATACATGGAAGATCATACGTCTGGCAAATTCCGGCATTAACTACACTTACTGAAACTACAGATTTTGGAGAAGAAATACACCATGAGCAAACTACCACCTATACAGATGAATATGGAAATCTATTTTTAGATATAACAACGAAAGGAAATAATTTAACAGGGCCAATTGCTTTTATGCAAAGCACTACTCCATCTGGATTCGGATTTTATGGCTTGCAGGATAGTGACTCACTCCTCGAATCTTGAGAGCATCAGATCTTCTCAGAAAAGCTGGAATAGACACAGAAATAATACTTCAATTTATCCAACCCGAACAACTTCCCTACGGTAATGACTTAGTAGAAATAGAAGAATTTAAAAGAAGAATTCTTGATCATGCATATAGAAATCCTCCCCAGAACCCTGAAGAAAACGAACCTGAAAATTTACCTAGAATTCCCGCGGCTAAGATTCCTGATTTAGCAGATTTCCTCAGCGAAATGAACTTTTTTATTACTGTACGAGGTCTTCAAACAGCTGAAAGACTTAGTGATATTAATGAAGCTATAACTGAAGATGATCTCAGAAAAATGATGACTAGAGTTTTTAGATTTGTAAATCAAAGAAATAAAAAACAGGCTCTGGAAGAGGGCTCCCCTGCTACCTTTTATTTCTTATATGAAGACGATGAAGATGCCCCACTAAACTGGAGAAAATTAAACAAACAAACTATAAGTAGATACTTCACTGAGTACTTTGCAACTAACATAGGCAGAAACTTCGGAGAAATGCACAAACTTGGTCTCCTCCATTGCTTTCCCCATAAAGGAAACCTTTCAGCAGCCGGAGGAATATATGATTTAGATAGTATAAAAGGTGAAAAACTGGGTCTTAAAGATGCTGAAATTGATCCTGACTCGTTCATTAGAGAGGCAAATAATGTTTTAGATAGAGAAATCATTCCAAGTCTAAGAACTGCAGCATCTAAAGATTATATTTCATTTGGAATTAATGAAGAAATTGATTTAAGAATTAACTTTATTCGATCTTATCTTACAGCAAGAGAAATGCCTACTGATAACATAACGAAAATTGGCATGTTATTTTCTATGCTAGACGCATACACCTTTTCGGAATTTTATGATCAAGTATTAAAAGCTTTAGAAGAACATTTGGAAGTTAAAGTAGATGAACTACGTGATCCAGAAACTTTTGCAGACACAGCAAACCTAGTATTTATCTCTGTTGGTATAGCTACGACAAGTCGTATATACGAGGCTGTAGTACATAGAGATTTAATAGACTTAGGAATTAAGAGTGATGAAGAAAGAATAGAGTTTGGTAAACGAACAATTGAATTATTCAAAAAAATGGGTTGGGAAGAAAATATCCTTGAACATATTTCAGATATCTTTTTATTTTTCACTAATTTTTCAGAGATAAATGATAGAAATGCAAGAGAATATTATTATGATTTATTAATTAAAGAATTAGGATGGGAGATAAAAATTGAAGATCCTTCAAATACTCTCACTCAATTATATGCTCAAAAAAGATTAAAGGATTTAGAAGAATTAATTCAAATGAATCTAATTAGCTCTTCAGGCGAAATCTCCAGAACAGACGTTGTAAGAAACTCTCTAAAACAGCATCAAGAACAACTAGACTTTTTCTCTACAGGATTTATGAATTTCACTTTCGATTGGGTAAAAGAACAACTTCAAACAACGTACGCCACCGACTACGATGAGATAATTAGCAAACATGGTGAAGAAACTGGTGAGGTTATTAAAGCGCTCACAGAAGACAGAATCACTGACGAGATTGATTTAGAAGATGATCATGCTGAAGAACTTGGAAGTAAACTTGCAGCTGAGGAGGAATTATTAGCTCAAAGATACATCGATAACGAAATAGTTTTTGATTTGATTCCCCACATTGAGTTTCTTAATTCAATGGTAGATGGATTAAATTTTAATGATCTTAATTCACCAGAATCAAGATACATAGATGGTATATTTATTGAATTAGGAATAGATTATCAATATGAAATAGACCTTCCAGAAAGACTTAAAAAAATGAAAGCCTCAATTAGAAGTAGAGTAATTGATATTTATACTTCCCAACCTCAAGACATGCCAAAAGATCAAAAAATAAATAAATCCTTAGAAGATGGTTTCATTGGGTCTACTGATGGAACATACATGGTTTATTTTTTCTTCGATATATTATCTGAAGTGGAACAAATTCTTAAAGAAAGAACAGATTTAAATAAATATAGTAATGATCAATTAATGCTTTTAGGTGATTGGATTACAAGATTTATATATCAAAGATTTACTTCTAAATTATCTGCGGAGAATCATGCATTGATAAAAACAGAGTTTGAAAATCAGGTTTCAAATCTTAGAAAAGAACTCGATGCTAAATAATAAGGGATAAATTTGGATTATGAGTTCAGAATTATGAATTACTGCTGAGGTGGCAATT
>CAYOMO010000132.1:0-3269 GCA_964405065.1 uncultured Gammaproteobacteria bacterium
GGAGAAGTCGGAATGACCGGCCATACCACAGGTCCACATACTCATTTAGAACTGTCTTATGCGGGTAAAAAAATCGATCCACGCCCATTATTACCTGAACTTCGAAACTATCCTAAAGAGGAAGACTTTATCACCTACCAATCAGCCACTGCTTCAGCTATAGCTATCCCAACCCAAGAACAAGCTTCAACCAGTGCCAATATCTTTACTGGAATTGTTGAAAATACCGCATCCTCATCTTCTGAAGTAAAAGAAGAACCAAAAAAAGAAAATGAAACACCTAAACTAACTCCAGAAAAAATTTCTGAAACTACTCTCAAAGCCTTGGTTCAACCTTCAAATCCTGAACTAAAAGACCAACTTTCACTCAATCTGACCGATCGTCTACCAAAAACTTTAGCCAATTACGCTATTCCTTCAAATACAGCCAAAGAAAATTTTAACAACATTTTGGCTTTCTCTATGCACCAATCAAGAAATGCTGAAGAAAAACAAAAATTTGAAAGCATTGCTCAGGCCAACTTAACAACTCTTTTAAACAACACCAATCAAAATAGTCTGATAGCTACCAATACTGAACCAGGAATCAATACCGAAGAAATACCTACAGGGGGAAGAATATCTTTAGATCTACTTTCTTTTCTTAATATCAAATAATTTTTACTCAACCAATTCACCTTCAAGCGTCACTACGGGACCTGTGGTTCCTCCAAATCTTTCCCTTTCTCTATTGATTAATCTTTCCAATAAATTTTTAAACTCAATAGGCTCATCTATAAACAAAACTTTAATCTCGTCATTACTACCTCCAGCCGTATGAATAAGTACATTTCCATGTTTCATAATCAATCGATCCAGCAAACTTTGATCCACTTCAATATGGGTGATTTTGTCATACAAAGCTGATTTGAGTTTTACAGCTATCACACCCTGCTTAATAATTACTCTTCTGGTTGTCAATAAAAAACGGTTTGCATGATACAGCCAGACAACTCGGATATAAGCATAAATCATTGAAACGGCTAATCCAGCCAGCAATCCGTACCCGATATTGAATTGATAAAAATAGGCCAACCCAGCTCCAGCCAACCAAGCCAGACCACCTGGCAACATCATAAAATAGGCAAACTGATGCCGAAGATAATTGGTTCCAAAACCAGTAGCTAAAACCAGTTCTTCATCCTCAGATAAAAACGCACCAAAGGCTTTTTTATCTTTATGCGACGGCTCTTTAAATTTAACTTTTCTCATAAATCTAAATCTCTAATTTTATAATACTACATCAACTTAAAAAAAGCCTTTACGACGGTTTGGATCTGGAGGGGGGATTAATAAACAATCATACTCATGATCACCATAAGGTAAAATAATCTTCGCACCATTTTGTTCTCTTAAATGTCTTAATCCAATAGAGACAGTAACATATGAATCTGGTGTTGGTAGAGGAACACCTGGATTTTTTTTAGCGAATTTTAATAGTAAATCTTTAAAAAGCTCAGTATCCATCCCCTGAGGAGTCAAAATAATTTTATCCTGACCAAGCTGCAAATTACCATCAACAGCAAAACCTCGAAAAATATGAGGCGGCTGCAATGGTCTGGATCGATAGGGTAAATCTGTCCTTGGAGCAAAACTTTCAGTGAGTACACCGACATCATTGAATTTAGTACCAACAGGTAACTCAGTAGGTCCTGTATAACCTTTTGTAAAGGCTTCTAATCGGTAAACTGACATATTCGTATGATAAAGACATGACTTCTAAAACTCAAGAGCACAAAAAAAGCCTCCCTGCGGAGACTAATTTCATAATTCATAATTCGTAATTCTAAATTCTAATAATCCATTCCCGGCATGCCACCACCCGGCATAGCAGGCGAACTTTTTTCTTTTTCCGGAGCATCGGTAATCAAGACATTGGTTGTCATTACCATGATCGCAACAGAAGCTGCATTCTGCAGCGCACTTCTAGTAACTTTCACTGGATCAATCACTCCAGCTTTCACCAGGTCCTTCAACTGCCCATCCATCAGATCAATGCCCATATTTCCTTTACTCTCCAACACTTTCACCAAAGCTACACCTTCATCCATACCAGCATTTTGTAACAATTTTCTAAATGGTTTTTCCAAAGCTTTTCGTACCAAAGTCACACCAAGTTGTTCTTCATCATCAGCAACTTTGACTTTATCCAAAGTCAGCATTGCTCGCAATAAAGCCGTCTCTCCACCTGGCACAATACCTTCATCCAAAGCCGCTTTTGTTGCAGATACGGCATCGATCACCCGCTCCTTTTTCTCTTTCATCTCCACTTCGGTTGCAGCTCCAACATTTAAAACAGCTACACCACCAGTCAACTTAGCCAATCTTTCCTGCAACTTCTCTTTATCAAATTCACTATCAACCGCTGCCAGTTCTCGTCTGATCTGAGCAATTCGAGTTTCAAGAGCTTTTTTGCTACCTTTACCATCTACGATCAATGTAGAATCTTTGGTGGAAGTCACTCTGCCAGCCCGACCCAGATCTTTTTCAATATCAATATCCTCAAACTTCATACCAGTCTCGGCTGAGACGACTGTACCACCGGTCAAAATAGCGATATCTTCCAGCATTTGTTTTCTTCTCTCACCAAAGCCAGGTGCAGCCACCGCTAGGACATTAAAAGATCCGCGGATTTTATTGAGGATTAGTGTAGTCAAAGCTTCACCTTCGACCTCTTCAGCTATGATAACCAACGTTTTAGATACCTGAACATATTTTTCGAGGAAAGGCATTAGTTCTGCCATAGCTGAGATCTTTTTATCAGTAATCAAAATATGAACATCTTCCATTGAAGCTTCCATCTTGTCAGAGTCAGTTACAAAATACGGAGATTGATAACCTTTATCAAACTCCATTCCTTCTTTGTAATCGACGCTCATCTGCATTGTTTTACCTTCTTCAACAGTAATCACTCCGTCTTTACCAACTCGAGCGATAGCTTCGGATATCAAACGACCAATCTCTTCATTTTGAGCCGAAATAGTGGCTACCTGAGTGATCTCTTCTGGGGTTACAAGTTTTTTACTCATCTTTTTGAGTTCAGCTACCACTTCGGTCACTGCCCGATCGATACCTCTTCGCAAAACCATTGGATTAGCGCCAGCCTGAATATTTTTCAAAGCTTCAGAAGCAATGGCCTGGGCTAAAACAGTAGCGGTAGTCGTACCATCACCAGCAATGTCATTGGTTTTAGAAGCTGCTTCTTTGACAATCTGAGCCCCCATATTTTC
>CAYOMO010000133.1:0-3263 GCA_964405065.1 uncultured Gammaproteobacteria bacterium
CAGGGAACTTCTTCCGGTGGTGATGAAATACTTTTTGAAGGGGAAGAGGTCGTAGAGTAATCAGACAATCTGTTTTCGAGCTCTCGATTTATACAAACCAACTCCAGCAATACCTACTGAACCCATCCCAAAACCAAGCAAAATAGCCGTATTATCCCAAAATCCGGCAGTAGGCAGCTCACTAATACCACCCTGCGCTTTGGTAGCCGAATAAGTAATCACACCATCTTTAATATTGTAGTTGGCAGCATTGGTCTTGGTCCATTCCATATCCAAAGACTCGGTTCCATCTTTCTGTAAAGCTGTAATACCGTCGACAAACTGCAAGGTAGCTGTAGTATTTACCATTTTAGGTTTAAAACCAACAGTTACAACCAATACATCTCCCGTTACTCCATCAACATTTTGCCTCGTAAGAGCAAAAGTCCCATTACCATAGGTATTTCCTATATTAACCGGAAAAGCTGAACCAGCTTTAACATAGCTAACATCAAGTTTGTCAGAGGGATAACTAAAATAAACTGATGTCCAAGTAATATATTCAGGTGCGATAGCATGCATTCGGATCTCGACTGGAAAAACAGCATTTGGATCCATCGTTCCAGCAATTGGTTTAAAGTAAATGACAGATGCTTCCGCAGAAGAAACAAAAAGAAACAAGCTCACAAAAACCAGACTTAAAACTTGGCAGATTTTTAACATCTATATAAAGATTACGTCCTAACCCACTTTTTATCAACTCAGCAGTTTAAAATTTATTTTCCGAAATTTGTCAGTAATATATTATAGTCAAAAATATCTACTTTACCGCTATTATTAATATCTCCTTGAATACCTGTACCAGATTGACCAAAATTGGTTAGTAATATGTTGTAATCAAAAATATCTACTTTGCCATTGCCATCTATATCACCGGGTTTAACAGATGGTACTGGACTAGGAGATACTGGAGCACTAATTGGCGAAAAAGCAGTCGGAAGTGGCGAAGGTGATAACAATACAGTCGGAGAAGGAGCTGGAGTATTAACTACCACTCCACTATGTCGAAAAGCCAAAATCTCACCACCATTACCTTCCACTAAAACCAATCCATCTGAAACATAGGTATAACGTGGTAGAAAACCTGCCGAATAAGCCGTTCCTATTGCAGTTGGAATACCTACTCTCCAACCTGGAGGATCAGCTACATTCCAGTAGCCCCAAAATCCAGGACCATCAAAAAATCTCCCCCCATCAGTCACATAATTTAAAGAACAGGTGGTGTAATGTGTCGAAGGAATAAAATTAGCACAACTTTTCTGAGCCCGAATCACTGTCGGAAGTTTGGTAGTTTCAATTGGAGTTCCATAACTCAACCCTTTCGTATTAGATCTATCGGTAATCTTTACTCCGGCACTAGCCGCCCAATGAGCATTAAACAGCATATTACCAGCCATCATAAGCGGAGTTTGTTCATCAACAATATGCACCGGTGCTGTTCCACCATAGCCACTATAATTTCCCATTCTTACAAAACGCAAATCACCAGCTACAAGTCCAGGGATGGTAGTATCATTGAGAACCATTTCCCCCATATGTCCTGACCACCGATAATCAGAAGCCGGTGTTGTCTGACCATTTCTAAAATGAATATACGCAACTTCAGTCCCATCTGGATAGACTTTTACCACAGGCTGAGATCCCATTACACCATAAGCTGAATTTAGAGAAGGTATAAAATCTTCAGTGCTGCCATATCCTACTGCTGGAATAAATTTTTCACTACCATCATCCAGATTTAAAGCAAATAAATTTTTCCACTGAGGGTTTTGTATCAGCCAAGTTCTATTTTCTGCATTTGTTGTACCCCATTTACCACTATTTGGCCCTTCATACATAGCCTGATGTTTCAGCTGCAATCTCAAAAAAACAATACCATTTTTCTCCGCAATCACCGGCCAACCAAAATCAAATTGGGTTCCTACTTTAGCTCCGCTCGCTGTTTGTGTCGCAGTAATTGTAGAATCTCCTGGATTGTTTGGCGTTGGTTTTACTTTCCATTTAAGAGTACCATCGCTATTTTTAACAGAATGAACATTTAAATCTGCAGTAGCGAAAATTAAACTATCCCGCGAAGATGAATACGAAGGAGAAGTTGCACCAGAGGCATTGGCTGAATACGTCCAAACCGGAGAGACGTTTGAAATAGCCACTTTATTTAATTTTCCATTATCTGAGACAGAATAAACAAATCCTCCAGCCAATAGCAAAGCTTTATTTATCGGACTACCGGTATTAAATGTTCCTAAAATAGCACCAGTCTCAGAATTTATTTTATAGATCTGCCCATCAGCACCCCCAGCCAATATAGTTTGGGTAGAGGGGTCATATACAGGAGCTGCATTAAAACTAGTGTTGGTAATATTCCATGCCACTGATCCATTGGTTTTTCTAAGAGCATATAAACCTTTTACTCCGGCAGGAACAAATATATTACTTCCTCCGGTAACAATCCTAGCTTCTTTTGGAGCATCATAAAGATGGGCCGAGGCTGAACCACTTGCATCAGGTCCGTTGAAAGACCATAGAAAAGTCCATGGCAGAGTTGGCTCTTCAGATATAGACCCAGTCCGCTGTGCATCATGACCATCTTGAAACCATTCATCACTCGCCGCCTGTGAAGCCGACTTAGGGAAAATCTTACTTAAAATATTGTTTTTAAAAGGAGCAATACTAGTTATTGCGACAACTAAAATCACTCCAACAACTGCTATCAAAACTAAAAATGGTATCGAGCCCTTTTGATTTATCATTTTCCAAAATTGGTTAGTAATATATTATAGTCAAAAATATCTACTTTACCGCTATTATTAATATCTCCTTGAATACCTGTACCAGATTGACCAAAATTGGTTAGTAATATGTTGTAATCAAAAATATCTACTTTGCCATTGCCATCTATATCGCCTAGTTTGACCGAAGGTACCGGACTAGGTGAAATAACTGGAGATGCTGAGGCCACTACTGAAGGTGATGGGATAATACTAGGTGAAGGTCCTACTGTAGAAATTAATTTAATAGCCACATCAGTTGTCATTGCCGGAAGAGAAATAGCCAATACGCCATTGGTTGGTGTTTGCTGATTGGTGGAGATGATAGTCCCAGTCATCGTATTCCATATTTGAATAGAATAATTTTCATTAAGTAAATTGGATACTGTGATTGTGGGAGTGATCGATGTTGGGACAGCTGGATACAAAGACCAGATATTATCACGATGTTGT
>CAYOMO010000134.1:0-3252 GCA_964405065.1 uncultured Gammaproteobacteria bacterium
GTCCCAATTACTATTAAAGTGGTAACAGCCGGTAATCCGGCCGACGGAGTTGATGTTATTCTGCGTTACAACCCCGAAAAATTGGAAGCAAGCAACCAAAATTCTTTTTTTACCCTTGGCAAAATATTCCCCGAATATCCAGTCACTGAAGTTGACACAAAACGCGGAATTATTCAGATTTCGGCGACTTCTCCCCTCAATAGTCCAGGCTTTGCTGGGGTAGGAAATTTAGTTACCCTCAACTTTAAAGCCAAAGCCCTTGGCGATACAAAAGTAACTTTTGATTTTGAAAAAAATTCAACAGCTGAAACCAATTTGGTTTTTGCCAATACCAATCGCGATATGCTGGAAACTATCCATGACGCCACTTTCACTATCGGCAATAGTTCTATCTCTGAGTCAGCCGAAGCTATTAATTCATGCAGTGGTTTTTTCCAATATTGTTTGATAGGTGATAAATCCGGTAAGCAGTTTTGCCAAAGTGGAAAAATGGACAATAATGTCTGCACTTATGATCCTGATCTGACTGTGAGCTGTAGTGAATGCCAGCTGCAATAATGATTACCTGGATAAATAATAAACTGCTTGGAATACTTGATTAATTGTGTCTTGGTTATTATTTGTAACTTGTTTCTTGTCTCTTGATTATTTATGTTGTAAGCTAAATTTATGGTAAAAAAATTAACTGCCTCCATATTTACGTTGGGAATTTTCTTACTATCTCCTGTTTCTGCATTGGCTGCTACTCTTTCAATAGCTCCGTCAACTGGCCAGATCAATAAAGGCTGTGATGTAACTTTTACTATTGAATTGGATACTCAGGGATCCCAGACAGATGGGACAGATGTGATTTTGAAATATGATCCGACCAAGCTGACTATCGCACAAAGTGATATTACCAATGGTAAAGTCTATGCTGATTATCCAGGCAATTCGGTTGATGCAACGGCTGGAAAAGTAAGTGTATCCGGGATTGCTCAGGTATCGGAAGCATTTTCCGGAAAAGGGACATTTGCAACTCTGAAATTCAAAGTGAATTCAGCTGCGACAGGGAATACGGCTTTAGCTTTTGATTTTGATCCCAACAATAAATCCAATTCAACCGACAGCAATGTAGTAGAACGTGGGACAGTGGCTGATGTTTTAAACGCCGTCACCGATGGTAGCTACACTATTGGCAGCGGTTCATGTGCCAATGGCGTCGGGGCAGTAGGAGCCAGTAGTTTACCCATCTCTACCCCAGTTGCCAGCTCCACCTCTTTGCCGACTTCCCTTCCAGAAGCTGGATTGCTCGACAATACAGTAGTTGTTGCCTCAGTTGGGATGTTGCTGATTATCTTGGGCATCATTGGTATTGCCGCACTTTAGGTGGTAGATAATAGACTGTTTAATTAACTGACTATATTCTATATTCAGCATTCTAACTTTATGACACTCACCTCCCTACTAACTGATTTTTTGGAATATTTAGAACTGGATAAAAATGCGTCGGATAAAACAGTTCGTAATTATCACCGCTATCTCAGCCGATTCATCGAATTTTCTGGTGATATTGAACCAGAAAAGATCAATTTTGAATTGGTGAGGAAATTTCGCCTTTATTTATCCCGTTATACAGATCCAGTTACTAGACAAGGTTTAAAAAGGAAAACCCAGAATTATTTTATTATCGCGCTTCGCTCTTTTTTACGTTATCTGATAAAAAGAGACATTGATACTCTGGCTCCAGAAAAATTGGAGCTCGGTGAACAGGAAGCCTCCCCTATCAAATTTCTGGAGCAGGAAAAACTAGCAGTCTTATTGGCTTCACCCAATACCACCGAAAGAGATGGATTGCGTGATAAAGCCATATTAGAGATGCTTTTTTCTACCGGCTTGCGGGTATCAGAGCTGACTTCTCTCAATCGAGATCAGATAGATTCTGGCAAAAATGAGTTTACTGTCATTGGTAAAGGGCGAAAAGAGCGAATTGTTTTCATTTCAGATGAAGCTAGGCATTGGGTCAACAAATATATCAATGACCGTAGTGACGAATTTAAGCCGCTTTTTATCCGATATCAAGGCAAAATTGATCCGTCAGAAGACGGTGAAAATATGAGGCTGTCTACCAGAAGTATTGAAAGAATTGTTGAAAAATATGTTAAAGCTGTTGGGCTATCTATTAAAGCCACCCCGCATACTTTAAGACATAGTTTTGCGACCGATTTACTCCAAAATGGGGCTGATATCCGTTCAGTTCAAGAGATGCTGGGACACAGTAATATCTCCACCACCCAAATCTATACCCATGTCACCAATCGTCAACTAAAAGAAGTCCACAAAAATTTCCACTCCAAATCCAAAGAAACTGAAGATCCTCTCCCCGATTAACTAATTCACTGATTAACTTTTTTTATTTCCTGCCAGCATCGACAAAATAGTTGATACGACAGACAGCACAACCGCTCCCAAAATAGCTGGTAACCAGCCGTTGATAGTCAGACCGTTGACAAAGAAACTGGTCAAAAAGAGCACAATCGCATTGACAACAAAAATAAATAGTCCCAGTGTCACAATTGTTAATGGTAAAGTCAAAAAGACTAAAACCGGCTTAATAAAAGTATTAATCACACCTAAAACTATCGCAGCCAGTAGAGCTGATTGAAAATTAGCCACCTGAAAACCAGGCACGATATATGCTGTGATAATAAGTGCCAAAGTATTAAGTAATAATGAAATTAAAAGTCTCATATGTCACCACCTTTCTAAAACTCTAATATCTAAATCATTGTAGAGATAATTTAATCACAAACTCAAGTCATCAAATTTGGTACACTGGAAATATGGAAAGTTTGACTACTGCCGCAGCCAACGCCAAACTGCAGGAATCCGGTTACAATGAGCTTCCTCCCAAACCTCCAGCATCGATTTTTAAACTAGTCTTGGAACAGTTTAAAAGTCCACTCACTTATTTACTGATTGCCGCATCAGTATTTTCTTTTGCAATTGGTGATCCGCTCGACGGAGTACTAATTTTAGTAATTTTAGTATTAAACAGTGTGCTTGGTTTTTATCAGGAATATAAAGCCTCGCGTGAGCTGGAAGCGCTCAAAAAACTGGAAGTTACGACATCCCGGGTCATTCGTGATGGTAAGCAGATCGAATTGCCTTCGCGCCAATTAGTTTCAGGAGATATCATTGTTTTAGAAAGTGGAGATAAAATCCCGGCTGACTGTGTACTTATAGAAGCATTTGATCTATCTGTAAATGAAT
>CAYOMO010000135.1:0-3166 GCA_964405065.1 uncultured Gammaproteobacteria bacterium
GGTATTTTCCGGCACTACCATTGGTAATGGAATACTCAATGAGGGAGTCCAGGTGTAACTGCCATTATTTGGCAGATTTTCAGCTACCACTCCATACGGCTCCCCATTTAAATATAAAATAAGTGATTTGATCTCGGATGCGGTACCACCCGACCAAGATAGTTCGACTGGACGAAAATAAAAAAAGACTTCACCCGCTTTTGGCGAGGTTTGGATGACCTGCTCTTTGACTGTCGAACTGGGCTGCAACTCGGCATATCGTGGAAGGATAGTTCCCGAAAAGGCATTTTGCTGTCCGGATCCTGGTAAAGCTGCCTCTTTTTGAATATTTAAAACCAGACTATTTTTAACTGACTGACTTTTAGAATTATCCAGGTTGGTATACATGGCTGATTCTGGGGTCAAAGTAATATCGGCATCACCTTCAGCAATGGTCAAAAAGCGAATTTGGGCTAAAAGCAACCCTTGGTTCCCAGGTTTGGTTTGAACACCTGGTTTTGGAGCCCCAACTATCAGAGTCACCCTCCCCTGTTCATTGTCGTAACCTTTTGATAACCAATATTTACCAAAAAAAACGTTATTCTGGCTTTGGGACTGATTGGTAATCAGTTCAGCTACTTTAACTTTTGAAGGATTAAACTGAACTGTTACAGAAGCCATATTGACGTCTTGATTGTCTGAATGGAGCTGAATATCCACCGGTATAATTTGCCCTTGACCAACATTTTGATTGGGGGTCGAGAGAGAGATACTACGATCTTCGGTAACAGTATTTTCGTTGGAAGCTTTGGACGATAGCTGTTGTTGCTGCTGGACCAGATAGACACCGACCGGCAGTGATAGCAATAAAAATGAAAAAATGGCGATGACAAAAACTTTGCGTTTACTGGGGATTGTCGGATTGTCTTCAATGTTTAAATGTGGAAGTTGTTCACTACCCATATCACTATTGTAACCCTATTTAGTGCAGAGGGTAAAGCTTAATCCTTATACAAATTTTTTGATCTATTATAAGTCTTCATCTTTTGCTTCAATAGTTTTACTGGTTCGATTGATTAGTCCAGCTATAGTATAGAAAAAAATTAAATGGACAATACTTTGGATCTGAAACTGAATATAGATAAAAAAGATTCCTAAAAAAACCAACTCCCAGCGTTTTTTAGCCTTGGCGACTAAAATAAAATACCAGGCTATCCAGGCAAAGAAAGTCAAAAGCCCCCCTGATATTAGTAAATCCAACAGATAATTATGAGCCCTATCTACGGTCATATCCTTTACCGTAAAATAAAATGGGGGTTTTGGATCAAGTTGGTTCATAGCTGTGGGAAAAACCTGTACTAGATTGTCCAGTCCGTATCCAGTCCAGGGTCGCTGCTGGATTAAATCCGTAATAAACAGCCAGATATACACCCGCCTTTCTTGTCCATCTTCACCCACTCTAGTACCCATCAGTGGCCTGACTATCTCTTGATTTAAAATCCCATCACCTTTTGCAGTACCTAAAATCCCTACTATTAGCACGAAAATTATGCCCACAATCATGCCGTATTTTATAAATGAATGTTTAAAACTATCCCAAACCCACAAAAATAAAATCCCTCCAGCAAGTATTAGAGCTCCTCGAGACTCACTAATAATAATGCCAAAAATCAATAATACTAAAGTGACAATATTTGACTTTTTTTGAAGACTAGAGGTTCTTTTGATTGTATTTACCAGAACTGGCAGGGTAAATAAAATATATCCAGAATATAAAGATGGCTGTCCAAATGTCGATATTACTCTGCCGGCATATGTTGGTAAAGGCAGATTAAATAGATGAATCATCAGCCACTGATAAAGTGCTATTACAGCGACAACCAAGCTACTGATAATCCAGGTCCAATACAGAGCCTGATTTTTGACTGGGGAGGTAGAAATTATTAAAAACCACAGATAACAGTACAAATAGACGATCAACCCCTGAAAATAGGGCGGATTACCTATCAGACTAGCCTGAAAATTTATACCAAAAAATGATGTGGCAACTAGTGTTACAGTAAATACCAAAAGCCCCAAATGAATTAAGCTTTTTTTGGCTTTAAAACGACTTGGATTTTTAAATGAACCCCATATCCACATTAGACAGATCAGTGAGACGATACTCAAAAAAAATAATACTTTACTTTGTTCATAACCCCAACCAAACAAAGCAGGCGTTAAGGGGAGTAGAAAAACCAATCCTACCGTCATAAAAGACAATAGAGAGTCCGTTTTTTTATTATGATCTCTCTGATCGACTATCTGATTGATTATTTTTAGTATCATTTTTTTATTATGGCTTTTTTTGTCTAGGATATGAAGGGTGTCGGAATAATCAGTAGGTTCGGCCAAAATTTTGGACTAAAATATTAAAGTCAAAAATATTGACAATTTCATCCTTATTTAAATCAGATACTATTGCCGGGCCACGCTGTCCAAACTCTGTGACCAATTTATTAAAATCAAAGATATCCACTTTTCGATTGGTAATAATATCCGCGACGTTGGGGATATCATATTGGGCGATTACGCTTGGATTGGGAGTTGCTTGTGGATCGATACTTCCACACTCCTGCAGAAAATATTTGGCAATAATATCTACATCAGCTTTATTATTTATTCCATCCAAATTGAGATCATAACGCTTGTTATAACCTAATAGACCAGAAACATACGGGACAATTTTGGAAACATCCCCACCATTAATATAACTATCGTTATTTGTATCCACCGGCCAGGCGTTGTCAGTAGTGGAAGTAGCACAGGCTTTGGCGGGATTGGTTCCCATCAGGATTTCGACGCTATTGGTAAAACCGTCCTGGTCGTCATCATCATTTAAATTGGGGCTCATTGAAGGTGATGGAGAGCCATCAACTGGGCCAGACAAAGGAGAAGGTAGTGGCTCAATAGGCTCTGATGCAGCTTTAGGTAAAAATCTAGTTGGATTGCCAATCAAGTAACTCCCAACAATTACTCCTAAAACTAATATCGCTATTAAGACAAACTGTAAAGGTTTCATCTGTATTTATTATGAACGGCTGAGTTTTCTCTGACAAGAAGGGATTATTTAAGAGCTTCAATAGTCGGTAAACTTCCATCAACCAAAAATTTTAACATCGCTCCTCCACCAGTCGAGACAAAAGTG
>CAYOMO010000136.1:0-3137 GCA_964405065.1 uncultured Gammaproteobacteria bacterium
TTTCTTTAAAACTTGAGCGACCAATTCGGCATTGTAACCACTGGTATGATAGGCGTCATTGCCGCCATCATAAAACCTTTCAGCCATCAGCCTCTCATGAGTCATCCCTTCAACAACACCACTATCTTTTCCAAGATAATCATCTAAAGTATCCTCTCCTACTCCCCTGATCCAATCAAAAACATCACGTAAGTAAGTCGAATCTGCCGATCTCAAAGGTACTCTATCACCAATTCTCTTAGAATCTAAAAAGTCTTGCTGTTCTGGCGTTGGACGTAACCCGGAAAAAGCCATTCGGGAAATTAAATATGTATATAAAACAGCTTCTGATTTCCCTTGTTCAATCATCCCTTTGGTATGCATCATCTGCATATCCATTGGTACAAGTTGACCCTGTCTCTGTGACCTGCCACCCATTTGTTTAAGTTTTTCAAAATACCAGGGTGGTGCTAATAATATTTTCCGGACACCAATTATTTTTCTGCCCTGTGAATCTTCTACTACATTTAAAGTGTAATCTCTACTCTGATACGCTGCGGGGAGGTTAGCAAAAATCATTGCTACATCTGGATCATCTGTATAACTTTCTATCTGGCCATCCCTCATTCTGCCTAGAGTCATACTTCCATCAACTATTGGTAATCTTTCTGGATCCATATGAGGTTCCAGCCAAGAACGTAAATGAGGAAGTAAAATAGATTCATTTATTGACTCAAGCTCATAGGTTGCATACAAAGGGCGATCTGTACCATCTTCATCTTTAATATCTCTTTGGAGAAGTTTACCTGTCCTCCCTTGGACTCTCTCTGGGGATACCAAAAAAACTTTTTCTCGTCCGATAGTCCCATCAGGTAACTCTCTCCAGGTCAGAGCTTCATCAATCATCTGCTTTAAACGGGAATATTTTGTAGATATATCTCGCGGTTTCCAAAATTTTCTTAGCTCTTTAAGCTCAGCTTCAGTTGCCCCTTTTGTCATTTCATCCACAATAGTATCAATACCATTTTCGAGTAAATCACTAAAAAAACATGATAAAACTACATCTCCCATTCCAAGTTCGACGAGTTTATCAGAGCTCAAATAATCATGCTCAGTTTTGGGACTATCAATTCCTTTTTTTGCCTTCCACTGACTAACAGCATTTGTTAGCAATCCAATAACCTGATCAAGGTCAAATTGCGGGAGATTTTTTCTTGCCAAATGTCTGACTTCAGCTTTGACAAGTAAGGGATTGAATAATGAATCTTCCAAGATCCTGATTTTGTTTAACGAATTTGTTCCAACATGATTTTCAATAAATGAATAGAGATAGTCCTCAAAAGGGGATGCTTCTATTTCATCAATTGAGTAGCTAAACTCCTGCACACCAGCTGCATTTTCCCATCTAAACATGAGTTTTTCTCCTACTAGTGAGCAAAAAGCGTTGGTGGGTTTATTTAAATGAGTATCACTAAAAGTTCTTTTATCAGCCGCTGATTCATTCTGTGAAATAGCATAACGATCTGGATATAAAAGACCCATCATTACATTCATATCTTTTAAACCTGTTTTAATTGGAGTTGCTGTAAGACCAACAATAGGAGCGGTTTTCTCCTCACCTGGATGTTTTTCTGTGTAATTTTGGCGAATTTTATCTGCTATTTTGACCATCATTTGTGTTGATACAGCTTTTGGGTTGCTTAAATTACCAATTTCATCAACTCCCCCCCCATCAACTTTGCATTCTTCAAGCATCTTCATAACTTCTACTTCTATCTCAGGTCTAAATTCAGCATCACTTAAAAATTCCTGACCAATCACGATATATTTTTTGTTACTCTCTTTAGCCTTTGCCATATCTTCTAAATTATTGATAGTAAAGACACCATCTGAATCTCTAAAGAACTTTTTATGTTCAATTTCCCAGGTTTTTTTACCTGCAGCAGGTGCTATAACCAACACTTTCTCAGCATCTGTTTGCTCCATACTAAGATAAAAAGTAATGGTTTTTCCTAAACCAGTCTCTGCGGCGATTAATCTGGTGCCATTATGCATAAAATCATAAACAAATGATCTTTGCTCAAATGAGGGAATTGTTTTTGGCTGACCTTTTAGCATTATGGTGCTATTAAAATCACCGTCTAATGGCTCTGTAGCAATATCATAAAATCTGTAGGATAAGTTTTGGAAAAAGTCTTTTTTAGCACCAGGAGGAGTTTCATCTGCTAACAATTGTACTGCAGCAAGACCTGCAGTAAGACCAGCTTCGGTAATACTTTTTTGTAATCTTTGCTCTATATGATGTTCGATTAAAAAAGATTTAATTTGTTCTGGATTTGCAAATACCCTGTCAGGGATACGATCTCGGATATCAGTGATAGTAAGGTCTCTTTTCTGTCTTTTACCGGTCAGAAGTCCCATGTATTCCCTCAGCATGGCATTAGTAGTCCATGCTCTTAACTCCTCCATCTTCTGTTCATCTGACAGATCGGCTGCATTATCGACAGTCATCATCTGACCAAGAACTTCAATAGGCCATCCAGCTTCAAATAGATCTCTGTAATTTTCTTTTTGTTGTATTTCATCAGCCATCAACCTTTCGGCAACTCTGGGATCCAAAGTGGATGGAGCCAGATGCCCTTTTTGAATCATTAAAAAATGCAATCTCTGTTCTAAATCCTGAACTAAAGGTTTTTGTTCTTCTGGTACAGCTCTCTCATCGGGGACAAAACCTGTAAATAAAGTTACAGGATCTTTAAATTTACCATCTTCAATCAAACTTCTGGCTGTTCGGTATTTTAGAATGAAATTTGGAGCTTTTTTAAAATAAATGTCAAATTTAGCTCTTTCAGCTCCTGATAATGCCACAATTGAGGCTACATTTTCCGGCCTTATCGGATGCCGAAAGACATCTAACTCTCTGGGCGTTGATCCAGTTCTTTCATGAGCCATATGATAGTTTTATTTATTCTCCTGTTACCTCTTGAAGATAGACACTTGCCTCGTCAGGAGAAACTGAAGCTGACCATCTTTCGTGAACAATTTCTTTCACCGTTTCAAAATCAAGTTCTCTTTTTATAACCTGGGTTATTTCATTCGGAGTCAACCAGCTGAATGCTCCAAGTGTTGTTTTAAAATCTGCTAGAATGCTCTCAATT
>CAYOMO010000137.1:0-3070 GCA_964405065.1 uncultured Gammaproteobacteria bacterium
CCACTTTGTTTGACGTGTATCTGATTCATCTAACATAGTTTCTCCCTTAAGCATAGAATACAGCGAGCTTAGTATAACATCTTGGTGGATGCTAAAAAGAATTTATACAGACACGTTATTCGTGTTCCAGTCTAGCCTACTTAAACGAAAAAAAATGCATGAAAAAAGTTGTATAAATTAAGCTCCGAGAGCTAGACCAGATTAGAACCTTTTACGTACAGGATTACGAGTACCGACACTACCCAGCCTTTGCAACTTCATAAGTAAATTAACTAGTACGGCTATAAGAATTGACGGGCTACTAGCGGGTAAATTACATATAAAAAGCTGTTTAAGGGTAAACCGCTACCAAAGCGCTACTAAAAAGCTCAAAAAAAGAGATTTTCTTTGGGTAAACCGACGGGAAAGTATCGGGTAAATCTTAAAAGAAAAGAAATATAAAAGGTAAAGTGTAGGGAAACCGTAGGGATTTTTCTAAGAAAAAGTTTTTGTGGGTAAAGTGCAGGCAAAGTGCAGGGAAAAACGTCAAAGGAGGAAACTTAATATGTATAACAACGATAAATTAAGTTAAAATACAGGTATGGAGATTGCGCATCGGGGCTACCCACTTTATAGACAGTTTGTTGAGACGAAACCAGACAATACTTTTCTTGCAGACGCATCAGGAGCATTTTTCGGTGCTTTCTTTGCTTTTATTTTTGGTTTGGTAGCCTATTTTATTCAAAAGAAGTTTGACCGATATCATAAGCACACCTACGCAACAGTAGAACTTGAATATCTACTTCAAGAACATCTGGACAGGAGCTCAGCAAATCAATACCTCCTAGAGGGAGCTATCGCTACGATATCAAAAGACGCTTTTGCCTTTACGCTACTTAGCGAGTTTAGGCTTCCAGAGGATATCTCCCTGCGACTAGGTGAGCTTGCCTTGATAAATAGGTACGCAGACTACCAGACCTCAACCGTAAGAATGAACCACTCCATGATGACATGGCAAAAAATGAACGAAAAACTCCACGAGGCGGCGATTTCTGGAGCGCTTAGCGAAGAAGCAAAAAAAGTAAACCAAGGACACTTGGTTGTACAAGCTAAAGATGTTATCAAGTTTTTGAAAGGACTGGACGAGGATACTAAATTCCTAGTCTCCTACGTAAGAGTATTTATGAGGAAAGATAAACATATCTGGAGTATCCCACTCATAAAAAGTAGGGAAAATCTAAAACAGGGAGACGATATTGTTTCAGATAAGGAAGTTAAAGCGGAATTAAAGGTCATGGAAAAGGAGATTGCGGACGTTCAAAAAAACTCTAAGGCAAAGATAGACAAAATAGTGAACAGCTAATTAACCTACCCTATTTAATTATTTGAAATATGGATATTTATAAACTTTTAGAAATTATTTTACCCTCACTTATTAGCTGTATTTTCGGTTTTGCCATAGCTATTTTTTTATACAGAAATAGAAACACAAGACACCTAAAAATAGTAACCAAACTCTTTTCCATCGAAAGTGAAAAGTATAGAGAGCTAATTAAAAGCCACCAGAGCATAACTAAGCTAGAGCTTGTAGATGATAAAGGTAAACACATTAACCCTTATTCCCTGAAAGACGGGCAAACCGTATTCAGGTGCGTTGCCACATACCTTGATGGCAGTAAGGGCAACTACTCTCCTTTCTGGTTATGCTGGTCTAAAGATGGTGGCAGAGATACGTATGTCTTTGGAAATCAGAGAAAAGCAGAGGTATCTGTTAATTGCGCCCCACGACATGAGAAATATACTGAGCTTTCCTGCTGGGTGTATATGCCATCATCTGTAGATGACAACTCCCATATCCCCCATGACAGCATTGGTTTTAAGTATGAAACAAAATCATGAACGACTATTTGATTAAGTACAAAATTGCCACGGTAGCCGAGCTAGTTACTCCTTTTGAGCTTGAAGGCTATCAATTCACCTCATATCACAAGGATTGGTGGGAATGCGACGCTTGGGTAGCTTCTAAAGTTATTAAGGCAAAATCAGCAGGTGAGGCTAGGTTTGAGTTTATGAAAAACCTGATACCTCAAGTAGAAAAGTGCTCTGTCGTTTCTGAGTGTGCATTTAGGTTTGTGGCTAATAGCTATGTGATTTACAAGCAAACAAATAATCCTGAAAAAATAATTTACATTTACTTTGTACGTAACGTCGGACATACGGGTCTCATGTTTCAAGAAGAGCAAGTAGCCCAGCTAAGCAAGCTCTCAGCCATTCCAAACCAGCAGGCTTTTATGTACATTATGGAGGCTTCCAATGCTACAACCTTTTATACACGTCTAACTATGCTTATAGGAGCTGTAGAAGCGTTTGCGGGCGAAATTAACAGGGGCAAAATGGTAGTTACGAACCAAGCGGAAATCAAAAAGATATTAGGAGATGCCTTATACGACAAACTTTACGAGTATGGCAAAGGACTAAGACATAAATTACTACATGGTAACGTGCAGGCGCACCATCTTTTTGACGGACTTACAGATGAAATATACGGCAAGATATTGGACTATTTAAGAGCCACCTATGACGTTCAAATACCAGAGGGAGTTGTCCACCCACAAAGAAACTTTTATGATAATTTCGACCAGACCAGTATGTTTATGAAGTTCTTAGACGAGGAATTATTAGACCTTAAAGAAATTGAGGAGATTATCGACGACAGAATTAAGAGCCGTGTTAAGGAAAGCGACATCTTTACCTATTGTGGAGAAAATCCGAAAGACTATTAAAACCTGTTGATTTACTATTCAAAATGTTAAATAATGATAAACATGAAGGATGACCAGTACTATTCGATTGATGAGGTAGCAAAGGTACTTAAAGTTGCTTATCTGACGGTGTACCGATGGATACAATCAAAAAAACTTCCTGCTTTCAAGGCTGGCAAGCAATACAGGATTAAAAAGGAAGACTTAGATATTTTTTTAAAAGGCATTTAACTAAACATGAAACAAAATAAATTTAAAACAATTGATTTATTTGCGGGCATAGGCGGCATAAGAAAAGGATTTGAAGCTACGGGTATCTTTGAAACAGT
>CAYOMO010000138.1:0-3052 GCA_964405065.1 uncultured Gammaproteobacteria bacterium
GTAAAGGAGCCACATTTTCAACAGACATCTCTTTGAGGAAATTGTCCAAGGGTTCAAGATCTACTTTCAAATCATCCAGCTTGTAGTGCATTGGAATTACTATTTTAGGATCCAGTTGAGCAACAACTCTGGCCGCATCTTTGGCATCAATGGTATAAACTCCGCCCACTGGAATCATCAAGACATCCACAGAGCCTATTTCTTCCAACTGATCTTCCTCCAGGATCTGTCCAAGATCTCCCAAATGAACAATATTAACTCCCTCGATTTCTAAGTTATAGACGGTATTTTTCCCTCTTTCTACCCCTTTTTGTTTATCATGGTAGGTCATCACCCCGGTGACGGCCACTCCTTTGACTTCATATTCGCCTGGTCCGGCTATTTTAACTGCACTTTCTCCGGCGACATCAGTATTGGAATGATCAGCATGGTCGTGAGTTTTTAAAACCAGATCAGCTGAAGTATCTTTAGGTAATTTTAATCCCAGCATTGAGGGATCATAAGGGTCTATCAAAGCAGTTGCTTGTTTACCTTTGATTTTAAAACAGGCTTGTCCGTACCAGTAGATATCCATAAGTCGTCAGTCGTCAGTCGTCAGTCATCAGTTTTGTCTGAAGTCTGAGGTCGGAAGACTGATGACCATACTAGCATAGACTTGAAAAGGAAGGCAAGGGCTTCTAGAATATTGAGGTGGGAAAAGAGTTGTCATCTAAAGTATTTATAATTGCCATATCATTAATTTTCCTCACCGGATTGGCTGGAATTGGTGCACTTTATTTTTATATAAATAAAGATCAGTATGACACCACCTTTACTTACAATCCGATCTCCAAGGAACCCACTAGCTACACATTGACGATCAATGCTCCAGAAGATAATACACTTGTCCAAGACGGTAGCGTGATAGTTTCTGGCAAAACTGCTCCTTTTGCTACTATTATTGTAGTAAATGGGGAGCAGACCACCGGTTTTGAAGCTCAGGGAACGGGTGATTTTTCTAAAATTATCACTCTAAGTGAAGGAGTAAATATTTTGCAAATTACCGCTTTTGACAAAGAAGGAACTATCAAAACAGCCACCAAGTATGTCTACTTTACTAAAGATAAGCTGGAAGAATAACTATGAATGTTAAATGTCTAATGTCTAATGTCAAATGTCCAATGATGGTTGGCGTATTTTTGCTACTATTTATGCTTCAGAGCAATCCCACTTTTGCTGCCAGTGCAACAGCTTCAGCCAAAGTATCACCACAACCTTCCGCTAGTGGTTCGGCTTCTTTGCTTCAAAAAATAAATGAAATCAAAGAAAAGGCCGCATCCAAAGCGGCTGATTTTATCTCTCAGGTGACTAAAAAACTGCAAAACAAAGCCTATTATGGAGTAATTGACTCGATAGATAGCAATCAAATATTAATTAGCTTTAATGAAAATGATTTTACTATCTCAACAGATGAATACACTGGTTTTACTTCGACAATCAAATCTAGTAAAAAAACTGCCGCTTTAAAAGATTTATCCAAAGGTGATTTTATTGCTGCATTGGGTGACACAGATGATAAAGGAGTATTAAATGCTAAAAAAATTGTTAAATCCACTCCACCAGCATCGGAATCGGCTCAATTGATCTGGGGCTTAGTGGAAAAAGTCTCAGGCTCTACTATCACAGTTAAAGCAGTTGGAAATACTAGTCAGGTAGTGACTGCAGCAGTTAAAAGTATAATCTTTTTAGGTCAGGAAGAAGCCTCTCTAGCCGATATCAAGACCGGACGAACGATAATAGCCCGCGGTAAAGTATCGGCAAATTCAGGCTTTTTCAGTAGCTATATCTATATTATTCCACCGACAGCTGATGCCAAACCCGAAAAAAGTACATCGACCATTAACACTATTACTGTCTCAGCCTCTCCCTCCGCTTCACCAAAAAAACGCTAAAACATCTTTTAGGAATTATAATTTGGGACTTGTTGAGAGTTTAGAAATTAGAAATTAGAAATTAGAAATTAGAAATTAGAAATTAGAAATTAGAAATTAGAAATTATAAATATTGTCCTTTTTTCTCTTCTTTTAGTCTTTCAACCACTTTTTTGACATCTTGAGAGTTGTCTTTATTGCAGACTAATATCGCATTTTCTGTTTCTATTACCACTATATTGGACAATCCGACAACTGCGATCATTTTGCCATTTGAATCAACCAGATTGTTTTCAGCTTTGATCATCACACAATCAACTGTACCATTGATAACAGCGTTTCCTTGTTGGTCTTTCTGTTTATACTCATCAACAACTTTCCAATCCCCCACATCCGACCAGCCAAATTCACCTGATACTACAATAATATTGTCAGCTTTTTCGGAGATCTCATAATCAATTGTGTCGGGATTGCCGACATCATTAAATAGATCGGTTAAAAACTGCGTACTTAAAGGTTGATTTGTCTCCAGCATTTTAGTGAAAGCTTGAGCTAAATTAGGAGAAAATTTTTCAAAAGCTGATTTGATTGATTCGGTTGACCAACAGTAAAGTCCGGTATTCCATAAATATTTCCCACTCTCAATAAATTTTTCAGCAGTCGGCTGATCTGGTTTTTCTTTAAACTGGGAAACTTTATAGACAAAGTTCTGCTTAATCCCAGCTGAACTCATATCAACAGCCTCACCCATCTGAATATATCCTAGCCCGGTATGCGGGAAAGTTGGCTTTACTCCAATAGCAACTAGATAATTACCCGATTCAGCTGATTTGAGAGCAGCAAATACTCCTTCTTCAAACTTGGTCATATCATCAAACATCTGATCGGCCCACAGATTAAAAATCACCGCATCTGGGTCTTGTCGGTGGATGTACGCCGCAGCAATAGCCATCGCCATAGCAGTGCCTTTTGCCATCGGTTCTGGGATTATATGATCATCAGCTACTTCAGGAAGTTGCTCTTTGATCTGAGAGACATGACTTTCATTGGTGATAATTAAAATATTTTGTGGATCAAACAACGGAGTTATACGGTTGTAGGTCATTTGCAACAAAGATTCTTGACCGAAAAGTTTGAGTAGA
>CAYOMO010000139.1:0-3000 GCA_964405065.1 uncultured Gammaproteobacteria bacterium
GTCAAAATGTCTTTGACTTTAATACTGGATAAACCAGTTTCTTCTTTGACTTCACGAGCTAGTCCTTGATATGTATCTTCAAACTGATCAATTCGACCGTAGGTGATTTCCCACTCATTATTTTGACAGTCTTGTGTGCCCGCTCTACGCATCAATAGAATGGTTTGATCTTGTGGGTTTTCAATGATAGCACCGACAGCGACCATAAAGCGGCCGACTGGATTTTGGGCTGTACTTTGGTTGTTTGGTGAAATCATATGCCTTAGATATACCTTTTTTTTCAATTTTCGGCAATATTAAAGCTATAGAGTATAATCTATAGGCTATTTAACACGCGCAACTCACATCCGAAATCAAGGAGTAATGAAATGGATGCCAACGCCGTTTTACTCAGATTAAAAGCCTTGAGGAACAGCATCAAAAAATCTTTCGGAATCGAGGCTGATTTTGAATTAGCTTCACAAGTAAGGCAGGGAATTTCTATGACCTGTACCATGGAGAAGCCTGGTCAACCGACTCGATCTCTGAAGATCGAAAGTCTGATTGGACCATCATATCCAGAACTGGGTGTCCAAGTATATTCTGATAGAGAGGTAAAGGACTTGGTTGTAAAGTTACTTTTGCCGACCTTTTGGAGCGAACAGATAGCTCGGATGGAAGATCGACAGATTATCGAGCCTCTCTACCATGAACCGGGTTTACCTACTAATAAAACTTGGTTTCGGTTACACGTCGAGGTGCCACTGACACTCGAAGCTGCCAGTCGCATCCCGAAGATGCCTCCTAAAATAATTGGGCTGGTCCTAGGTCCCGAAATTGAAACAGTATTCAAGTTGTGGGAACAAGCAATGCAAGATGAGCGTTTTAGGAAAATGGCCGAACCTGATCAGGCTCGGTTGATCATCACCCAATGGTGGGATTTGGTGCGTCAGGCAGCTCAAGATGAATGAATCTGACTGAGCAGATTTACTGGTGGGCTTGAGCTGCAGCTCAAGCCCACCAAACTTTTCCACTTTCTCAAGTATTTCTCAACAAAATGAGTACAATAGGCAGAGTACGTATGAAAATTTTGATTATCGAAGATGAAGTCCGGATTGCCACTTATCTCAAAAAAGGTTTAGAACAACAAAAATATCTGGTGGATGTAGAACATGATGGGTTAAATGGTTACGAACAAGCTGCAAGTCTCAAGTACGATGTTTTGATAATTGATCGAATGCTTCCGGGTATCAGTGGGATTGATATTTGTCAAAAACTCCGCCAAGAAAAAAATGAAACTCCGATATTATTATTGACAGCCAAAACTGCAGTCAGTGAAAGAGTCGAAGGTCTAAACTCAGGGGCCGATGACTATTTAGGAAAACCTTTTGCATTTGCAGAACTTGTAGCTAGAGTCAAAGCACTTCACCGACGAAAGTCAGATGTTTCTGATGGGAAACTAAGTGCAGACACTCTAAAAGTTAATACCACTACATTTGAAGTGACTCGCTCACAACAACCGATATCGCTGACAAAAAAGGAATTTGCTTTGCTCGAATTTTTGATGAGAAATGCAAATATGGTCTGGACCAAAGAACAACTAGCCGAACAAGTCTGGAGTTATGATAGTGATATTTTGAGTAACACAGTACAAGTGTTTATTGGATATTTAAGATCTAAAATCGATAAAGCCTTTCCCAATGAAAAACCACTGATTCATACAGTACACGGATTTGGATATCGATTTGGAAGTGGTACCTGACCATGTTTACATCTGCACGACTCACACTCACCGGTTGGTATTTTTTGATTATTGTGGCAATCAGTGGATCACTAAGTGCCCTTTACTATGTGCGCACCGTGAGAATTCTTAACATCGAATATAGTCGCATTGAAAAAAAACTGCTCCATAATCCGATTGGAAACTTGGTCTATCCCCCACCTGAAGTAGTTCATGATTTTTTATACCAAGATCTAGCTCAAGCTAAGCGGAGCATTCTGCTGCAATTACTGATCATAGATGGCGGCATTGTGACTGTTTCGACTGCGTTAGCATATTTGTTGGCAACCAAAACTTTAGCTCCGATTCAGAAAGCGGTGGAAGAACAAAAGCGTTTTATTGGCGATGCAGCACATGAACTAAAAACACCGATTGCAGCCCTTAAGACTTCTCTGGAAGTTAACCTTTTGACAGAAAAACTGACACCAAATGTAAAAACTATTTTGAATGAAAACTTGGAAGACGTGAGTCAACTGGAAAAGTTAACAGAGAGTTTGATTTCTCTGGCCAGGATTGAAGATAAAACAATGAAGTTTCAAAAATTGGCTCTAGCTCCGATTCTCTTTCGAGCTGTCAAAACAGTTACCCCACTTGCTAAAAAGAAGAAAATTAAAATTGAAGTTTCAAATGTTTCTGAATCGATTGAGCTTCATTCTGAAGAAACTATGTTGTTTGATCTTTTGATAATCTTTTTAGATAATGCCATAAAATACAGTCAAGAAAAAACGACGATTCAAGTGGCGGTTTCTAAAAAGCAAAATCAAGTTTTGATTAAAATTATCGACCAAGGTGTAGGGATTGCCGAGTCTGATTTATCACATATTTTCGATCGTTTTTATCGGGCCGATAAATCTCGGACTCATGTGATGGGTGCCAGCGGTTTCGGGTTGGGATTATCACTAGCTCAAAAAATAATGGATGCCCATCGAGGCCATATCAAAGTCACAAGTACCTTAAATCAAGGTACTACTTTTACCTTAATTTTCCCTGTTTAATTCTCAAGGGATTCTCAATTGTCTTTCCTATACTTTCTTTAGTATCAATACAAAAGAAAGGTGGTTTATGACCATAAAAACCATTCTCATCCCAGTGGCAGCACTAGCAGTAGCAGGTGCGACATTTGCATTAGCCCAACCAGCTTCTGCTCAAGGAGTTTTAGCTTTTGGAGAAAAGCATGATGAAATTGTTTCTCGATTAGCTTCTAAACTCGGCAAATCAGAAACTGAAGTGAAAGCTGTTTT
>CAYOMO010000140.1:0-2959 GCA_964405065.1 uncultured Gammaproteobacteria bacterium
GGTTAATCTCTAATATCGTATATTTATGGCGAACTTGTCTTTTTACTCCTAAATACACCAGATACCATTTAATAATTTGATAAAACAATATTATTCCACAGAGAATGAACAAAATTTCTAGCAGTAAAGGTGGAACATGGATATGAGGGAATGATTGAAAAGCTGGCAAAGCTTCTTTCCAGTTGATTGTTTGAAGAGTCATATGCTTTGGAGTTGGAGATATCATGATGAATTACATTGTTATAACAATATAAATGAGTAGAAGTATATCAAGGAGTATAAGAGAAGTAAAGCTGCAAGGCTAACCTTACGGCCCCTGGTTGTTACCAGAAAAATATCAGGAGGTTCAAGGAGTTCAACGGGAGCGCATACGCATATGACCAACATGAGTATTTTCCAAACCATCAAACTCAAAAACCAACCGCTCATCCCTACGTTAAAAAAACACATTTTTAATGGAGTCTTCGGTAACAACTGAATAGTTACGCAAGGCTAAAAAGGAAGAATATCTGAAGACTTAACCTTCAACCCAATACATATCTGTCTAAGTACAGCAAACGTAGGATTCTCTTCTCCACGCTCTATACCAGCATAATAAGAGACTGCAATACCGACTAAATCGGCAGCTTGTTCCTGAGATAATCTTTTTTTCTCTCTCACGGATCGAACATTTTTACCAAATTCCTCCAAGCTTTTAATATTGATTGAAACATTCATAAATATAACTATAGTATATCTCAAAATCTTTTTGTTTATGAAGTGAATATTAAGATCTAAATTTATAGATTAATTTGGTATTGACAACTACCACTATAGAGGTATATACTACTGCTATAGTAGTAGTTAAAACAACTATGATACAACCACAGTTACTTGAAAAATTTAAAAAACTTTACTTCGATAAATTTCATATTCAACTGACAAACGAACAAGCAACACCAATGTTTATAGACCTGATAAACCTAATGGAAGTTTTGGTAAGACCTAATCCTGATCACAAATAAAGATAAATTGAATACGAATATGTATACTCTTGAGAATTTACCTCTTTTCAATCAAGAAACCTCTCATTTCAATATTGAAAATGTACCACAAACAACTGAAAGTATAAAAATTATAGAGAATCTCCCGCCTAAGACTTCACCTACTGTCTCTTCTGAAAATATAAATAATAAACATGAATCAATTATTGCTCTTGTTAATAAATTTTTTCCTGATTGCAAAAATGAAAAAGATAATGAACATATAAAGAAGATTATTAGTTCACTTTTAAACCAATATGCTGACGAAGAACTTCAAACCGTACTTACGGAAATTCAGTATTTATGTGAATCAATTTTAGAAGAATATGAGCGAAAGATTTTTAAGGGAAAATCATTAAACGAATTATTAAACAATTTATTTTAATTCAACCTATGGAACAATCATCTTCAGAGAAAAGAGCAGTTGTTTATTTACGAGTCTCAACAGAAGAACAAGTTGATAACTTCTCTCTTGATACTCAGGAAAAGATTTGTCGAAGTGAGGCTCAACGCCGAGGATACGAGATAGTAGAAACATTCAGAGAGGAAGGACGTTCTGCTAAAACAATCATTGGGCGACCAGTACTTATTGAGCTTATCCGTTATTGTAAAAAAAGAACAAATAAAATACATGCTGTTATCATTTACAGGATTGACCGTATGTCACGCTCCACTACAGACTATTTGGCGATTCGAACAGAACTTCAAAAAGCAGGAGTAATGGTTATTTCAGCTACCGAGCCAACCGGAAATACTCCGACTGATAAATTTGTCGAGACATTACTGGCTGGTACTGCACAACTTGATAATGATATACGCAGTGAACGAACAAGAAACGGTATGAAAGCTCGATTTTTGTCTGGCTTACCCAACACTAAACCTCCCGTTGGTTATATTCTAAACCATGGATATGCTACAGAAGATCCAGAAACTTTTGATAAGATGAAAAAAATTTGGGACTTGGCATCAACCGGCACAAAAAGCCTTGCGCAACTTGCAATCATAGCCAATTCAATGGGGTTAACTGCTAGAGGTAAAACAATTAAAAAGAATACTCTTTCGCGAATTTTCAGACGTAAGTTTTATATAGGAATATTACAATCTGATGTTTATCCTGAGGAAATAAAGGGGCAACATAATCCAATGATTACAGAGGAACAATTTTATAGAGTCCAAGCTATTTTAGACGGAAGAAATCCGAATAAAGTAGCTCTGTCTCATCGTGTAAGAGAAAACCCTAACTTTCCATTACGGCGAATTGCTAAATGTGGGTATTGCGGATCGTCATTAACAGGTGCTTTTAGTACAGCGCGAGGTAAAAGATTTGCCTATTACCGATGCAGTAAGTTTTGTACCGGTAAGTCAATCAGAGTTGACGCGATAGATGACAAACTAAAAGAATGTTTAAAAAATATTACCCCGACTGCCGATGCTCGTGAAATATTTATAGCTTTTATACAAAACTCATTCAAAAAGAAATTTTCACGTCTGCAACGAGTTAGATCACAAGCAGATAATGAAATAGCTAAACTTCATGAGATGAGAAGACAACTTGTTCAGAAAAATTTATCAGGCATTTACTCTGATGAAATATTTAAAGAACAGAATGCGATCATAGAAGATAAGATTATGAAAGCACAAGTTATGAAGATTGATGATGATCTTGAACAATATAATGTCAATAAAATTACTGACCTTATGAAGACGGTCTTGTCTGGTATATCTGGATTTTACGAAAATTCAAAACTTCCGGTTCAAAAATCTCTTCTTGCTTCGATTTTTCCTTCA
Organism: uncultured Gammaproteobacteria bacterium; assembly: GCA_964405065.1. Taxonomy (GTDB): domain Bacteria; phylum Patescibacteriota; class Microgenomatia; order Daviesbacterales; family UBA10151; genus CAZWRN01. The sequence continues at coordinate 2,811 of CAYOMO010000140.1, forward strand.
GGGATGATCTGGCAGTATCCGGGCTTATCGAAGCAAAACATTGGAGCCTTATATAAGGCTATCTCTACCGCTGAGAGCTGGTGCGTTGCCGAGGGTGACCCCACGGGAATTCGAATCCCGGTTTGCAGGATGAGAACCTGCCGTCCTAG
>CAYOMO010000141.1:0-2907 GCA_964405065.1 uncultured Gammaproteobacteria bacterium
TATTATTATAGTTTTGGATCAGTTAAAGAGAGTTTAGATTGGAATGAAAAATCAAAGCAAAGATCATTAATCTCGGAGGAACAATACCGCTTTATTCTAAAAGAATTGCAACAATTACTGCGGGAAATTCATCAACTCATTAAATTTACAAATGAGAAACTTACAAACTAACAATATAACAATCTAACAATTCAACAATTTTAAATCTCTACAACCGTTGTCAGAATCAGCGGTTTGCGTTTGGTTTCTTCGTAGAAAAATTTGCCAAGATTGCCTTCTACTTCATGGCGAATATATTTAAAATCAGTCGGCCCACTATGCATATCCGCAAATATCGACTTCACAATCTCTTTAGCAGCACCGGTGATATCCTGGCCACTCTCACCAAAAACAAATCCTCGTGACATCACATCCGGCTCACCCATCAGCTTACCGCTTTTCATATCCACTCTAGCAATCACTACCACTACTCCCTCTTCACTCATCAACTGCCGATCTCGCAAAATAACTTGCCCCACATCTCCCACGCCAAAACCATCAACATAGACATTTTCTTCCCGAACTCTCTCTCCCAACCGCGCTTTGTCGCGACCGATCTCAATAGCTTGAACCTCATTGAGAGCAAATATCTGATTATCTTTGTAGCCCATATCTTTCACCATGTCAGTAAAAGCTCGCATATGTCTAAAATTACCTCCCATTGGCATTAGATTTTTGGGCTTAGCTAAATTAATCATCAGTTTCAGCTCTTCTTGAGCAGCGTGTCCTGAAACGTGTAGATCTTCAGTCAAACGGGAATAATATACTTTACAACCAATTCGCGACAAGGCATCAATGATCATTCCCTGGGACATTTCAGCCGAAGGCATTGGGTCAGCACTAAAAACCACGGTATCTGTCTTACTGACCCGAATATTTTTATGATCACCATGGGCAACTCTTGATAAAGCTGATCCCGGCTGTCCCAAAGATCCAGCAATAATAATCATTAACTTTTCTGGGGCAAAACGTCTGACTTCTTCTTGATTAATTACTACTCCAGGTGGCACGTCCAAATACCCCAAATCTCTGGCGACTTGAACATTATTTTCCATACTTCGACCAACAAAAGCGACTTTTCTACCAGATTTTACTGCCACATTCAGAGCTTGTTGAATCCGGGTGATATTGGAAGTGATTAAAGTTATCAAAAGCTGACCTTTAGTTTCTGCCTCAATTTTTTCAAATGTCGGCTGAATTGTTTTCTCAGAAATAGTGTACCCCGCTTTCTCACTTCGGAGACAATCGATAGTCATCATCAAAACACCTTTTTTACCAAGCTCTGCAACTCTCCCCACATCAGGAACCTGACCATTTACTGGTGTCCAATCAATTTTAAAATCAGCTTGATGAATAATCGTTCCAACCGGTGTTTCTAAAACCACTCCAGTTGAATCAGGAACAGAATGGGAGACTTGATACACAGAGATTTTAAAAGCTCCCATCTGCACCGTATCATCAATTTTCATTTCTTTGATCTTATCCTTGGGTAACTTATGGTCATTAAACTTATTTCTGATCAGACCACAAGTCAGTTTTTGTGAATATATCGGTACATCAAGCTCCGGCCAAATATATGGCAGCGCACCATAATGATCATCGTGCCCATGAGTAATTACAATGCCACGAATTTTGGATTTTTTATCTCGGAGATAACTAATGTCTGGAATAACTAAATCCACACCAGGCATACTCTCTTCTGGAAATGACACACCGCAGTCGACGATCACAATATCGTTTTTGTATTCATAGACATACATATTTTTAGTCACATCCCCAACTCCACCTAGTGGAATCAACCGCACTGTGTCACCCATCGGTTGATTCTTAGCAGGTTGACTGGTTGATTGGTTAATCTGTGAATTGGATTGTTTACCAGGTTGATTCAAATTTCTTTCTGACGACTGACGACTGATGTCGGTAGACTGTTTCTGCATAGAAGCTCCTCCAGCTGGCTGATTATGATAAACAGTTGGCTGGCTAGTCGTATTGCGTGTTACGTTTTGCGTATTAGTCTGTTGTTGTGGTTTAAATGATTTCATAAATTAAGTCCTCCAAATAATAATCAAGATACAAATATTGGTTGAAGGATACTTCCTTATTGGATAACTTGTTTCTTGGTTATTGTATCTTACTTCCTAATCTCTATATATTCAAATACTGCTGTAAATTGGTTTCGTTTATTACAAATGGACCTTTGTTCCCTTCGACTACCATCCTAGCAATTTTTCCAGTCATATTGGTAATATTTCGCTTTAAAGAACGAATGCCCCCATCAAATCCAAGTGGACGAACTATCGAACTCCACATTTCGTTACTAATTTGGACAGTTTGTGGGTCTAATCCGGCATTTTTTAAAGCCTGTGGCAGTAAATAATCCCTACCAATCACAACTTTTTGTTCGTCAGTATAAAAAGGCATTTCTATCAGCTCCAAGCGATCTAAAACAGCCGTAGCGATATTACCGGTATTATTGGCAGTAGCCACAAACAATACCTGCGACAAATCAAATGGGAATCCCACATAATGATCTGTAAAAGCCATATTCTGCTCTGGATCCAAAAGCTCAATTAAAACACCCATAATATCTGTCCTGGCCGAGTCAGTCACCCGATCGATCTCATCAATTAATATTACCGGATTTCTCACTTGGGCTTTTTTCATCGCTTTAGCGATCATCCCCGGCTCAGCTTCAGATTTAACCCGTGATTCACCTCGAAGTTGTAAAGCTGATCCAAGACCTCCAAATGGAATTCGGATGATCGGTCTTCCCAATGCTTCAGCTATCGAAAAGGCAATTGTAGTCTTACCAGACCCTGCCAACCCGACAAATGCTAAAACTGGCTGTTTGGGTGTCAAACCTTTTTG
>CAYOMO010000142.1:0-2881 GCA_964405065.1 uncultured Gammaproteobacteria bacterium
CATGGAACACAGGCAGTAGTCATCTCAGTTATTTTATTTGGCTTTCCCAGTGTGTTTTTGGGAATGGTCTCACCTTTTGCGGCTAAACTCAAAACCGAGTCAGTCCAAAAAGTGGGTGGTACCATTGGCAATCTCTATGCACTTTCCACCATTGGTAGCATAGTTGGAACATTTTTGTCAGGTTTTTATCTGATCGCAATATTTCCGATTAGCCAAATCATTTTAGGCATCTCATTGGTACTTTTTATCTGTTCGCTACTGCTTTATTCACACTCAATACGGGATATTTTGATCAAAACAGCTTTGCTTGTGGTGATACTGATGGTTAGTTTTTTTATTGACGATCTCTACCGCAATCCTTTGGTCACAACCATCAACACTCAGTACAACAATGTCTCTTTGTATGAATCTCAGTTTGGTCCTGATCGTCGTCCAGCCCGGGTGATGAGTTTGGATGGCAAGCTTGATTCAGCGATGTATTTGGATTCAGATGAACTGGTTTTTGATTACACCAAATACTACCGATTGGTGCAGGCGTATCACCCGGCTATCAAAAAAATCTTAGTTATTGGTGGCGCCGGGTATTCGGTACCAAAGGATTTTTTAAGTCGGGGAGTAGCGGTAGATGTCGTTGAAATCGACCCTGCTCTCACTCAGCTGGCCGAAAAATATTTCAATCTACAACCTACCAACTACCCACTACTTACTATTTATCACGAAGATGGTCGGACTTTTTTAAATAAACAGACAGGGGCGCAGTATGACGTCATTATGATAGATGCTTTTAAAAGTTACAGTATCCCTTATCAGTTGACCACTTCTGAAGCGGTGAGTGAAATGAAAAAATTATTAAGACCAAATGGTCTTGTTCTAGCCAATGTGATTTCAACGGTGGAAGGTGAGAGGGGGCAATTTTTACAGTGGGAATATCAAACATTTAAAAAACATTTTCCAGTGGTAGATCTGTACTTAGTAAACCAGCCAACTGATGGCCAGGAAATTCAAAACCTAATGTTAGTTGGCGCTTTCAATGAAGGAAATCAACCAGTTAATCAGGATGTTGCAGAATACCTCGAGCACAAATGGCAGCAGTCAGTTGAGGAAGGACGAATACTTACCGACGATTTTGCTCCAGTCGACCAGCTGATGCTACCGACTATGCTGTAAATCGGTATATAGTTAATGGTTTATAGTATATAGTAAAAAGCAGTTTGTGCTTACCTACTATAAACTATTCGCCATATACCATATACTAATACTATGCCCAAATTTGCTGCCCAGCATCTGCTTGCCGATCCACTAGATAGACCGGAACTCCCACCAGGTGATCCCAGTCTACCAACTACCAACTACCAACTACCAACTGATTTAGACTTTGATCCGGTCCAGGATCTTTTTTCCTGGCAAGCGCCTTCCAGGCCACACCGGGTGCGCAACCGGGCTTTTTATACAACTGTCGCCTCACTTGTGATCATCTGCTCACTGATAGCTTTTGTTTTTCAAGATTGGCTTTTGATCGGAGCGATACTGGCTTTTGGCTTTTTGGTCTATGTTTTAAACTTTATTGCCCCCTCCGATATTACTTACAAATTCTCAACTCAGGGGATTACCATTGGTGACCATTTTTATCATTGGGATGAGCTGGATTCTTTTTGGTTTGAGAAAAAAGGAGAGGATCATCTACTTTATGTATTGACTAGGTTTCGTTTCCCCGGGGTATTAATACTGGTATTGGGAGAGGCTGATCAGGACAAGATCAAAAAGGCTGCTGCGATGTATTTGCCTTTTAGAGAGATTCCACCCAAAACTCAAATGGATAAGTGGACAGACATGCTCCAAAAGTATTTTTCCTTTGATGCTCCAAATAAATAGTATCACGCCTATTTCTGGTAATAATCTCTTTTTTAAGGTAAAATTCACACACGGAATTAATTTGCCAACATATTAGTTTCTACGGAGTCTCATATTCTTGCTTTAAAAAACCTACATAGCAATAATTACTTCGGGTTGGATGATTCGATAATCCAACTAAATGGACGATTTATGGATGGTAGAATCATCCATGATTTGTCTCTGTAGCTCAGTGGATAGAGCGCAACGTTGCGGACGTTGAAGTCGGGGGTTCGAGTCCCTCCAGGGACGCCAAAGGAGGAGTACCAAAGTGGTCGTAATGGGCCCGCTTCGAAAGCGGTTGTTTGGGTAACTGAACCGTGGGTTCGAATCCCACCTCCTCCGCACGTAATATTCAAGTAAATTTCCCCAGCGTAGATAGTGTAAAATAGCTGAGTATGCAGACAGAAAAATGGTTTTTCCGAGTATCTGAGGAAACGGTGAAAGCTGGTTATTCAAATAGTGATTTATGGAAATATGTCATGATTAAAGAAACACGAGATGATCAAAGGGGATCAGTAGCACGACATATTTTTGCGGAGCGTTTCACATTGAAGGAAAAAATCAAATTGGAAGAGCTTAGTGAAAGAGTGAACCTAGAGAGAAAGGTAAGAGGTATATTATGACCAATGAATTTTCAGCAGGTGGAATAGTTTTCAAAATAGGGGTTCAACCGCTATTTTTGCTGGTGGAAAATTCGCGGATGAAAAATCCGGAGGAAAAATGGTGGGGCTTTCCCAAAGGCCATTTGGAAGCAGGGGAGAGTACTGAAGAAGCAGCTATCCGTGAAGTTGAAGAAGAGACAGGAATAAAAGCTGAAATAACCGACAAACTAGGCCAGTCAAAATACGTCATCACTAAAAATGACGAAAAGATATTTAAAGTTGTCACCATTTTTTTGATGAAATACCTATCCGGTGAGCCAAAAGCTCAGATTGGGGAAGTGTCTGATGTCAGCTGGCTGTCTTATGAAGAAGCGTTAAAAAAACTT
>CAYOMO010000143.1:0-2878 GCA_964405065.1 uncultured Gammaproteobacteria bacterium
TTCTGAATATACCAGCTCTTAATCTTTGTTCAATTCTTTGAACTAGAGAAATTGCCTCTTCAGCGGATAATTTTACAGTTTTATTGATAGACTCGGGTGTACGATCTGGTGTTTTTGGCATTTTACTAACTTTAACAAATTCTTCAACTTAGTAAAGCTTTTATAGCTTTAAACAGATCTTCTTTGCTTTGCATACCATCTATTACTTTAACAGTATCTGGATGAGCCTTGGCAAATGTTAAATAACCCTGGCGAAGCTTTTCTAAAAACTCGACTCCTTGCATCTCATATATCAGATCCTGGCCTTTTCTGTCAGCATTACCAGCCCTTTTGAGGCTTTCTTCAACTGGTATATCGATAATAATAAATAATTCAGGATAAGCTCCAGAATTTTTAACACAATATTCTGATAATGTATCAAGTAGACTCAAATCAACTCCTTGGACTATTCCCTGATAGACATAGGTTGAGGATTCAAAACGGTCAGTAATGACCATTTTCCCAGCATCAATATTTGGCTTGACCAGCTGATCCATAAACTCGGTTCTAGCAGCATAAAATAGAAGTGTTTGGGTGATAGGATTGGCCATGGCATCCCGCGGTTTGAGCACCACTTCACGAATCTCCTCACCTATTTGAGTGCCGCCTGGTTCGCGGGCTAATACAACCTCTGTCCCCTGCTCCTGGAAGTATTTTTCCAGCATCTTGGCCTGAGTGGTTTTACCACAGTTGTCGATGCCTTCTAGTACGATGAATTTTCCTTTAGTCATAATGGGTATATTAGGTGATTAGTTAAATAGTATATTAGGAGAAAATCCCTATACACTAATCTCTGATGCACTAATCAACTCTTCAGCGTTTGTCACCACTTCCACCTAGTTTGCCTCTTTCCATTCTAGAATACAACTTGGTAATATTTTTTTGGGCAACCTCTTCTAAATCAACTTTAAGCTCTGATGCAATTTGAGTTAAGTACCATAAGACATCACCAAGTTCCAACTCCAGCATCTCTTTGTCTTCTTGAGTAATCTCCCCTTTTTTATCACGAAAGATCTTTTTAATTTTTTCAGAGATCTCACCTGCTTCGCCACTCAATCCAAGTACTGGATAAATAATCGGATGACCAATCGGAGGATACCCAGCAGTTTTGCGGGAGTCTGTTTGATATTTTTTAAAAGAATAAATTTTTCCCACGTCGAATACTAGTGTAAGCAACTAAAATATTTTTGCAAGGGAGTAGTTTTTTTAATTAGACTTATAATTCTACTCCCCTGTTATTTCATGCAAATAAGCATTTGCTTCAGACGATGTCGGTTCAAAGCTTGCTTCTTCTACTGACTGAATTCGCTCCCGGACGATATATAAGATTCTCTGTGTTGTATCTGGCAGCCACAGCTGACTGACACTTCCTGGATCCATTTGTAACGCTTTTGCAACATCTCCTTCATTTTTCATCGGTTGTAAAGTTTTACTCTCTAAATCCAATCTGCTACCTCGCAAAATTTGGACACATGAATCCTGATCAGACTCTCCCTGAACCTTTATTAAAAATTGACTCATATTACGAAAAGGGAGATGAAAAGCCCAGGCTTCTCCTGGATTCAATGTTTTCATATTAACTGGTTTATTTTCTTTTAAATAATTCGGACCAACTTGATCCCAAGGTCTTGTTTGTTCGACTCCCACTAAATTTCTGGTTCCTGCAACCCGAATAAGCATACCTTGTAAGTCTGCTTCAACTTGACCTGCACTTCTCCTAAAAAATCGATCAGTTTGCTGTCTTGTTTCTGGTGTTATTATCACTATTATTTCACCTCCTCCCGTGTTGATTATACATTTTTCGAACTTCTCGTAGTATAAGTGTATAGGCTGTAACTTTGGTATCGATGATTCTACCTGACTGTTGCAGTTTTTCGAAAATTTCAGTTAATTCTTTTTCAACAAGGTCTACATCTTTCATAGTTTTCTTCATAATTTTTAGCACAGGCTTTAACAAACTTGTTCTGTAATCTCTATATTCTTTTTGATTATTACCCCTAATAAAATCATATTCTTTGGTGGGTTCTGTTGTTTTTGAATCCTGGAAATTGATAGAACCATTAGCTGGAACCTGTGGAACAACTACTGGAATTGATTCAGGCAGAGGAGCATTGTCATAAGACAACACTGTCTTTTCATTATTAGTCTGAACTATCTCATACTGGTCAAACTCAAGTTTAAGTTGAGGAGTGGGGTACTGCTTTGGAGTTCCTTTTGGTTTTGACTTCTTTTTCTTTACTGTACTTTGCCATTCTTCTGATTCATTTGCAAAACGTAAGTCATCTATCTTTAGTCCATCAAGCCGTAAATCACCTGTTTTTTTCGCCACAATAGACCAACCTAATCTTTTGTTAGTACCTAGCCTGCTTCTTCCGTAAGTTTGTCCGGAAAATTGCTTTTCAATAGTTACACCAAAGTGATTTTCGAGGACACTACAAAAACGTTCAAAGGACTCTTCGTCAAAGTTTTTTTCGGGGAGAGTAATAATCATCAGGCCGCCAGACTTATCTTCCTGCGGATTTTCTAAAATTCGGTGCATTTGCTGAAGGATTTTGACTCTTTCTGAAGAAGAAACTTCAGGTGATGTTAATTCTAATTTTGACCAATGCAATGCAAAGTCATTGGTTACAGCTTTGTAGCTTCCAGAAGGAAATTCTGTCTCACTGAGACTTGATGCTCTCCCAACTATTTTTCTTCCTCCATATTGTGAGGCTTCATCCCATGCTGCATCCATCATATGCGGATTGATATCAATATTATCAATTCCGGCTTTTAATTTTCTCTGTAACAACAATGTTCCTGCACCAATTGTGGCAATCTTTTCAGCGGACGAGGTCAA
>CAYOMO010000144.1:0-2816 GCA_964405065.1 uncultured Gammaproteobacteria bacterium
AGGTGAGTCTGATGAATAAATTAGCCTAGTCTCTTCTGAGACTGGGTCATAGTCGCCAAATACTGACTTTGCAGGTCCAGGAGGCTGAGGAATGAATCCGCTAAAAACAATTTTCCCCCCATCAGAGGACCACCCACTAAATATAACCATCGAAATACCTAGTTTTGCAAACTTAGTTAAATCAATCTTTTTTAAATCTTTACCATCAATTGAGGAGATATAATACGCACTGGAATTCCCTATTTTATAATCTGGGTCATCTGGACTTGAAGGATTATATTTTACATAAGAGGCAAAAAGAAATTTGGAAGAGTCTGGAGAAATCCCTACAATTCGAGGAGGTAGAACATCCTCACCTTTACTAAATAGTCTGTTAGAAGAAAATGGAACAATATTACTACCATCTGGATTTGCAAAATTTATATTACCTTTCTTTGATACAAATAAAACTTTTCCTTCCAAAGGTAATTTATTTAAAGAGGCGGGCGGGCTGATCTGGGGTGTAAAGGTTGTCTGAGTTGTTTTATTCGAAGAGTCATCAATAGTTTTGTTTAAATATTGAGTTTTATAGAAATAACCTCCACCTAACAAGGAAGCCCCCAATACTAAAATTATAAGAATTAGAATTACTGCAGAAAATCCTTTCTGATCAAACATTAATCTATTATTTCGCGATAACTGCATTATTACAAGCTAAGTTCGAATCTCCAATCCTCTATGAAGTAGTTTGATGTAGTTATTGGGGCTAGAAAAACTTGGTTGTGGGGCCAGGATGATCCTCAATGGCTTCTAAATTTTAAGTTTAAGTATTCGGACCTTTTTATCATGACTCCAGCCTTTTATTTGGAATTCTCTTTTAACAGCCTCAGATTTTGTTGGAAATTCTTCTTTATAAAGCAATTTAGTTGGCTTATGAAGTCTGGTATACCGGCCTCCTCGGCCTTCTTGGTGAGTTAAAAATCTTTGTTCTGCGTCTGAAGAGCTACCTGTATAAAAACTGCCGTCATCACAAAGCAGAACGTACGTGTAAAACATGGATTTAAAGAAATTAATGTAGCCCTTCGGCTTCGCTCAGGGCACTTCGACTAGGCAGATTTTAGGATAAAAACTCTCTTTCAAGCTTAGTGTTTACACTGAGCGAGCGAAGTGAGTCGAAGTGTTGCGGGGAGTGGATTCGAACCACTGACCTTGAGATTATGAGCCTCACGAGCTGCCACTGCTCTACCCCGCTCCCGTATTATACACGAAAGGTGCGTAGATAGCCACATTAGAATGTCAAATTTCCAATTGAGAATATTACCAATGCCTGATTTTATGGATTGGAGATTAGACATTTGGCATTGGATATTAAATTAATGAACAAACAGCCTAAGCCAGCCTTGCCAGTTGGGAAGTTTAGGCTCGATTTTTGGCTTACTTTCCTCAATAACTTTACTAATCAATTCATCTGGGATTACCACCACTGTCTCCCCTGGTTTGCCCAGATTGAGCTCATCTCGAGCAACTTTTTCGATCGCATCCGGGGACTGAGATAAAGCCAGCTCTTTTTTAAGCTGATTATTTTTTTGAGTCAGTTTTGTAACCTTGTTGGTCTCCTCGTCCAGCCTCTGGCTGGAATTTAGGGCATTGACTATCTGCTTGGACAAACCGGTCAAAATACCAACCGCCACAATAACAATTACTATAATAGTGATCGCTTTATTCATTTTTTGCTCTTGACTGTCTTTGTAAAAGACGGTAAAGTAGTCTAGTTACGCCTAGTTGAGCCATAGTTTAGCTTGACTTTTTCTCTTACATAAAGTATATTATGGGATACTATTGTAGAGAATCTTAGGTTCATAGTTTAATAAACTCAGCCTAAATTCAAACTCATATTTTAATATTATGATCGCTTTAAAAGACGCACATCAACAATTTATAGGCCATTTAAAAGGTCGCTCTCGCGCATCTGCTACTATCTTAGCCTATGGTAAAGACATAGAGCAACTTGTGACCTTCCTCAATGCACTTGGAAAAGAACAGGTTCAGGATATCACAGTTGATGAGCTCCAATCTTTTATGAATAAATTGGCAACTGAAAATTACACTGCCAAATCTATCTCTCGTAAGACCAATTCTACCAAAACTTTCTTTAAATTTTTGAAAGTATCTGGCCTGATTGAAGAAGACCCAGCTCGTGGCCTAGAACACCCTAAATTTGAAAATAAACCACCTCGTATCTTGTCTGAGCTCGAATACCGAGCCCTTCGCGATGTTTCTCGAGGTGATTTGCGAATGTTTGCTATCATCGAACTTTTCCTCCAGACTGGTATCCGGATCGGTGAGCTGGCAAAACTGACTATTGATGATGTGGATTTGGACAGCGCCAACCCAAGTATGCATGTAAAGCCTGAAGAAGGCAGTGTTGAAAGAACTATTCCTCTAAACAAACCAGCTGTCGAAGCGATCAAAAAGTACCTGGAAGTCCGACCAAAAACTCAAAATAAAGCTTTGTTTGTGACTAAAACTGGTAAACCACTTTTGATCCGCAATATTCGAACTGCAATTGACCGATATTTCCGACTTTCGGGTATCGTTGAAGCCAAAGTAAACGATTTGCGACACACCTGGATTGCACATCATTTGAAATCAGGCACTTCCCTGCTGCTGATCTCAAAACTAGCTGGGCACAAACGAGTTTCGACTACTGAAAGATATCTGCAATTTATCCAGGGCCGCGCCCCCGAAGGCAAAGTCCAACTCGAAGAGCTCTAAATGTATGCCTCGCCCTAGTGCAGATCTTTTACCCCCTATTGAAGTACATTTTGGTGATGTGT
>CAYOMO010000145.1:0-2773 GCA_964405065.1 uncultured Gammaproteobacteria bacterium
AGGAAGAACAGATGTAGTGTTTTATTAAGCAGAAACGAGCTGAAATGATGGAAGCTCAGGTATTAATTGCCGGTATTAAAGAAGATCCTACCCTTACTCTGTCTCCCCGAGCTGAAGAGTTGATTGCTATCAAATATCCCCGTGGCTTGGATAGTTACTCCCAATCGGTTGATTTCTAACTACCAAAAGTGAAGGCGAAAGATTGGATGCCGGAGTTGTCATATTGAAGCTCCAATGTATGCTCACCGGGATTATTTTTCAGATCGACCAAGGTATACAGCCGGTCTGTATCGACTGTTACTACCCCATCTTTCACATCAGCACCGGCATTTGTCTCATCGGCTAGTTTTCCATCGACCAAAACTTTAACCTGCCCAGGAGTCTGCCCTGGTTTCATCACCAGAAAAACTTTACCGGCTGTAAACCGATATTTTAAAGTTGCATTACTGACTGCTGTAGAGTATTCATCCATGACATTCCAGGTGCCACCATAAGAGAATTTATTCAAAGGCACCTCGGGCTGCATTTGGAAAGTTTGTTGTCCGCTTTTGGCTTTTCCACCAGGTATCAGATACAACATTCTTTTTGATCCTAAATAGGTTTCTGGTGACTGCTCGGATCTGGGTGTTTGTTCGGTAATTTGGACTTTGTCTGAGTCTACTTGAGCTCCGGCTTCTTTTAAAAGCAGTTGGATGGCTTCCTCCATTTTGTCATACTCCCCTTCGCCAAAATGAACTCGTCTGATCGTCCCTTTTGAATCGATCAGATACTCAGCTGGCCAATATCTGTTGGAATAAGCGTCCCAGGTTTGATAATCGTTGTCCTGAGCCACTGGGTAATGAATTTTAAACTGATCGATGGCCTTTAAGACATTGTTAGTATCTTTTTCAAAAGCAAATTCTGGAGTATGGACACCAACTACTACAAAACCTTTATCTTTGTATTTGTCATACCAGGAAGTAACATACGGTAGTGTCCGGATACAGTTGATACAGGTATAAGTCCAGAAATCGACTAAAACGACTTTGCCTTTGAGAACTTCCATAGTGAGCGGCTGATCATCCGGATTGAGCCATTTGGTGATACCGGTAAACTCTGGTGCCGGAGTATTGGTATTAAAAAGGTCACTGTCATCGATGGCGATCGTACTGGTCTGCCCCTTTAGCTTATTGAGCTGCTCTGTGATAGCGCTGTTGCTTTCAAATGTCGTCAGGGCTTGGTCAAATTGAGGAAAAGTCTCTAAAAGCTTGGCTTGAATTACTTTGTCATAATTGGAGTAAATACCAAAAGCGGTGATTATCATAATCACTCCAAAAATTTGCTGAATCCGGGGAGTGTATGGAGAAATAGCCCGCGTTCGAGTCAAAAGTTGCTGTCCTCCATAAGCAAAAGCAAATAAAGGAATACCCACACCTGTCACATAGGCAATTGTTACCAAGATTACTTCAAAAGAGACTCGGCCGGTGGCAGCCAAAGCTGCAATCGAAGCTAAAATAGGTCCAGCACATGGCGCCCAGACGAGCCCTAAAGATAGTCCCGTGACTAGACCCCCAAAAAAACCAGATGACTGATTATTACCACCTGGCTGAACAATTCCACTTAGTTTGGAGACCAGTTTTTCAAACTGAACTGTCAAAAAAGGGATTACCATCGTCAACCCGAGTAACGAGATCACAACAACAGCAATCAGACGAAGATTGTTGGGATCAAATTGAAAAATACTGACCAGATAAGAGATACTCAAAGTAAAAAAAGCAAACGAGAGCATAATGCCGAGAGTGACTCCTAGTGGGCGTTTATGACTGGGACTAGTGCCAGCGATTGAGGAAGATAACACGATTGGCAGCAAAGGCCAGATACAGGGAGCCAGGATAGTGACGAGACCAGAGATAAAAGCAAAGCCAAGTAAAATAATCATTATTTCTTTATTAATATGTCTCTACCCCATCTTATTACAGATGGGGTATTTAGGCGAGACTGTTCTTTTACTTTGGTAAAAGAACGGTATCTATCACATGAGTAACACCGTTTGATGATATTACGTCAGCGATGGTTACCATAGCGGATTGATTGATCCACCATTTGCCATCTTTCATAGTGAAAGTCAGCATCTGACCATTGACTGTTTTTAAAGTCATTCCATCTTTCAAATCAGCAGCCCGGTAAGCACCAGGAACTACATGATAAGTTAAAACACCAGTTAGTTTGGTTTTATTCTCTGGTTTGAGCAAAGTCTCAACCGTACCAGCTGGCAATTTTTCAAAGGCTGCATTTGTCGGCGCAAAGACGGTAAATGGTCCGTCTCCTTTAAGAGTGTCTACCAGTCCGGCTGCTTTTACAGCTGCCACGACGGTAGTGTGGTCTTTGGAATTCATAGCATTATCTACGATGTCCTTATCAGGTGTCATCATAGCGCCACCGACCATTACACCTTTATTCATACCATCACTGGCCATAGCCATTGGTGAACTCTGCATTGCAGCTGGAGAGGATTGCATGGTTGTTTGTTTGGAATCGGCCATCATCGATTTATTTCCCATCACAGCCCACCAACCAATACCAACTACAGCAATTACTGCAACAATGGCGATTATTATTTTTGTATCCATATGTGTATAAATCCGAAATTCGAAATCCTAAATCCGAAACAATATTTAAATTATAAAATTCTAATACTAAAACGGTTTGAATTTTTACTTTAAACATTTTTATTTGTTTCGTATTTCGATATTCGTGCTTCGAATTTTCTTTTTCACCTCTTTTCTTTTTTGTT
>CAYOMO010000146.1:0-2773 GCA_964405065.1 uncultured Gammaproteobacteria bacterium
CCCGGAGTATTGTCAGAAGCATCGAATGATGAGAGATCACCTGGGCCGGCTGCCGCATCTCAACAAGATATAAAGTTATCATCTTATTCGGCACTTTCTGTCGTATTTTCCGCTGGCGAAAAACGGAGCAGCGATGATGCGGGCTTGGATGAGAATGCTGCAACTAAAAGACGCAAAGAATTCTAATTATCTCATACTAACGCGCTTGTACAAGAACAATATGGGTCCCCAACCTATATTTTCACACACTTTGTCCGTATATTAAACAAATATACTCATTTTTCACTATTACTACGCCTTAGTTTGTGTTTTAAAGCACAAAATAGTGGTATGCAATGGAGAAAAATACCCGACTAAGTGGCTCTGTTTCTACCTTTAGGCTAGTTTGATCTTAAAATGGCTTAGATGGGTGTACAGGCTGCTTAGAGTTTTCTCGCACACTGGAAGTGTCCTGCACTTCTTGTAGCCGCGCATACCTATTTAAAATCCATTAAGTAAGGGATCTTTACTCACAGCAGTTGGCTTTTAGGCGAAGCGGCGAGTTATGAGCAACAGGAGTGTAGATAATGCTACAGGACTGTTGCGAAAGAGTGAGGCCAACAAAGCATAAAAGTCAAATGCGAAGAGTGTAAACGTTTAAAGCCTAAAAGGTAGATATAAAGTTAAATGTACGAGAAGCTCCGCCATCCTTACTTGTGGGCGGGCCGTCTCGTTAGTTTAAGCGGTGTGATTTGCAAGTTTTCTCCAATGCCGCAAATCACGGCGAGCGCCTAAACTATCGTCATGAGTAATACCGTTTAGATCTGTAACTACAGGACAGACGAAGACTAGTAGCTTGATGGAACCATCGTAGGCCGGCTTGGACTCCTATCCAGGTCGGCCATTTAAGCTAGTTGGAAAAAATAATAATTATAAAAAATGTTATAATAAATACAAGTAGCCAAACTTTATCTCAATAAAATATTTTTTAAACTCATAACTCATTAAAAAGTAACCTATATAGATATACACCTAACGTACTTCAAGATGCGAAAAGCGAGCATAGCAACCCTCAAACGAGAAGTGTGTCATCCTCGACGAGGCCTTTAGGCCGAAGTCGGGGATCCAGTAAAAAACTTGTTTCGGAACTGGATACCCGGCTGCGACCTTCGGTCTTGCCGAAAACAGTCGATTACCTAACAAGTATAGGCATTATTGCCTTATCTGGCGATCGTGAATTGATTGCAGCAGATTATGCAAAGATACGTCACATGGAGTCACACTTAAAGCTTCATGAGCAATAGAGCGTCAATTAAGCTATTAGTTCATTTTTATAATGTATGTTATACTTGTTTAGATGTTACTATTTTGTTGGATTAAAAAATGTCTTCATCATCACAAGCCTTACTTTTAGAAGAGGTCGCTATAAAGCTTGCCTTTTCTCTAAAAGAGGAGTTACGACTTCAGAATGAATGGTCGAACAAACCTGACTTAGTAAAGGTTTTATACGATGCCCCGCCGAATAGAGATCAGCTTAAAAAAACAGGTAAAGAGGGGCCTCGAGAAAATTTATTGGTCGGTGTGGCGAATAAGAATGAAGAAGAACGTAGATATTTTTGTATTTGTCACGGGGAATTTTCATTATCTTCAGGAATGGATCTGGAGCATGCTTTTCCTTGTGTAAAAACCACTTACCGACAACAAAGATTTCTAGCTTATTTGAATAACAAGGCACATAATGATTTTACCAATATTTTTTTACAACAACCCGCTATTGAAGAATATTTAAGACGAGATAGTGATGGCATTGTTAAAGGCAGTGGTTATTTTTATAAATCTTGTTACAATGCCATAGATAATTTATATTTGTTATGCCACGCGTGCAATATTCGCAAGAAAGACAGTGATCCTATAGAATGGCTGGGAGAGCAAAAGAAATTTTTTGGGAAATTCTTTGTAAGGGAAATTGAGAGCTTAGGAGGGTATCATGACGGGGTATTATTTGATAGAATATATGAGCTGCCTGAAATTAAGGAAAGTGATATTTTTACCTGGGACGATGGTCAAACAATAATACTACGAAGTGCTCCGAGTCAAGGTATAGGTGAATTCATAAAAAAATGGTTTTTCTCAAAATTTAGTAAGGTACAAGAGGGGCAAACGATTATTTATGATGACATTGTTTCACATGTACATAAACTTTTTGACAAGGTAGTACGCTTAATTTTTGAAACAGAGCAGGAAAATAAAATTCAAAAGATGTATAAGCGATTAATAGAGGAAATAACCATGCTTTCAGTATATCAAAAGAGTTTTATGGGTTTTCATTTGGAGCAGGTATCGAGCGGAAGTGATGGCAGCCAGGAAGATAGCACTGGATTTAAACAAGAGCTTCAATATGTGGAAAATCTAGGAAACCAGGCAGGAGTCAGCCGGAGTAGTATTCGGAAAATAAGAGGGTTGGTTAAAAAT
Organism: uncultured Gammaproteobacteria bacterium; assembly: GCA_964405065.1. Lineage (GTDB taxonomy): Bacteria > Patescibacteriota > Microgenomatia > Daviesbacterales > UBA10151 > CAZWRN01. The sequence goes on from CAYOMO010000146.1 coordinate 2,452, forward strand.
AGTTATCAAGATAAAGAGCTGGGGATAAGAATCAAACATTATTGTCAAGCCTTAAGAGATGAAGATCCAAAAATAGATTGGTTAAAGGTTTTTCTTGAATTTCAAACTGTGATAGAACAACAACGTTTGTTGCCAAGAGAAAAATGGCGTTCTGAGGAAGAAATTAAAGAGAGGCTTAAAGAATTGGTTATTGAGCATAGCACGTTGCTTAAAACACAGCAAGAAGTACAACAAGAACGAAAAGAAAAGGAAGAGGCGCGGCAAGAAGTACAACAGGAACGAAAAGAAAAGGAAGAGGCGCAGCAAGAAGCAGAACAAGCAC
>CAYOMO010000147.1:0-2770 GCA_964405065.1 uncultured Gammaproteobacteria bacterium
ATCAGAATAAAATAGTCTAAATTAAAGAACGTCACTCCTCCCTTTCAAAGTAACTTTTTAAGACCTCTTTGGCAATCGGTCCGGCGATATCCGATCCCTGTCCCGATTCTTCTACCAATACAGTAACAACAATTTCCGGATTTTCGATAGGCGCATATAGCGTCATCCACGCGTGTGGATGCTCAGAGTCAACCTGAGCTTCCGCAGTACCTGTTTTGCAGGCAACTGAAATTTTGCGTTCTATACTAGACTTAGCACCTTTTACTTTAAAGTCAAAAAATGGCCAACCTGTTCCCCCGGTCGAACAAGCCTCTTTCATTCCCTCCTTGATAAGTGAAAGCGTTTTTTCTGATAAAGGTAATTTGCGACAAGTCAGATTTTTTTCAGATTTTTTAATCAACGGATCACAGAGATATCCGTCGTTGGCAAAAACAGATGTCATGCGTGCAACCTGAAGCGGCGTAGCCAGCATATATCCTTGTCCAATTGAGAGATTGTATGTGTCTCCCGTATACCATTTTTCTTTTAACACATCTTCTTTCCAGAAAGAGGATGGAATTAAACCATCACTCTCCCCTATGTGTATATCGGTCTTTGTGCCAAAGCCGAAACGTTCTGCCCAAACTTTAATGTCTGTCGGTCCAAGTTTTTCTCCAATTTTGTAAAAATAAATATCGTTAGAACGTTTTAATGCTTTTATAAGGTCGACACTCCCTTCAGTTTTTCCATATTCCAGATAATACCAGTTGCCAAACTGTAAAGAACCCGCTTTAATGGAGCCGGTATCTTCAACGATAGTATTTCCATCGATTTTTTTCTCTTCAAGCGCGCCAGCGGCCACAACTAATTTAAATGTAGATCCTGGTGGATATGTACCTTCAGTTGCCCGATTAAACATAGGTTTTTCGGTATTCGTAAATAAATTTTTCATTTCTTTAGCTACGCTATCTTCAAAATATTGTGGGTTATAAGAAGGTGAAGATGTTAGAACAAGAACTTCGCCCGTGCGAGGTTTTAACGCAACTACTGCAGCATTTTTATGCTGAATGTGTTCATACGCTTTTTTTTGAAGATCCCCATCTACTGCTAGCTGAACAGTTTGACCGTCTTGAGGGGGTAAAACGGAAAGCGTACGAATGCGTTTCCCAGGAGCGTTTACCTCAATTAGTTTTTTACCCGCAATTCCTCTGAGCTCGCAATCATAAGTCTTCTCAACCCCCTTTTTCCCTACCTTGTCTCCCGGTTTTGCTTTATTCAAACACGTATCGTTATCAATGTCTTTTATATCAGCTATTTGTCTATAACCAATCAAATGGGCAAACTGTTCGGGATATAAATACCGGCGAGAAGAAACGACACGATCCTCCTGCTCTATATCGCCTTCACTATTTTGTACAAGTATGAAGCCTTTACGATCTATAATATTACCTCGTTTAGGCTCGACTACGATCTCCCGAATGCGATTAGCTTCGGAGAGTTTTCTATAATAAGCACCCTTCACTATCGTTAACTGGAACAAACGAATAAATAAGGTAATGAAAAAGAGAAAAACAACAATTGAATACAGATAAAGGAAGAAAGAAGAGTATTCTTTGTTGTTGCGGTGAAAATTAATTCCGCTATGACCTTTTTCGATATATGGAATTTTATTCATACATGTTTAAAGCGAGGCTACCTGCTAAAAAACTTAATAAGAAAGACGATAAATAGTATCGTTTTTTAAATATTTATTCAATGATAGTTCGTTCCTCATCAGAAGCAATAACCCGGAATCCTACGTGTGATTGCCCTGCGAAAAACAAACCTTCTCCAACGCCAGCTGACAGTAAAAAGTGTTTTTCACCACCGGTCAAATAAAATGTGTTTGTGATGCGATCAACAGCAGCGGTAGATTGTTTTAGAATGATCTGTAAACTTGAGTTTGTAATAATGGCTTTTCCCTCCTCCGTTCCTAAGAAGTCTTCTACATCCTGTGTAATAGTTGTCATTCCTAAAAGATATTTACGTGCGCGTTTGGCAAAGTTGTGTAAATAGGCGCCGGAATCTTTATTTTTAATTAAATACCAGGCTTCGTCGACGATAAGCACACGTTTTCTCCGATCTCTTCGTACTCGATTCCAAATATAATCAAGGGTAATATACATGGCAACGGGGCGAAGGTTTTCTTCTAGATCGCGGATGCCAAATACAGTAAAAGGATTTTTAATATCAAAATTTGACTGATGGTTAAAAATACCAGCAGCTGATCCTCTCACAAATTTTTCTAATCGATCAGAAAGTTCACGAGCTTCGGCAGTCTCCATTCCTTGTAAAATTTTATATAAGTCTTCCAAAAGTGGTGGGGCTGTTTTGAATGTTTCAGGATCTTGTGTAATACCTTTCTCACGATATGTTAAAACAAGCGCTCGGTCAAGAAGCGCATCCTGAGCCGGTGTTAGATCGCCCATGATAACCCGCATCAGCGAATGCAAATTTAGTATTTTATTGGTTAATTCATCGGGTTCGGGATTATCTGTTGCGAGATCAAAAGGGTTGATTTTGTATTGTGATTGGAGCGAGAATTCAACAAATTCTCCTCCCACTGACTCGGAAAGTTTTTTATACTCGTTTTCGGGATCAAGAATGATAACGTGTACATCCATCATAAGTAATCTCAATGTTTCTAGCTTAACGAGGAAACTTTTTCCACCTCCAGATTTTCCCAATATAACCGAATTGGCATTTTCCAAAGTAAAACGATCGAAAATAATCAAGCTGCCATCATGTTGAT
>CAYOMO010000148.1:0-2756 GCA_964405065.1 uncultured Gammaproteobacteria bacterium
CCAATATGTTATTAAGATTGAAAACTGCAAGCAAGATAAGAGCAATCGCAGCAACTTTCATAAATCTTTTATTCATTGTTTCACCAAGTCTAGTTGCAAAATATCCGAGTATGAAAAACAAAGGAGAAGTTCCCAAAACAAATGCAAAAAGTATTGCAGCTCCTAAGAATGGACTGCCTGAGCCAATTGCTAAAGCCATCATTGCTTGCGTAATACCACAAGGAATAAAGACCGTAAGTGCTCCAAGTAAAGCTGGTGCAAAGATACTTTTGCTCTTTGACTGATTTCTGACAAGTCTTGTTAATGACTTTGGAGGCTGAATAATAAAGTATCTGAAAATTGGATGAACATTTAGTATGCTGAGTGCTGTCCCAACCATAAAGATTACTACTGCAAGCTGCATAATAATTTGAGCTGTAATTGAAAGCTGAAAGAAAGAGCCGAGCCATCCAAGTAGGAATCCTAAAATGGTGTAAGCGGTAAGCTTTGCTATGAGAAAAGCTAAGATAGGAACCGCATTACCTGTTTTTTTAGTTTTTTCTTTTAATTCCTCTTCTTCTCGCTGAGCAATTGTTGCAGCAAGAAGTCCCCCTTGAACTGCAAGGCAAGAAAGACCTCCAGCAAGAAGACCTGTTAAAAATATTGTCCATAGATTAATGTTGCTTGGGCTTGGTGTAGATGAACCTGGATTTTGTAGTGAATTAATTTTGAGCAGTAAAACACCAATTAGGCCAAATGAAATTATAACTGCCCAGATAAGTAATGTTTCTTTTTTAATCTTTATTTCCATAGTTATATTTTAACTCTTTTAAGCAATAGAGAGTTTGAGACTACTGAAACACTTGATAATGCCATAGCAACTGATGCAAATATTGGGCTTAGTAAAATACCCCATATTGGATAAAGTATTCCCATTGCAACAGGAATGAGTACCACATTATATCCGAAAGCCCAGAAAAGATTTTGCTTAATTGTTCTCATGGTTTTCTTAGACAATTCAATTGATGAAGCAACAGAATTCAGATTCTTGTTCACTAGAGTTATGTCTGATGCTTCAATTGCAACATCCGTTCCTGTCCCCATGGCAATACCAATATCTGCTCTTGCCAATGCTGGAGCATCATTAATACCGTCTCCAACCATTGCCACTTTTTTACCTTCTGCTTGGATTTTTCTTACTTCCTCCTCTTTCTGTTCAGGTAGAACTTCGGCAAGAATCCGAGTGATACCTAATTTCCCTGCAATCGCGTCAGCAGTTCTTTGATTGTCACCTGTTATCATGGCAACTTCGATTCCCATGTTCTGTAACTTCTCAACTGCTTTTTTAGCTGAATCCTTTACTGTATCCGCGACTGCAATAATTCCAACTACTTTACTATCCGAAGCAAGAAACATGACTGTTTTACCTTTACTCTCTAGTTCATTAATCTGTTCTTTAAGTCCATTTAGTGAAATCTTTTCTCTTCCCATAAGTCTTTGATTTCCAAAGAAGAATGTATCCTTGCCTATTGTGCCTGTAACACCATGTCCAGCAATTGCATTAAATTTGTTAATAGATTGAGTTTTTGCTTTTTCATTCTCCGCATAAGCTACTATCGCCTCTGCAAGTGAATGTTCTGAACCTTTTTCAAGAGATGCTGCAATACTTAAGACCTCATTTTTCTTTAAGCTATCCATAGCAATAATGTCTGTTACCTCTGGCTTACCATTTGTTAACGTGCCTGTTTTATCAAATATGACAGTCTGGATCTTGTTTGCGATTTCAAGACTTGCTGCATCTTTAATGAGTATTCCATTTTCTGCTCCTTTACCAGTACCAACCATTATTGCAGTAGGCGTTGCTAGACCCATTGCACAAGGGCATGCAATAACAAGAACTGAAATCATAGCAACAAGTCCGTTAATATAATTTCCAGTTAATAATCCCCATCCAAAGAAAGTTAAAACTGCAATAACTAAAACAGCTGGAACAAATATTTCAGAAACTCTATCTGCCAATCTTTGAATAGGAGCTTTTGAACCCTGAGCTTCCTCAACAAGTTTTATGATTTGCGAAAGCATAGTGTCTGCTCCAACTTTAGTTGCTTTCATCACAAATGTTCCTGTTTTATTCATGGTTGCACCAATTACTTGTGCTCCAATTGCTTTATCGACTGGAATGCTTTCTCCTGTCACCATAGACTCATTTACTGATGACTCACCTTCCATAATTACGCCATCAACGGGAATTTTCTCGCCTGGTCTGACACGAATTAAATCTCCAATCTGAACTTCTTCTATAGCAATATCTATTTCTTTTCCATCCCTAATAACACGAGCTGTTTTTGCTTGAAGATTTGCTAGTTTTTTAATGGCATCAGAGGTGTGAGATTTTGCCCTTGCTTCAAGATATTTGCCAAGAGTGATTAATCCAATTACGACAATGACAACATCATAATAATTATGTTCTGTATTAAGAAGTGCTTTTAAAGGTGTTTCAAATGCAGTAATTGCAAAACTATACAAAAATGCCACAAGAGTACCAATTCCCACTAGTGAATCCATGTCAGCTTTTCTGTATTTAATAAAACGCCAGAGCCCTGCAAGATAAGGCCTGCCAACAACGAACATCATATATGTTGCAAATATTGGTAGGAGGTGATGGAAGAATTCTTTTATTGTGTAGGTCATGGGTAAAAATATTTCCCAGAGCATAATAAACGAACTGATACCAATAAGAACGAGTGAAACAATAACATTTTCTCTAAGTTTTGGGT
>CAYOMO010000149.1:0-2685 GCA_964405065.1 uncultured Gammaproteobacteria bacterium
ATCACATTTACACATCGCTTCATTAAAAGGCGGCTGACAAACATTTTTTCCACTCAGATCCGGTGCACATTCAGTACATCCATCTTTGGCGTTTGCACAATATGTACTACTGGTACATGAGACGTTGCAAGCCGGAGGTTTTTGACAAGATCCAGCAACGCAGACAGTACAGCCATCTTTGACCGCTCCAGCACATTGGTCATCTCTGGTACAGGCTGAATTACAGGCCACTGGAGGGCGGCAAACCGTACCCGTTCCAGCATCATTTGGTATACAAGCCGTGCAGCCACTGGTTGATCTTTCACATTCACTACTAGACGTGCAACTCTCATTACAAGCTGGAGGAGGTGATGGTGAAGGCGATGGTGTAGGAATTGGTGAAGGAGAAGGCGGAGGCGGCCCACAAACTACATCCTGATCAATAGTGACATCACCATTAGGCACCACAATCTGGCTAACTGGAGAAATCCGGCTTATGCTAGATCTGCTGCTGGGACTTAAAGTACAGGCTTCTCCGTTATATGTAGCGGTAAATGTTTGTGGATTGCAGATACAGGAAAGTGAATAATCAACTCCGGTGTTGTATTTACCATCACTTCCTGTAATCTCCGTCCTCCCATTTGGCCCATTGCAGATAGTCAAAATATTTATAACAACACCTGGTAAAGGCAATCCCGTAACTGTTGTAGCCTGACCATACCACAGACCGGATCTTGATCCATTGTTACCATTATTGCCATTGTCACTGTTATTGTCATTGCTACTCTGATTTGAGCCGTTGTCTTGAGCATAAATTTTTCCAATATAAAAAGGATTTAGCAAACTAGCATTTTGATTGGTTGTGATATCCGTTTCTTTTCTTTTAAGATCCAACCACTCCTGATAATTATTGTATTGTTGGTTGAGTGATTTAAAATCGACTTGGGAAAAAATATACAGTTCTTCAACTGGCTTGCCTTCTCTTAGTATCCCTCCACCTAAGTACAAAGGTGTCAGCTGTCCAGGCTCAGTCTGCCATAGCAGATTGTTGTATTCAGGCCAAAAAGTAGCCGTACCATTTTTATAATATTTAAATCTTGCCAGAGCATTTGACTGCCAGGCTGGATCAATTGCTTTGAGGCTTTGGTCAGCTTTGATCTTCTCTCCCGCCTGATCAATGGTGAGCTGACCGCTTTTCACCTGATCATAAAGTGGCTTGATTTTAGAATAAGCGATCTTTTTACTATTTTCTATGCCTCCAGGCCCAATGTGTTGATTGTTGTAAAACCAAACCATCACAGTTTTGCCCTCTATGACATTACCCTGGCTATTTATTTTTTGAACTAATTGCCTAACTATTTCAGTCCTTTTTAGATATTCATCTTGTGACAAAACACTGGTAGATGGATAATCCGTTATTAATCCTTCTTTTTTAGCCGCAGCCAAAGCGACCTGATCATCGATAATTTTTTGTTTAATAGCTTTTTCTATTTCTGCCGAAGGGGTTCCAGGATAAAATTTTAACTCATTATTGAGATAATTAGTGGTTAAATCCACACCTCCTACTTTAGCAATTACCACTTCCTCATCACTGGTTTTTTCCTTTTGAAATAAAAAAAATGCAGTTAAAACACCCACAACAAGTAATACCCCGAGGGCTACAATTATTTTTTGTTTCCTGGGCAACTCTTTTATTTTTGTTAATAAAGAAGGTGTTGAGGGAGCTTGAATTTCACTCTCTCCAGGATTTTTTGGAATATTTACATCGTCCATATACCTATTATTTAAATTACACTATTTGAGTCCTAAAAATAAAGCTGCAAACTTTGTAATACCAGCAGAAATTATTATAATTGGTTATACATGAGGGCGTTAAAAAAATATTATATTTTTTTTGGATTAAACTGGCAGGGGCTTTTAACTTATCGCTTTGATACTACGGTTTACGCCCTTACCAGCCTGGTAACGCCTTTTTTAGGATTGTGGGTCTGGCTGGCAGTTCAAAAAGGGAATCCCAGTTTGAGTTACAGCCGGGAGGAAATTGTTTTCTATTTTCTGGCTGTTGCAATTTGTTCTTCTTTTACTACAGCCTGGGCCGCCTATTTTATTAATGACGAGATCAAAAAAGGGGACTTTGCCAGACATTTAGTCAAGCCATACTCAATCCTGGAAAAATCACTAATCAATAATATCGTCGAAAAAGTTTTTAAACTCAGCATCATCAGTTTGGCGCTTATTGGATTTAGCATTTTTTTTGTTTTTACCCAGCAATATACTTTTCCTCTACATCCGGAATATTTACCATTTAGTATTTTGGCTCTTATTTTAGCCTTATTTATGATGAATTTTTTGGATGTGTCGATGGGACTGGCTGGTTTTTGGATGGATGATATCGATTTTTTGACCGGCACTTTTTTTACAGCGGATGCTTTATTGTCTGGTAAAGTCGTGCCAGTCACATTTTTACCCAATTTTTTACAGCAAATTGGTTTTTTTCTCCCTTTCAGATACACTGTCTCGTTTCCAATTGAACTGATGCTTGGAAAATTGACGACTGGCGAGATAATTAGTGGTTTTTTTGTCCTATTTTTCTGGACCGTCTCTTTTTGGAATTTGCAAAAATTTTTATACAAAAAAGGGGCTATTCGGTATAGCAGCTATGGAGGTTAAATGAAGTATCTAAAACTTTTTTATGCACTGTTTCGT
>CAYOMO010000150.1:0-2499 GCA_964405065.1 uncultured Gammaproteobacteria bacterium
ATACTTTCAATTCAGCTCCTGGTGATCATAGCGCTAAAATGGGGGATATAACCAAATCCCCAAAAGCTTCAGAAGAAGTTTCGGGTAGACCCGAGGGATCTGTTTTGACAGCCGAATGCGAACTTGATGGAATTAGTTTTATGTTTCTAAATGGCGGGCCAATGGAGCAGTTTAAACTCACAGGCGCAACTTCGTATATTATTGAATGCGAAACACAAGAAGAGATCGATTTTTTCTGGGAAAAGCTATCGGCAGTCCCAGAAGCAGAGCAATGTGGTTGGTGTACTGACAAATTTGGCATCACCTGGCAAGTTGTCCCCCGAATCTTGGATGAAATGATGCGAGATCCGCAAAAAGCTGAGGCAGTCACTGCAGCCTTTATGCCAATGAAAAAACTTGATCTTGAAGCAATCCGCAAAGCTGGCGAATAAGCCAGTATTACTTTTTCTTAGATATCCCATCCATTACAATTGAGAGAATTAATCTGAATATGATTCAAAAAATAGTTCTTCTCTGTTTATTTATCTTGGGGGTACTGACTGGAATCTATGGAATTCCTAAAGGCTATCCGGTCATTGCCTCACTTTTTCCGATTGTTTTCGCTTTGCCTTTAGTTTTTATTTTGTTTCGCTCTTATTCTTTTATAAAAATCATCCTTCTTTTGACACTCCTGAGTTTGTTTGCATTGGCAATAGAAACAGTTGGTGTCCTTACAGGGTTTCCTTACGGGCACTTTTTTTATACGGATCTGTTTGCTTTCAAACTATTTGAAACGACCCCCATCATTGTGCCCTTTGGTTGGATTCCAATTGTGATCGGGGCATACATGGTGGTAAAGAAGTTTAGTCTGGGTTATGTAAAAAACCTGGTACTTTTTATCGCCTTGATACTGCTAGCGGATGCAATTATTGACCCTGGTGCAGTCAGACTCGGTATGTGGGTATATCAAGATGGGGGAGTCTATTACGGTGTTCCGGTGTCCAATTTTTTGGGTTGGATACTGAGCGGCACCGTGGCATTTATGTTACTTAATCATTTTTTAAGGACTAGTAATAGTCAAATAATTTTTTACTTTGCCTGTTTGCTTGTGTATTGGACTGGCATTGCCTTGGGATCACTGCTTATAATACCTAGCTGTATCGGCGTCGGATTGTTAATTCTTCTAAGCAAGTGGATTACATCAGACTGACATCATTTCAACTTTTCCAGTGAAAAGCTCGATCTGGCTGCCATCAAAAAAGCTGGTGGGGAATAAATCAAATAAATTCTGTTATACTCTCGATATGCCGGTTCCTTATTCACCATCTGTCAGTAAAAACGGATTTATTTTTGTCTCAGGCCAGATCCATCTCAAAGACGGTAAATTACTCGAAGGTGCTATTGATGATCAAACACACCAGATAATGAAAAATATTCAGGAAATTTTGGAAAAAGAGGGATTAACTTTTAACGATATAGTTAAAACTACGATTTATACCACAGATATGTCTTTATATTCACAAGTTAACGAAGTTTATGTCAGTTATTTTTCAGAAAATTTACCCGCTAGAGAAATGATTGGTGTGAAAGAATTACCCCTAGGCGCCAGACTTGAAATTAGCATGGTTGCAGCCAAATAGATCATAAATTATGTCAGTTGGAGTGATTGCTCAAATTTTAAAACTATTTTTTCTGCTATTGATAGGACTCAATATCCTCATATGGTTTTTTGATCCAGAACAGATTTTAACTCTAATACCAGTCAATTTATTTTTTATCACCTTTCTGCTGCCAATTTACTTGATCAGTCGAATCAAACATTCAAGCAGAGGAAATTTTCGAACTTTAATTCAGAACATCAGCATACTAATGGTTGCTATTGCTTTAAATTATTGGCTCTGGGGGATGGTTTCAGGGTTGTTGTTCTCTCCAGATGGTGAGACAGTAGCTGTACTTTTAGTACAGACAGTCCTTTCAGTAATCATTCTAGCAGGCGGAAGTGTTTTAAAGATTCATTTGTCAAAACGATGAAAAAACTCGACCTGGCTGCCATCAAAAAAGCTGGTGAGTTGGGTATTCTGCTATAATTTATTTAATGCCCAAGTCTCCTAAAAGCAAACATCTTCCTTGGAATTTTATACTGCCAGCACTTATTGGCCTGATTTTATTTGCCGGACTTAGTGTGATGAGTATTAAAAAGCCAGATAGCGGCCAGCTCTCATTACTTTTTTTAATTCATGCCAAAGAATCTAAAATTATCCAAGAAAATACTGAATGGAAACTGACTTTAATCAACCCAGATACCCGTGTCGAATATTTTTCGGATCGACCGCAAAGATTGATGGGGCAGGGGAGTCTTGGGCAGTTTATCACTTTATGGAATGAATGGGGGTTTGTCCAAAATCCTCCCAATGCTGCGATCTCCTTTTTAGGGGAGCAGGATAGCAAAAATAATGTCATGATGGTTAGTCTGCAAGATCCAACATATAACAGCGATTCCAAAGAGCTTTCCTTTCGGAT
>CAYOMO010000151.1:0-2499 GCA_964405065.1 uncultured Gammaproteobacteria bacterium
ATAAACGGCGCCCTTCTTGCGGCAGTGACACTCGTTGGCGGCGTATTCGCTGAAGCTCTCTTCGTAACGATTGCAGCCCAAAAATATCAAGTAACGAAGAGACCCGATATCAAAAGTTCAACTTCTCTACCGTTGGATCTCAAAGAGGTATGGCGCTTTTACTGGCCCTTAGCCAACTCCATGGTGGTTGTTTGGGGTGGGAGAGCGTTGCTAACTGCAGTTATCGCAAGAGCCGTAGATGGTCCTATTGCGCTTGCGGCTTGGCCGGCCGCCTGGGGAATTGTTCTCCTAATTGGAAATACCACCCGTATGGTCCAGCAAGTGGTCATCAGAAACCGCGGACGAGTTACGGATACCTTGCTCCTTCGATTTACGGCAAGCGTTGGGGCTACCTGTTCGCTCATCTTGCTGCTACTCGGCCTAACACCTTTCGGGGGGCGTATGCTAAGTGGTTTCATCGGCCATGACCTCGTCCTGTTAAGCAGTGTCATACCCGTAATCCTCGTTTGCTCCTTACTTCCCTTGTTGATCGCGTTTCAAAACGCGACCCAGGGTCTTTTGATATCGGAAGGAAGGACAGCACGTGTGAACGCTGCAAGTTACTTCGGTACTGGCGTTCTTCTTTTATCAGCGACAAGTGGTGTGGTGCTTGGGTTTCCAGGTGCCGCCTCGGCCGCCACCGCAATGTTTTTGGGGCTTCTTTCGGAAACAACGTGGCTATTTGCAGGAGTAAAGACCGCGCGACTGAGCCCCGGTATTAGCTTTCGCTTAGAGGAGAAAATGGGCGCGTCACCGCGGGACCCAGAGCATTTACCCGAAAGAAAATCGGGTCTCGCTTTATAAAAGTGCTTACGAACTCTTCCAAGCGTTGTGCCCCGGCGCGGCGGCGCAGATGATGACATCGACTTATCGGGGCTGTACTTTTCTTAGAAACTCGTGATCTTCGTGAAGATTAGAAACCTTTTCCGGCATCGGTTCCGTAGAAACGGGAGAGCCGATAAGACGTTCTAGTTCGATTCGATTGTTAATAAACTCATACTTGAAGTTTTGACGTCTTAAGCCCGAATCAAAGAGCACTTCTGCAGCGAGCCGCACATCCGCTGAATTTCTTACCCCTCTCTTGTATTCCGAAATAACAGCGGTGTGGTATTTCTTGGCTCGCGCTTCATTCTGTTCTTCAAGGTGAACGCGCGCTTCAATGGCCTTGATTTTTCGATAAAGAGTTTCGACTTCGCTCGTTGTATTTAAAGATACATTTCTTAGTTGCGCTTCAAGCTTAAGCCGTTTCGCTTCTCCTTCTCGTCGTTGATTGACGGTATCAAAGCCTGAGAACAGATCGAATTTCGCTAATACCGTTCCTCGAAAAGAAGCTCCCGTACTCACCTGAAATCGATCTCCGAAGGGGACAAGCCCATATTTTGTTTCAATATCGACTTCAGGCATCCACTTTGACCGCCACAGTTTCGACTCAATTTCCGCAATCTTAAGATCCTTCGAGGTGATTAGCACCGTTTCGCTATTTTCTTGAAGCCGCTTCAGATACTCAGGTAACGAACCGCTAAGGTGCCAATGCTTAAGTTCCCCCACAGGCTCGATGGTGGAACCTAGTTCCTCACCCAAGAGACGCCTGAGACTCACTCTCGCGGCCTCAAGTTCTTGCTCAAGCGAGGCAATATCGGATTGGAGTAACGAGTCTCTTAACTCAAACTCCATGATGTCCGAATCAACAACCAGTCCGGATTCCTGCCGTTTTCTCGCGAGCTTTTTTTGGCTTTCGTTTACTTCAAGAGCCTTGCGCTTGAGATCGATAGCAAGCTTGGTGAAGAGATAGCGACTGAACTCTTTTTCAATGTCCAGTCCCACCCTAAATTCCGCCCGACTCAATCGGATCTCCGCCTTTTCTACTTCTAGATCGGCAATATTGACCTTGTAGGAGTCCTCGAACCCTCGAAATAGGTTCAAGTTCCCATAAACGTAGCCCACCCCCCCGATGTTCCGGTCGGAAGCGATCTCACTATCAGCTCCCCCGGCAACTCCGATTTTCGGCAAGAACTGAGATGTGAGCCGCGCCCGCTGAGCCTTTGCCTCATCCACCGCTTTACGCAAAGACGTCACTTCGAAATTGTTTTGAACGGCAAGTCGTTTCGAGTCCTCAAGGGAGGTTCCGAAACCCGTTTCAGTTCCGAAACCTCCTTGGGAAAAAACAAAGGCTACCCAAATGAATAATCCGTATCTCATGAGTTAGAACTCGAAGTGAATCTTTGCCTCTTTCGGTTCGTTGTTGTGAACGGCCGACACGTATACATCGAACCAGTTCATCCCATTGGAATCGAAAGATGTCTCAAGTGGGTTAGAATCTGGTTTCAGACTTAGTTTTTTTTCCCCAGATTTCGATTTGACCCGAGCTCCGATCTTAGCCACCCCAGACTTAGGAGCCGCTACAAATTCCTTGGCATCTGAATTTAGAACCAACGGGTACACCGTGAGCTTCTTGTCTTC
>CAYOMO010000152.1:0-2490 GCA_964405065.1 uncultured Gammaproteobacteria bacterium
AAATTTGGCCTTCCCATCATAACCATCGATCGGATGGTTATGTGTTTGTCATGCACCATTACGGTACATGACTTGTCGTATTCACATTTTAAAGTACAAACTCCAGGACTTAAGGCTTCGAGTCGCTATCGCTCCCTCAGCCCAAGCTCTTCGGCCCGGATAGAAGCCTTCAATTTTGAGTAAATTAAAAACTTGTATCTAAACCAAAAACTTTCTAACTAATTGTTGGGGGTGAAACTTATTCTAGTTCTGCTTCGCAGATAAAAAGAATTTCACCCGTTTAAATGTCATTTAGACATTTAAACCCCGAGAGGAGTCGAACCTCCTGCATCCTCACTTTTTTGATTTATCAAAAAAGGAAGCTCCGCTTATTGCAAATTGCTTCACTAAGCAACTGTGGACCGACGGGGATTCGAACCCCGGACCCTCTCATTGCAAATGAGATGCTCTACCAACTGAGCCATCGGCCCATTGAAAGAACCAGTGTCCACGCAACGCAAAAAAAGAAATAAACTCAAATTACTTTTTGCTTATCTCTTATTGCTTATTTCTATTTAAAAAACTGAGGGATGCAACGCTTGAGACTCCTCCAAGCCTGGAGGTCCAAGCTGGGGATTTAGATGGCGTTGTTTCTCGCGATCAACATTGACGGTAATAATAACAGGTATTCAGGCGTAAAGTCAATATTGGAGTGGTAGTGGGTTATTGGTTGTGGATACCGGTATAGATAGAGGTTTTTGGTAGTAAGACTTTAACCGATTTACTTACTTCAATATCGGTTTCTATAGCTTAAAGCTTATAACCATAATAAAAAAGTTCTTTGGCTATATTATTCAAAATCATCCGCCATAAACTATAATTCAAAACAATACAGCTGTTTAATATGATCACACCGGCTAATTGGAGATTCCTGGGTCCATTCGGAACCTGATTTAGTCGGTCTTCCATAATTGAGCTGTTTGGTTGATAAAGTAGTAAAGCCATCACAGTCAGTATTTAAAGCTGTTTTTTGTCCTGACGCATTGGTATTTGTATACGCTGCACCTTCCCAGGTAATCTGTTGACCAAACTGTGTTACAGACAGAGGTGCATCCAAAGAGCCGTCTGTTAAATCCCCCCAATTATCGGCAATTTTGGTTTTTGCACTATCTACTAAGACATAAGGTCCGTTGTGATGAGTGGTAATATTGTCGCGAGCATCGACTGTATTTGTACTTATCCATGCCCGCCAAGTTCCACCCAAACTAGCTTCATTCGCAGCTTTTTGGCACAGTGAATTGGCTCCGGCAATTCCAGGAGGATTGTTGCTCATATCAGCACCATAGAGCTGCTCTGTCACAAAAGCCCGTTTTGCCACCAGGTTTTGGTTTGGCTGTATATCACAATTTCCGCCTGTAGGTTGTTGAATAGAGTCGCGACAAAAACAATCCAGACTAGTGCTTGAACATACCGTTTGGGGATTATTGGATAAAGGAGTACATATTTTATAAGTACAGGCATCCTCTGTTAGCAGTCCTGAATATGTTTTGCCTTTAAAACTTAAAGGAATAGTTTTACCACTAAACTGCTCGGGTGTAATCACATGATAGGCGCCGTCATAATGAACTTCATAGGCACTGGACAGATTGTGAATGTCTGAAATGCGGACTGAATCAGCTGCTTTATTCAGTACTGACTGGTATATCGCTACAGCCACAATAGATAAAATCCCTATCAAAACAATAGCTACAATGATTTCAATCAGGGTAAACCCCCATTGTTTTTTCATTAACAGATTCTCTAAAAGAAAAATATTTTAATTATTTTTTCCTTTAGAAATAATTATAAAATGTTTATTTGAAAAAAATTGTAAGAATTTTAAAAGTTGATGAGGATTAACTTTGAGTATGTGTTTGAGCAAAATGAGTGCTTTCAATATCTGGAGTACTCATATAAATATAGGTGGCTATGGCCGCGAGCATAACGATCAAAGTAGCCACAATCAAAAGACTATGTTTTTCAGATTTGATTGGAGTTTTAGGCACAGATTTAACGGTACCACCTGTTGTATACCATGTCAATTCCTTTTCTGGAAATGAGAAGTATGAATTGAGAAGCTAGATTATTGAAGTGTGAGATGAGATATTTTTTCTTACTTCCCATTTCGTATTCCAACTTCATACATCACGCTTCTAACTTCTGCGATTGCAAAGTTTATTCCATTTACATATATTTAATGTATGTATGTAAACAAACTGCCGCGTTTGCGTTCTTTCTTAGCTCCTTTCTCATCACAGCAGGGTTTTGGTCAGCTGGCAGTGATTGCCTTATTAGTTGCTGGCGTTGCTATTACTACTCTGGTAGTTCAAAATCGAACCAATTTGATCCCCCATGCCGCGGAAAATGTCGAACCTGGCTACTGCGAAAGTGGATATACCTTTAATGGGGGCGATGCCGGAGACGACAACAATTGGGAATACACCGGTTGTGGACAGGGAAGTAAAGAAAATT
>CAYOMO010000153.1:0-2483 GCA_964405065.1 uncultured Gammaproteobacteria bacterium
TATATTTTTTACCCTCCCTCTACTAACTTCCTGTAGCAAGTGACTGAAAGCAGCCCTGTTTTGATTTAAGCCAGAACCATAGTCCGCAAAGATTTGTTTGACCTTCAAATTATTTCTATTTGCAAACTTCTTTAGATTCTTCACCTGACTCTTCAGTGGATCTTCTTGAGCATCTACCTGTTCACAAGCAACTCTGGCGTAAATAACACAGTGTTTCATAAGCTTTGATCACCTCCTTTTTGCTTTTCTTCTTCAAAATCTTTATCAATATCACTCCACTGATTCTTTTCATTGTTTACAGCTTCTTCAATCGCTACTCTAAGAAAAACTAGGCTATTCCACGAAGTTCTTTCGCCTTCACTAAATTCGAGTTTTATTCTATTTATTTCAATATCGGTTAGTTCTCTTCCAAGCTCTGAGTCCGCCTCCACCTGTATCATTTCAAGTGTTATTGGCCAGATAACAGGATCATCTGTTTTGAGATATTCACTGATAAGATTTCTTAGTCCTTCTTCTGGCAAAGTAATTTCGCCATTTTTAACAACCGCACAATGATTGATTAAATCTTGAGCAAACTCATTTAATGTTTTATTCAAAGTGTTCATTTTTCACCTCCTTTATAACCATTTATTATCTTTAAATGGATTTCTTTTAATGACAGGGATATACCCTGAATAATCTTCCTCGTTTCTTTTTTTATGTAGGAAATACTTTTTCTTAAATGCCTCAGAAGACAACTCACCAGCTTTAAGTTTCTGAACATCACTATCCATTTTTTTGACAGACTCCATTATTTGGTTTGGTGAATCATTTTCCTGTGTCCATTTATATTCTCCACTGTAGAGAGAGACTTCTGACCAATCTAATTGTCCAATGGCATCAGGGCATACGAAGTTCACTTTTCTCATCCACATATATAGATCTTTAAGTGCTTTTAGTTCTTCCCATACCCACACCATTTGCCATGCTTCTCCCATCAAAGGAAACAGCTCATATACGTTAATGGCATATTCAAGATTTTTTAGTAGCTGAGATACTGGGATTTCCCACATTAGAAAAGGGAATGGTTCTCCATGCTCGTCATACCATTTCCTATAGAAATCATCGGATTGTCCGCTTGGAGCATCCATTCCATCTTCGTTACATATTTTTTTACCTCCAGCAAAACCAATCTCTGCCCACCAAGGGAAACTCCACTTAAAATCCCATCTCATCGCTAAATGAGGCGAGTATGGGTAGTCTTCTGGCCTCTCAAATGTAATCCCATTTGCATTGTCAAAAAGTAGCCCTTCTCCTCTGTCAAAGTCATAAGGATGAACCCATACAGCTCCATCACGTTCATGAAATGAGGCGTGTATTGTTGGTGTCTCCCACTGTTCAGTATCTGGTTTCAAAACCTCACCTGCTCTACCTCTAAATGATCCTCCAAAATTACTCCATTGAGTTTTCTTATGCGGGACTCCTGGCTGCAAAGCAATAAATTCATGATAATTTTTCCCTCTACGAAGCTCGTCATTAGTTTTGACAGCTTCACTCCATTTCTTTTCTGCTTTATAAAGTGCAGTAAGTTGTTCTCGCTCCTTACTATCGGGAACTTTATCTAATGGGATGATAATTTCAATTGAACACCTGTTTGCCATAGTTATCTCCTTTCTTTAATTGATCATTTGTATTTTTAACCTCGCTCATCATTAGTTTTCTCTGTTCTTTCTTTTCCTTTAGGTATGTCAATGTCTCTTCAAATAGAATGTCGAACATCTCATTAAGTCTTTGTTGGCTTTCCTCAGATGAAACTTCAATCTGTTCATAGACTATTTCCAGGCTGGTAATTGCTTTACGCATTTCTACCTCCTGATGAATTTGGCTGATAATTAGCCATCCTAGATTTGAGTTCACGGACGTTATTCCATTGAAGTTTTGGATTAACTTTTAGAAGATTAGCCCAGTAGTCGGAAACAGCTTTGTCTAGTTCAGGAGATTTAGTAAAAGTAAAAAGGAATCTATTATCAGGAGTCTTTGAAATATCAGGGGTAAACCCCAATGTTTGGAGTGCAGCAGCAAGTACTAATTCAGTAGTATCAAATTTCATAATCATCAAATAAAAAAGCTACAGTTAATATCTGTAGCTATTGTCGCAAACTAATTTATTTGATGGGTGAAGTCTAAAGTTACTTTACTTTTTCTTTATGAAATACCTCTCTCCTATTTTTCAGGACGCTTCTTGCCTTTTTGACCAGACCGCTTTTCTCTTCATCTTTGTATACGGTATAAGCAACGTCTATATCAGTAATTGAGTCCTTAGTTTTATTTTTACTTTTTCTCTCAACTTTTAAATATTTCGATTGCTGGGGTTTTTCCACTTGTTTCATAGTTAACAATGGCGAATAGTTATTTTTTATTGTCTCCTTTATCCATTCGTTTGAGTACTGAACCTCAAATTTTGATAGGTCTCTATAGCGATAAACTTGAGGAAAACTAACTTC
>CAYOMO010000154.1:0-2473 GCA_964405065.1 uncultured Gammaproteobacteria bacterium
ATATGGAGAAAGCACAGCTATTCCAAAGATAATACCTAAATTATAAAAAAGTGGCGCCAAAGCCGGAACTAAAAATCTTTGATATGACTGAGAAAGACCAATAAAAAAAGACCCCACCACTAAAATTAACTGCGCTATCAAAATGATTTGAGTTAATTGGTCGGTTAATATTTTCTGTTCACCACTAAATCCTGGGACAAAAATGCTATTTATCTGACTGACAAAAATCAAACAAATAAGTCCTAATACGCCAAAGACTACTAGTGATAAATTTAAAATATTTGAAGCAAAAGAAAAAGCTTCTTTTTCACCATCTTTGTTTAAATATTCTGTAAAAACCGGAATAAAAGCTACAGACAAAGTACCTAATATCAGCAGTTGAAACATCAGATCTGGCAATTTAAAAGCCGCAAAAAAGACACTCGCTTCAGAAGTAGAAAAGTTATGAACTAGAAGTCGGTCACGAATTAAGCCTAAAAAACGTGACAAAAAAACTGCCACCATTAAAATAGTGGCACCAGATAAAATACTGGTTTGTCTGGCATTCAATAGATTGAGAAGTGATTTCACCATAATTGTCTAAATTATCAAGCAATCCAGGAAAAGATACAAGAAACAATCACCAAGATACAAATAGTTTGGAGGGCTTGTGTCTTGTTACTTGATTATTAATACGTTAGCTTGCACTCGAGCCTAATGATATGGTACACTTCACAAGTTATGCCGTTACTAAAGTCATCAAAGAAAAAGATGCGCCGCGATAAACGCCGCACCGAACAAAACGATCTTAAAAAACAGGTTATGAAATCCTTGGTCAAAACCATGCGCCGAATGCCAGATGCAGACAATTTAAAACAGGTTTCTTCCAACCTGGATAAAGCCGCTAAAACCAAACTGATTCACCCAAATAAGGCTGCACGACTCAAAAGTAGACTCTCAAAATTAATGGCCTCCCCAGTAGCTACTAAGTAATATCAAACTTCTTTTTCGACCAAGCAGAATCTACTAAAAATTATTGTGCGTGGAGAGATACTTATAATTAAATTTAATTACTTATTTTCTAAGTAAATTTTTAGTTCGGGTAAACTCGCTTGAGTTATAAGTGATAATGGCTGCGGTAATTCATCAATTCCAAACCATCCAATTTCAGAGCATTTTTCACTTTCCTTAATTTTAGGTTTACCTTTGATGATTTTTGCAATAAAAGTAACAGCTACCCAATGTTGTTTTTCATCAGGAATTAAATGATCTAACGCTTTCAGTTGATCCTTCAATTCAATCTTTATTCCATACTCTTCAAAGATCTCTCTTTTTATACAGTCAGCCATAGTCTCACCAAACTCCACACCACCACCAGGAAACTCCCAGGTTCCTCGTTCATTTTTAGCTTTCGAACCCCGCTTGGCTAAAAAGACTTTACCTTCAGCATTGATAATCACTGCTCCCACCCCAACACCAATATAGTCAACCCCCTTGCGCATATTTGAAATAAATCATATTCGACCGTAGTGGAGAATTACATTACTTCTCAAACCTTAAAGCCAATAAATTAGCACTCCTTTCATCGGGATATTCCCAACTCTTTTTAAATTTTTCATAGCTTACTTGTCTATTCTTAAACGGAGGTAACCCAGGGTCATGGAGCCAAAAGCCTTGTTCATCATAATCATGGATTACTACAAAATGACCAGCATATCCTTCTTTATCCGAAAGAACATGCGAATTTACATTGCAAATAACTAAATACCCACTATTCAAATGCAATTTAATTTCTTCTACTGTAGGGATTCTCTCACGATGAATATTTAACACTTCATACTCTTTAAGCGCTATTCTAATACTTTCTAAATCACTATTTTTAATTTGCGCTTCACCAACTTCTTTACCATATCTTTTAATCAAATAATCTTTGGGATTATAAACTAATGCTTGCAAATCAACAAAATCATCATCAATCATCTGAAAACCCATTTTATGCAGATTAAGAATTCCCCTGATTGGCCACGTCCATAAACCTTCTTTCTTATCAGTCATCTGGTCTAATTTCTCAAAAGCATATTCCTCTGTTGGCAGAAAATATTTCAAAACCATTCGTAGTGCAGCCTGAAAACAGTGAGTATCATCTGGAGTGTTAGAATAAAAAGGAACCTTCTTACTCATTAGTTTATATAACCTTTGTCCTTTAACCAGGGAAACATATAATTAGTGGCAATGGCTGATAACTTTTTTGGATCAGCTGTTGAATCTAAATAATCAATCTCCGCAATTTCTGAGCTTGGCTGTGGCTCACCAATGAGATCCCCTTGATATAGCTTAATTTGCACTTTTGTATCCTCTTTCCCATGCGCCCAGTCTTCAAAAGTCTCTAACAATTCAACTTTTTCCCCTATCTGACATCCAACTTCTTCTTTGACTTCTCTACGCAACGCCTCTTCAGCACTCTCACCTTCTTCCGCCGTTCCGCCTAAACAAT
>CAYOMO010000155.1:0-2464 GCA_964405065.1 uncultured Gammaproteobacteria bacterium
AAAATTAGCTGGGGAGATTATCCCTGAGAGTTCAGGTATGGTTCGAGTTCGAGTAGTTCGAGCTAGAGCTATCCAAATGAAACGTTTTAAAGGTATAGGTATTTATACCAATGCTGAGATGAATAACCAGCAGATTAAAAAATATTGTCAGCTGGATCAGCTAACTACTGAGCTTTTGAAACAAGCAGTTATCAAACTCAAGCTCTCAGCTCGGTCTTATTTTCGGATTTTGAAACTAAGTCGGACGATTGCCGATTTGGCAGGCAGGGAGTCAATTGTGCTGGAGGATGTGGCAGAAGCACTGCAATTCAGAGCGAAGGAAGAGTAGTAATTTACAATTTTCAATTTTCAATTTACGAATGAATAATCAGGTTAATAATTTACAAACTAGAAGTTATGATTTGGAAGAACGGACTGCTTTATTTGCAGAAAATGTTATTCATTTTGTTAAAAAGTTAAAAGTAGATATTATTAATAGATCGCTCATAGAACAAGTCGTTAGTTCATCAGGGTCAATCGGGGCAAACTATTGTGAAGCAAACGAAGCAGAGAGTAAAAGAGATTTTATCCATAAGATTGGGATTGCTAAAAAGGAAGTTAAGGAAACTCAATATTGGTTAAGAATTTTAGAATCCTCAAATATTTCATTTAAAACAGAAACTCAATATTTATCGAAAGAAGCCCATGAGTTACTACTGATATTTTCGAAAATTATCGTGTCTTCTAAAAAGTGAAAATTAATAATTTAGAAATTGAATGTAAATTGAAAATTGGGAATTGAAAATTAAAAAAATCCCTTAGTTGCCTAAGGGATTTTCTTTGTTTACTCATTAAGAGTAGAAACCACTAATTACTTAGCAGCTCCAATTTTGTACATTCCGGTACCACAAACAGGGCATTTGCCTTTGGTTGCTGGCTTTCCGTTTTTCATTGTTACAGCTTCAACATCCTCAGCATCTCTTTTGGTTCGGCATTTTACACAATACATTTGCATGGTAATAACTTCACCCCCTTTCAAAATAGCTTTTAGTTTTTAGTCGATAGCTAACAGACTGATTATTAAAATAAATGTAAAACATTTAGATTAATAATTCCTTGAGTGGATAAATAGTGAAGGATAAATTGGCCGGCTACAGCTAGGATACTCAGGATTATAACTTTGGAGATATCTTGTTTTAGATAGCGTGCTTCACCTAAATTGTTTGCTGCGACAGATGTGAAATAATTCGGAGTTGAAGTCACTTTGGTATCTAATACCACGGATTTGGACGCCTTGGTAGATGGTCGCTCTTTTCCAAATAATTGCTGGCGGATTTGTTGTAATCTTTTCTCTTCTAAAGTGAGCTTCGACATACTACGAAGATGAGCCTAGCACGTTCAAAAGAAGGTTGTCAAGCATAATTAGCCTCAATATACCTATAACACGTATTTGCGGTGACTATAAGTTTCTTATTGGTAGTTAAGAGATAATAGGTATGGAGGTGGGAATTGTTAGATGACAAAAGGTATAAGTCAAAAGCAGTAAAATTCATATTTTTTAATTTTTGATCTTTCTTGAATTGACACTGGTTGTGGGATTTGTTTATCATTAGAAAAGTCTTAATATATGGGAGCAGCGTATATCATTGGTTTGATTTGTTTGGTGTGGCTTGGAGTGTTGACTTATTTTTTTTGGAAAGAACGTGCATATTTGCGGCTTCTTTTTCCTCAGGATGAAAGTCGAGATATACGAGCAAAGTTACGAGAAGTAGTAGAAGCAGTAAAGAGTTTTAAGCAAGAGAATAATTTGATTGCTCAGAAGCTAGATGATCTGACAACTGATGGATTGAAACATATTCAAAGGGTAGAAATTGTCAGATATAACCCGTACAATGATACAGGTGGTGATCAGAGCTTTTCAGTTGTATTAATAGATGGTAAGCTGAATGGACTGTTGATCACTAGTTTGCATAGTAGATCTGGGACTAGGATTTATACTAAAATAATTAAATCAGGCAAAAGTGATCTAGAACTATCAAAAGAGGAAAAAGATTTATTAATTAAAGCCGTAAAGTAATATGAAAAATTTTTTAGATAATTTAACTTCGACTCAAAGAAAGCTGGTAATGGCTATTTTGGGTATTATTGTTTACGCTGCTGGCACGACTATCTCTTATTCATTGTTTGCTCCTGTGGTCTCAAATACTTCATCAAGTAGTGGCCAGCAAGCCGCTTTGCCTGGTTCAACTGGAATGGTAGAGGAAGATCCCAATCTCCCTCGTAACAATGAATGTGTTACCAACGGCACAATGCAGACAGATGATGCTAAAAAATATTGGGAAAACAAACGGCCTTTGGCTGTGATGATTGAAAATCATCAGGAATCTCGTCCCCAGTCCGGTCTCTCTTCCGCAGATGTAGTTTATGAAGCTGTTGCTGAAGGTGGAATTACTAGATTTATGGGTATGTATCTTTGTTCATTCGG
>CAYOMO010000156.1:0-2434 GCA_964405065.1 uncultured Gammaproteobacteria bacterium
TTTTTCGATATCGGTCGGCTCCACCACAGGAACTCCCGCTTGGTTTACTTTAACTTGGGTCTTTTTATAAGCCTCATCTGTACTAACCGGGGAGCCATCTTGTTCAGTTGGTCCATTTGGGTCTGATGGAACAGGATTATTCGGATCCGGGGGTGGTGTTGAAGCAGCTTGATCGGGTGTAACTGTCGGATCATTGGCTGGATTGGGGGGAGTACTTTGGGTCCCGGTTACCCCGCCTGAATGAGCCAGTTTGACTTCCGCAGCTGCTTCATCCATCAAATCGATAGCTTTATCAGGTAAAAACCGCTCCCCGACGTATCTTTTTGAAAGATGCACAGCCGCTTTAATTGCTTCTTCTGAGTACTCGACGCCATGATATTTTTCATATTTTGGCTTTAATACCTGAATCATTTTGACTGCCACTTCTTCAGTAGGTTCGTCACAAATGATCGGCTGGAAACGTCTTTCAAAAGCCCGGTCTTTTTCAAAATTTTTGCGATATTCACTCGTAGTGGTCGCACCGATGATTTGAATCTGCCCCCTGGACAAGTAAGGTTTGACGATGTTAGATGCATCCAGTGCCCCATCGGTCGATCCGGCACCTAAAATTGTGTGGATTTCAATGATAATCTGGCCTTGTGAAGCCATAACTTCTTTGATTACCCCCTGAAGTCGCTCTTCAAATTCACCTCTGTGCGAAGCGCCAGCAATCAATGAAGAGATATCAAGCTGAATAATTCGCTTTCTGGCTAAATCCGGAGTAACTTTGCCATCGGCCATCATTTGAGCCAGACCTTCAACCAAAGCTGTTTTACCTACACCAGCTTCACCAATAATAACGGGGTTATTTTTTGTTCGCCTCAGCAGGATATGCACCATCCGCTCCACCTCTTTATCGCGTCCGGTAACTGGATCCAGCAGACCTTTGCGAGCTTTTTCGGTCAGATCAACACCATATTCTTCAATCACCGATTTTTTCCCGGTTTTAAACTCTGTTGATTTGGAAAGTTTTTCTTCAATTTTGGTTTTCTCTACCCCTTCTTTTTTCAGTGGCTCAGTTATGGCGGTTTGTTTGGAGAAGAATACGAGTAAAATATCTTCCGGACTCAGATATTGAACTTCTCTTTTTTTGGCATTGGTAAAAGCTTCTTCCAGGATCTGTTTTGTCTGCTCCCCCAATGTCGGTTCACCAGCAAAAGTTCCTTGTTTTTCTTGAGATTGGACGTCACGAGACAACTTGGCGACATCGACTTTAAAATCCTGAAGGAGTTTAAAGATATCTCGATCTGAGATTAAAGCTAGAAAGAGCTGCTCAGGCTCAATAAAAGACTGTTTGATCTTTTTAGTTTCTTCATAAGCATGAACCAGTACTTGGGAAGCCCGAGGATCCATATGAGACAGGGCGGCTTTTTCCTGTTCTTTGACCGGATCAACTGAAGAGCTGACCACGGAAGAATCCTGTTTAGCTTGACTGATGGCCGATCCCATATCTGCAGTCTGAGGCATTTGGGAGTTGGAATTTGTCTGCTCAACCGGAGGATTTGGTTGGCTAGGTGCAGAATTTTGATCTACTGGCTGATTTTGAGGAGGTTGCGCATTAGGATCAGCTGGAGGCTGATTTCCTTGACCGTCGGAGCCGCTAGGCGCAGTCTGGTCAGTATGCTGAAAAAGTTGGGTCAGTATGGACATAGGCAGTATTCGTATATCGTGAATGGTAAATCGTATATCGGAAATACAGCCTAGTGGACTTTTTCGATTAACGATAAACGATTAACTATATACAACTTTAATTATGCATTAGTCCTTTGGAAAATTCTAGTAGTATTAAGTGATAAGTACAGTAGTACAGAAGAGATAAGATTAAATCTGAAATAGATATTTGTTTTTTACTTTTTGCTTGTGCCTTTATTCCTTCTGTACTTCTTACTTCCTTGAACCACCACTGCATTTGCGCTAATCTGGAAGAGTAATGAAAATTAGCAAACAGCTTTCAGCTTTCAGCTTTCAGCTTTTATTAGCAGCTGGTTTTATATTTGGGTTTGGTTTTATTTTTATTCTTCCTCGTCCAGCTGAGGCTTTGTATCTGGAACAACAAGGTCAAGGTGATTATAAAGATTATACTTTTGTAATTAATGCTCTAAATGATGAGCCATCACCCCCCGAATACATTAAAGATAGCACTGCTATAAAAATAAATATTACTGCTTGGAAAGGTGGCGAGCAGCAGGCAATTTTTACATCTGGTGGAAGTTTTAGAATATTACTATCGCAGCCAAATTATGCTGTAAAAAGAATTTATGACGCTCCCGCCACTTTATCATCAGCAAAAATCATTAATAACCCAGATCCGATGCAGTTAAACTTTAAACTTGAACCAAAAGATCCCGCAAGTTATGTAGCCTTGAGCGGGGATATAGTTCCTGGAACTTATAAT
>CAYOMO010000157.1:0-2419 GCA_964405065.1 uncultured Gammaproteobacteria bacterium
CCATATTTACAGCTGAAAAATGTTGAAACAAAATATGGATTAATATCAGAATTCAAAACTATTTTTGCTACGTCTTGATTAGAATTAATTGGATATTTCCAGTCTTCATTTGCTACTGCACTATTACCGACTGTTCCTGACATGCAAAGCAAGACCATATTTTTCTTTATTTCCGACTTAGAAAGAAGATCGTGGGATTTTTCGTCAACAAATAGCACTTGAGAAAAGTCTACAACTCCATCTTTGATATCGGTACAGCGGATGTATGGAATACCTGTATCCTCATAATGAATAAGATTGGTGAGTGAATAAGCGCCATAACTTTTTATGTCTATAGAGATTTCATCTAATGATTTGAAGCTCTTTTGTTTTATTAGTTTTTGATTCTCTAAATATTCAGGCTTGAAGTATTCTGCATCAATCCTTTTAGAATTTAAACATTCGCTTAGGTTGATGATACTAAAGTTAGCATTTGTCATTTTATGAAAAGAAATCAAGATTTTGCTGTTTAGCCCATGTTACAAAAGCATCAGCAATTTCATCTAGATCAGTTTTATATTTTGGATTGCCATTTTGATCTTTCACAAGTTCACCGTTTACATCTCTTTCAAACACATAGTCACCACTATTGTTTTTAAATGACTCCTGAGAGCTTGCAAAGAATATTGGATAGTCTTTAATTTTTGGATTACCTCCTGCGTCAAGTTCATCATCACGCCACTTTTTTAGAAAAATGATTGAAGTTTTGGTACCTGTATGTGGTTTAAAAGAGTTTCCATGCAGACCTACGACAGCAAGTACCTGAGCCTTTCTAATCATATATTTACGAATATACTCTTGTTGAGTGTTATTAAAGATTCCTTGAGGTAATACTACAGCTAATCGGCCTCCTGCTTTAATACAATCTAAGTTCCTCTCGATAAATAAGATATGTCGCTCTACTTTATTTTGCTTCTTACCTTTCTCGTTTTTACCTAAGTCATAATGATTTAGAAGATAATCTTGTTTGATCTCTCCTGCAAAAGGTGGATTTGCAAGAAGAACGTCAAATTCTAAGAACTTTAAACTTTCCTGATTAGCCTTGTTCTGTTCGTAGTTTTCTACTTCCTTTACAAGCCTGAGTCGGTTAAGATCATCTTTAAAAGATTGAGACCATTCACGAGTATCAAGCGTATTAGCTTTGTAAATGTGGCTTTTACCATCACCAGCTATTAGCATGATTGCACGGCTTATTTTTGTTGATTTTTCGTCAAAATCTATTCCAAATAAATATCTGCTCGCATAATCTTTCTTTGCATCAATTGTGGGTAATGTTTTCCAAACATGCTGCATAGCGTGAACTAAGAATCCAGCGCTTCCACAAGCAGTATCAATGACATATTCCTTATTCCTTGGATTGAGCATCTTTACACACATATCAATAACTACACGTGGTGTAAAATACTGTCCTTTTTTACCTTTTGCGACATCAGGTAATAAATATTCAAAAGCTTCATCTATAATACGAAGATTTGAACCGAACAATTTCACATCTTGAAGTTCACCTACACACACTGATAGGTGTTCTGCCGACAACTTTATCTTATCTGTTCGTTCAAAGATGTCTGGCCACTCATTTTTAGCTTGCTCAAAAAGTTTATCTATATTATTTCTAGTTTCCTCAGGACTTCCTGTGGGACTCTTTCTGAACCATAATTCATTGTTTTGTCGGCTTAAAGCTTCTTTTTCGTCATATAGCTTTGCATATATAAGTTTAAAAATCTCATCAAAACTGTCGAATCCAGAGTTAGCTAGAACCAATTCTTCAAGGTTATTGATAATTAGCTTAAGGTCTTTTTCGATAAGGTCTGAAAGTGTCTTTCTCCTTTGAAGAACATCCTGAATTTCCTCATCATAAGCTGGAATATCATCAATCGTGTCGTCAAATTCCTTTGGATATGGACGATAAAGAATAAGCTTATCTTTTCCATTGACACCGACTCCTACAGGTGCGCCTTCTGCATTTAGGTAGGATTTCAACTGTTGAACATCGTTTAATTCATTTGGTGCTTTTACTTCGATAAGAATTTTAGGAGTGATTCCATCGTTTCGATACACAACAATGTCTGCTCTTTTTTGTTCTCTTCCAAAATTGACATGCTTTTCTATTTCGATTAGCTCACGTGGATAGCGATACCTTGAGATCAATTCTTTAATGAAGAGCTGTCGAACTATTTCTTCAGGAGCAGCCTTTTTCTTGATACCGTCTTCCTCATGATAAACTAGTCGCTCGCTTTGTTCTTTTGAGGCTGATAGTAGGTAGTATTTTCCAGGTGTTTTCTCATATATCTCTACGGAGTCAACCTTGTCAAATAGCATTAAATCCTTTTCAGGATCAGTTAGAATTTTAGTAAGAAGTGTTTTTGTATCCATTACTTAT
>CAYOMO010000158.1:0-2380 GCA_964405065.1 uncultured Gammaproteobacteria bacterium
TCCTGTGTAAATTCGAAATCCGAAGCACGAAATTCGGAATAAATTCAAAATTCTAAAATACAAAACCATCTTAAATCTTTTAAATTTTTCCTATTTTGGTGCTGTTTCGAATTTAGAATTTAGGATTTAGAATTTCCATCTAGTTTAACGCATATCCTCAAGAATTTTCTGTTAAACTAGATGGCATGGGTCCTTATGTCACGATGGTATTTGCGATTTTTTTAATTGTCTTTGCAGGGATGACTATTCCTAGTGATATGACTACCTGTTCTTGGTCATCACTGACAGATTCTCGCTACTGTGATGATGGAAATGCGACCTC
This sequence comes from uncultured Gammaproteobacteria bacterium, assembly GCA_964405065.1. Classification (GTDB taxonomy): domain Bacteria; phylum Patescibacteriota; class Microgenomatia; order Daviesbacterales; family UBA10151; genus CAZWRN01. The sequence continues at coordinate 323 of CAYOMO010000158.1, forward strand.
TTCTGCCTCAATAGGAAGTGGTGATAATTCTGGTTTTTGTCGAACTCCTGAACAAAATGAAATCATTACTTTTCAAGCACCCCAGGATGAGGCTACAAAATGTCCTAATGGTCCTGGTGGTTCCTATAAATCTGGTGGTGATCATCGTAACAACTTTCAAGGCACTACTACCTATCAACTAGTACGTAAAAGGGTGCCTTTAAATATTGAATTTTTTACCAAAAGCGATGGCAGTGAACATTCTACGAAAGCGGTAGATGCCGGTATAACCACGACCCTAGATCCAACAAAATATGAAGTATATTTTCCCCAAATTTCCGGAGAGGTGAAGATTGAAGGAAATTCTCCCTATAGCCGAACCAGAGATTGTGGCGAGCGATCTTATGAGAATCAAGGTTTAGTCTATTTTATTGATTATGGAATGGTTTTTGCGCTCATTTTAGAAAATGGAAAACCAGTTCAGGTAGGTGGTTATTATTTAACTGATGTTTTTAAAGACACTAAACGGGATGATATCCCTCAAGCAGCGTTTGACCTTTGTTCCGGAGCAGTGTCGGCTTCTGCATCTCCAACTAAATTGCCAAAACAACAGGTCTATATACCACAACAACAAGAATCGACCAATAATGCCCAGTTACAACTCAGTTATTTTTTATTCTCCAACGGAACTCTTGGCAATTCATCTTCACCTCAGTATGCAGCTGTAAATGGTTGGGTGGATACATGTAAACCAGCTGTTTATCTCTATCCGCCTACCAAACAGGCTGTCAATGTTAAAGTCTATCCACAGGGATTTCTAACATATACCGATCCTTTATATGACAGTAAAACTGGCTGGATTGTTGATGCGTATCCAGATGGAAATATCACTACAGCCTACAGTCTACAGCCTAAAGACTATCCATATTTATACTACGAATCTAAAATCAAAGATGAATTTATTAACAAGCCAACCAAAGGTTGGGTTGTTCAGTCATCGGTCGTCAGTCCTCGGTCTTCTGAATGGTTTGGTCCTTTGGAAAAACAATTTAATGATGTCTTGCCTAAATTAGGATTAAACTCAGTACAGACCAAAGATTTCATTGAATACTGGAAGAAAGCTTTACCATATTCACCATACTACTTTGTGGGAGTGGTTGATCCAGCCAATGTCGATCAGATTGAAAGACTAGAAATCACCCCCAAACCAGACTATATCAACCGAGTCAGAATCTACTTTGAAAGACTAGATACTCCAAAAGTGGTTGAAGCACCAGTAATAGTGGATCAGCGGATTAGCGGATTAGCCAATCAGAAAGGAAAAAATCTCTCTAATCAGCTAATTAGCCAGTCAGCTAATTTACTTTTCCGGGTTGTTGAATGGGGTGGGATGGTCAAAAATGATCCAAATCATCCATTTACCTGCTCACAGTAACAATGTTCTTACATTGAATTATTTGGAATACTTGGTTAATTGTTTCTTGGTTATTATCTAGGTGTAGCTGAGGTTGTGGCATTAAAAATAGTTGCGGGATTTAATAAATCAGTACTACTCCCCCCTAAGACGGTAACTATTACCCGAACAATAAAAAATGCCCCAACAGCAACGACCAAACCGATCACAGCAAAGGTTAGTTTTTTCTTGGCTGAAGCAATTTTTTCTACATCACCGGCGGAAGTTATCCATTGAATCCCCCCCCACATCAACATTAGTATGGCTAAAGCAGTAGTGATATATAAAAGCCAAGCAACTCCAGTCTGAAATAATGCAGCCCCAGAAGTGGAAAAGTCTCCGCCCAATGATGAAGGTATCCCCGATGGACTAGCCAGTTTTTGAGTGGGTTGACCTGATGCACCAGGAATATTTAAAGCAATTTTGTCCATTGAATTATGAATTATGAAATTTGAATTATGAAAAACTTGAAAACATTGTTTCGTAATTCATAATTCTCAATTCATAATTCCTAGGTCGTTCCTCCTGCTGTAGCTGTCTGACTGTTTTCTCCTCCTGGAGTCCCGGCATCAACCAGCTCTTGGGACGCTTGACCAGTACCTTGAGCATTCTCACTCACATTTTCT
>CAYOMO010000159.1:0-2338 GCA_964405065.1 uncultured Gammaproteobacteria bacterium
CTGTTACTGCTCTGGCAGAGGAACAAGGAATTCCTTATTTAGGAAGTGGACAATACTGTATTGTGACAGAAGGACACTTTCCCGGTACTGTTGATGCGATTAACTATAATCCATTTCCACAACTTCATGGATTGAGACTGTTGTATTCTCAACAAATTCTACACTTAATGTTTCCAAACAACTTCCCGGATTTTTATGCTGTTTACTGGAAAAATTTTAATGGTCAGAAGGAACATACTTTTGCAGGAACTAGCAGACAATTAATAGTTGGAAAGCAATTGCAGACTAGCCAGGAAGTTGAAGAATTACTTTATCCGGATTCACCGCCTATTCAAACAGATCCCAAAATCCGACCTTACTTTCCTTTATGGCAGGTCGAAGATATATTAAAAACTATCGATCCTAATTTATGGTTTGATAGAAATCCCAACAACTTCTTTATAACTCCATCCGGTCAGCAAATTTATGCCGACACTCTGCCATTTGTAAACCGAAGACCAATACATAATCCCCAGCTTTTTACAAATATCATAAACAAATACGATATGGGAGAAATAGTCAGACAAAAAGTTTTAGCAAAATTGGCCAGACTACAAAAGGTTTTTCCGCTTATTGAATTTTAATTGAACCTTTTTCTAAATCAACTTTTACTCTCTGGCCGTCTTTAATTTTATTTTCAATAATCTGCAAAGCCAGTTCATCGATCAATAGATTTTGAATTACTCTTTTTAAAGGCCTGGCTCCATAAACCGGATCAAATCCTTCCGTGATCAGTTTTTCTTTGACCTCTTTAGAAATATCCAGACTGATATCTTTTTCCTGTAATCTTTTTTGCAACTGTTGCAACTGCAAATCAACAATATAATGCAGATCTTTTTGCGTCAGATTTTTAAAGATCACTATCTCATCAATTCGATTGATAAACTCCGGACGAAAACTTTTTCTGACCAGATCCATCACCTCATTTTTGATTTTCACCCAGGCAGTATCTTCTTTAGTCAAAACCACATCATCCCGACCACCTGTTTTTGGCTGATATTCAGCAATTAGCGATGAGCCAATATTGGAAGTCATAATTATTATTGTATTTCTAAAGTCCACTGTTCTTCCTCGACCATCTGTCAACCTTCCATCATCCAATACCTGAAGTAAGACATTAAAAACATCCGGATGGGCTTTTTCAATCTCATCAAATAAAATCACAGCATAAGGTTTTCTTCTTACTATTTCGGTTAACTGCCCACCCTCTTCAAATCCGACATATCCAGGTGGTGAACCTATCAATCTTGCCACCGAATGTGATTCCATGTATTCAGACATATCAATTCTGACCATAGTATCTTCACTATTAAACATCGTTGCAGCCAAAGTTTTAGCTAGCTCTGTTTTTCCCACACCAGTTGGGCCGAGAAACATAAATGAACCAATTGGTTTATGTGGATCCGAAATACCAGCCCGCGAACGACGGATTGCATTGGCAACTGCTTTAATAGCTTCATCCTGTGAAATAACCCGTTTATGCAACTCTTCTTCCAAATGAGCCAATTTACTAGTTTCAGATTCCATCAATCGAGTGACCGGAATACCAGTCCATCTGGCCACTACTTTGGCAATATCTTCATCCGTCACTTCTTCCCGTAATAATGTCTCATCACCTTTTTGTTTAATCAATGACTCTACTTCTTTCAATTTGTTTTGTTTTTCAGGCAATTCACCATATTGGATCCTAGCCGCTTTTTCCAAATCACCTTCCCGAGAGGCTCGGTCTGCAGCCAGTTTTAATTTTTCTATCTCCTCATTTAAAACCCGCAGTGTATCAATCGACTGTTTTTCTTCCTGCCATCTCATCTCCAAACTTTTAGCTTCTTCTTTAACATTGGCCAAATCTTGCTCCAGCTCTTCAAGCCGTTTTTTACTTTTATCATCTTTTTCATTTTTTAAAGCCTGTTTTTCAATCTCGAGCTGAATAATCCGCCGCTTCAACTGATCTAATTCAACCGGTGAACTTTCAACCTGCATTTTTAAAGATGAGGCAGCTTCATCGACCAGATCCACTGCCTTATCTGGTAAAAACCGTCCTGAAATATAACGATGTGATAAAGTAGCTGCGGCGATAAGCGCGCCATCAGTAATCCTCACTCCATGATGTATCTCATACCGCTCTTTCAACCCTCTTAGTATTGCAATCGAATCTTCAACAGATGGTTCTTCAACTAAAACCGGTTGAAAACGTCTTTCCAAAGCCGGATCTTTTTCAATATGTTCCCGGTACTCTTTTAAAGTTGTGGCTCCAATTGTTCGCAACTCACCCCGAGCTAACATCGGTTTTAATAGATTG
>CAYOMO010000160.1:0-2302 GCA_964405065.1 uncultured Gammaproteobacteria bacterium
CCGCAATCATCGAACGATCTATAAAAAAAGTACCAGGAGTTACAGAAGCACATGTAAATTTTGCTGCAGAAAAAGCTGCTGTCGTATATGACAACACTACAGCATCAGAGACCCAGCTCGTTGAAGCAGTTAAGAAAGCAGGCTACAAAGCTTCTGTCGTTGATCAAGCTGATTCGAGTTTTGAGACACGCAAGAGAGCGGAGGAAATACAGTCACAGTCTAAAAAATTTATATGGAGCTTTATCTTAAGTCTTCCAATGTTGTATTTTATGCTGTTCGATTTCTTTACTATAATTCCATGGAGATTGGAATTATTACCATACACAGCAATCATTTCATTTATTCTCACAACGCCAATCCAATTTATTATTGGAAGAGGTTTTTATAAAGGAATGTGGTCGGCACTTCGGATGAAGACCTTTAATATGGACAGCCTTATTGCAATTGGTACGTCTGTTGCCTACTTTTATAGTGTCATCAATTTTACAAACTACTTTAGAGCGACAGGTGCTCTTGTTGGAGCATTAGGTGAAAAAATACCTGAAATGTATTTTGAAACTGCGGCGTTCCTTATCACCTTCGTAATATTAGGTAAGTGGCTAGAAGCAAAAGCAAAGGGCCAGACTTCGGAAGCTATTAAAAAACTCATGGGATTGCAGGCCAAAACTGCACGGGTCGTGAGAAATGCTTCGATGCTGGACATTCCGGTTGACCAGGTTGTAAAAGGAGATGTCGTTATGGTTCGACCAGGTGAAAAAGTGCCCGTTGATGGAATCATTGTAAAAGGTTCATCTGCACTTGATGAATCTATGATTACGGGAGAAAGTTTGCCGGTTGAAAAACATGTTAATGATGGAGTTATCGGTGGAACAATAAATAAAACCGGCAGTTTTGAGTTTACTGCAACACGAGTAGGATCAGAAACGACCTTATCCCAAATAATTAAACTTGTAGAAGATGCTCAAGGATCAAAAGCACCCATACAGGCGTTTGCAGATCGTATCTCTGCGTGGTTTGTGCCCGCAGTTATAATACTCGCCCTGACAACATTTGGCGTATGGTATTTCTTACTTGGTTCCACTCTGTCCTTTGCTCTGATGGCCTTTACTGCGGTAATCGTGATTGCCTGTCCATGTGCGCTAGGACTCGCCACACCAACTGCTATTATGGTCGGAACAGGAAAAGGTGCTGAACATGGGATATTGGTTAAGGGAGGCGAACCGCTTGAAGCAGCAAATAAAATAAAAGCAATTGTCTTTGATAAAACAGGAACAATTACTAAGGGAAAGCCTGCACTTACCGATATAGAATCATTCAGAGAACTAGACGAAGATGATGTATTGAGCATTGCAGCTTCACTTGAAAAACAGTCCGAACACCCATTGGCTGAAGCTATCTATAAAGCAGCAGAAGATGAAAAAATATTTATGGAGGAAGTAACAAACTTCAAAGCTATTCCAGGTCATGGCGTGCAGGGAGACATACAAGGAACAACATATTACTTTGGTAACAGAAAGCTCATGACCGATATTGTTGAGCTACCAGTTGAACGAATTCATAGAAAAATGTCACGTCTTGAAGAGCAAGGAAAAACGGTGATGATCCTTGCATCAAAAGAGGCAATCTTAGGTATGATCGGAGTCGCAGACACTGTCAAGGAAACCTCAAAAGAAGCAATCGAAAAACTGCACAAGATGGGAATCACGACCTATATGATTACCGGTGATAATGAACGCACAGCTCGTGCGATTGCACAGCAGGTCGGTATCACCAACATATTTGCAGAAGTTTTACCGGAAGATAAGGCGAAACATGTCAAAGCCCTTCAGGATCAGGGGAAGAAAGTAACGATGGTGGGAGATGGTATCAACGATGCGCCAGCTCTTGCACAAGCAGATCTTGGGATTGCGATGGGTTCTGGTACTGATGTTGCAATGGAAACAGGGGGCATTGTCATTATCAAGAATGATCTAAGAGATGTAGTCAATGCGATCACTCTTTCCAAAGAAACAATGAGCAAAATCAAACAGAATATGTTCTTTGCGCTCTTTTACAATATCATCGGTATACCTGTTGCCGCTCGTATTTTTGCATTTGCCGGGCTGGTACTCAAACCAGAACTCGCCGGACTCGCAATGGCTCTGAGTTCAATTTCAGTTGTCGCAAACTCATTGCTGCTCAGAGGTTATAAACCGGGCCGTCGTAACTATGCGTCCCTCATTGCACCCGCTGTGATGGCCATATTGTTTACATTTATTTTCATTGAATTTGCACGCTTCAGCTCAAGTATGGGAGCCGAGAA
>CAYOMO010000161.1:0-2277 GCA_964405065.1 uncultured Gammaproteobacteria bacterium
TAGAAGAATACTGGGCATTTGGTCCCCCTTCCAAAACCCAGCCTTTGGTGGCTCTGACAGCTTCGGTCCAGCGATCATTTCTGCCAGGAGCTGGCTTGAATACCTGGCACGACTCAGTTGCACAGATCGATCCCCCTCTCCTGACGGCATATGTTCTGGCTGCTACTGCCTGAGCTTTGAGAGCTTCGAGTGGAAAAGAAGCTGGCATCTCATAAATCCCCATTAAATACTCCTCTTCGAAGTTTTTTGATCCAAAACCGTCGACATTGATAGTTCCGGGAACACTGTAGCCTTTATTTAGATTTGACTGTGGATAATAGGCTTTTAAAATATCTTCAGCATTTTGTCCGGCATCAGCCCGACCTTTGGCACCATACTGACTCATTCCGTTGCGGTGAGTATACGCACCAAAAGAAAAGGCCGCAAAGGCAGGTCGGAAGCCAGGGTCAAAAGTTGGACGTGAATTAGGGTCATCGGAAAGTGGAACATCCCCAACAGAAGTCACGAAATTTCCCGATTTAGCAGCGATAATGGCCTGCTGTTTGGCGTTTAATTCAGCAATCTTACCAGATAGTTCGGCTTGAAAATCTTTGGCTTTTTTTACTTCACCAGCTACAAAACTAGCCGATTGATCGACCTGAATCTGGAGAGACGCCATGGTTTTTTTATCCTGTTCAAGCTTTTCTTTTTGGGAAACCAAACTGGTAATCTCTGTGGTAATGTTACCAATAACTTTTTGATCTTCCTTGGTGGCGGCCGTTCGGTATGAGAGCTCTCTAAAAATAGCTCCGGCATCCTGAGAGGAAAAAATCACTGTTATTGGTGAGGCCAAAAATGATCGGATATAATATGAACGTACTCGTGATTCTAGTAATACCTGCTGTTCAGCTATTTTTTGTGCTCGAATATCTAGATCAATCTCCTTTTGTTTAATTTTTTGAGCTAGAAAAGTGAGGCTATTTTGAATTTGGAGTAACTGTGTTTTAAGAGTTGTCAGCTGACCTTCTAAAGGTTTTGTCGCATCCACCGATTGCTGTTTGGCTTTATTCAACTCATCAATTTGCTTTTGTAGATCCTCTATTTCGTCAGCATAAATAGTAGATGGTATATAGTATATAGAACATAGCAGGACTAAAAGCGATACTAAACCAACTATAAACCATTTACCATATACTATAAACAAGTTTTGTATTTTATCCATAAGTAGGCTCAGAAGTCTCACAATTTTATCATACTAACTGAGGTTGTCTTTGCTGTCCCCATTTGGAGAAGGCATCTCAGCGGCTTGGTTGTTTTGCGGTGCTGTGTTTACTGGAGCAGCTATTTTTGAATCCTCATCGGACTGCTTTTGCTCGACTTGTAATACTTCATCAAGGACCCGTTTGGCGGCCTCCAGCTTGGCTTTTAAGTAAGAGACTATCTCGGCTTTTGAAAAGCCTCCCAACAACAAGAATGGCAGCACCTGAGACACTTTCTGCATACCCTGCTGCTGAATCTGTGGATCTCCAGACAAAAGCATATCAATAATTGATGGAATCTGTGCTACTTCGGCTTTGAGCCATTGAGAACGAGTCTGTGGCTGACCATTGTTGTTTTTGGGGACTTCGACTTTACGATAATTTTCAACCCAGGTATTTTGAACATCCTGATAATCCTCCAGGCTAACTTGCTGCACTTTATTCATTTCCGGAATGACTACAGACCCGGGCACTGGATGAGCGGCGGAAGATACTGAGATCGCTAAAGGTGTGCCTTTAGCTGCTTCCTGCGCTATCTGTTGTTTGGCTGGAGTCTCCTGAGTGGTGAGATTTTTGATCTGGTTTTGAATCTGTTCAGCCTGTCTTTTGATACTATCGTCCTGGTTATTACTAATGATAGCGGCTTCATATGAAGCTATTTCTTTGAGTGTCGGTACTGATAGATTGGCTGAGGCGAGCAAAGAAGCAACTGACTGATTACCCCCTTCTGTTAATAATCTGGTAGTTGCTTTAGCTTGTCCGGCCAATGAGGCGATTATCGGATTGTTTAAAGGCGATTCCTCTTCATCGCCTCTCCCTTCTTCTCCTGCAGTATTGGCAGATGAATTGTTGGCTGGCGCATTTGGGTCTACCTCGGCCGTCATATGCATTGAGGCGGCAGAGTGCTGAGTTTGGTTGCGGGAAACCAATGTATCAGCCTCATCTTGTTTTTTCTCAGTAGACAGAGTTTCTGTTAAGACGGTCTTGGCGGCCTCCAGCTTGGCTTTTAAGTAAGAGACTATCTCGGCTTTTGAAAAGC
>CAYOMO010000162.1:0-2265 GCA_964405065.1 uncultured Gammaproteobacteria bacterium
CGGCTTTGAGCCATTGAGAACGAGTCTGTGGCTGACCACCTGGGCCTTCTGGAGTCTCCAAATTGCGATAATTCTCTTCCCAGGTCTTTTTAACTTCTTCGTAATCATCCAAATTGACTTGCTGTACTTCATTGTTTTCAGGAATAGGTACAGAGCCAACAGGAGCCACAGCGGAAGCCATTGATTTCGCCACTGCATTACCTTTGTTTGACTCTTGGACTATCCGCTCTCTGACTCTGGTAAAGTGCGTACTTTCAGATGGAGATGTCAATTTACTCGTTCCGGCCAAACGCGAGAGCATCTCATTCATACGGCTAATCTCGGCACTGGTCGAAGATGATTTATTTTTAGACATCATGGCAGCTTCATACTTAGCGATATCCTGCATTGTTGGAATAGACAGATCGGTAGCTGACAAAAGTTCAGCTGTTACTTGGCCAGTTTCCAGATTGGGGATCTTGAGCGGCTGACTGGATATCAGCTGGCCAAAATTCTGGTAGGCATCAGTTGAAGCCTGAGAGGCCATCTGACTAATACCAGAGGCTATTGAAGAGTTTTGAGCTTGAATTGCTGATTGCTGATTGGCCGCCTCTTCCTGAGCCATCATTAGATTTTGCTGCATTTCTGCAACGGGAGTGTGTTTAAACCTGGTCATCGGAAGTGATTTAGCCAATCCGGCAGCCCCAGGAGGCGGAGCAACTGGTCCATTTGGTCCGACTGGTGGACGATTGATAAAAGGACCCCAAGGTGTATTTGCTCGATTAAACAAACTCAGCACACTCTGACCTACCCCTTGGTTGCAACACATATCCAAAAATATCTTTAGCAAAAGCCACGGCATGATGATCACCATCCACAACATTATTAAAGCCACTAAGTACAATAAAAATGTTTCGGTGAAGTTGACATTTTGGTTACCGGCTAAAGGAAATTTACCAGGTCCGCCAAGTAAAATATTGATCGCTGTCGGATACTCTAAAATTTTGGGGTCAGGATTGGAATATGCCTGGGTCAAATCCATAAATAAAGGAATACCTGTGGCTCCCCTGGGTCCAAATCGCCAGATTTCCACCAAACCCCGAAGAAAGATCATAAACAAAGGCGCATATAAAACCCAGCGGAAAAACTCACCAATCCAAATTTTGGCAGTGTTTCGGATTGGTTTTACAAAAAGTAGCAGGGGGAAAATTGGTGATACTAAAATAAAGAACCATAAGATGATCTTTCTGACGATCAGAATGATAAACATGGTGTAATAAGTGGCTGCGGTAACTTTAATAAGTATTAAAGATGTAATGGCTGATTCATCAAAACGGAGGCCAGGTTTGCGATATCCCCAAAAATCTTCATAATCAAAAGAAATATTGAGTAAATCGACGGTCTGGATCACTCGGGTTTTTGTGGGATCAGCGCTATCTGTAACATTGATGAAAAAGCTTTGGACAATATCAGTAAAGTCATAAATTGTTTTGACCAGGGAAAATGAAAACCAGACCAGTAAAGCTATAAAAATAAAGCGGATCAGAAATCGTCGGACGGTGATCGATCTTCCCCGAGTGATCATCAGCAAAAATCCAGCCACTAAAACAAACAGCAACAATATCGCAAAGACAATATTGCGGATGAAAATCCATAAGCCCTGGAAAGGATTGTCCTGGCCTGACTGGATATTTGACCAACCATAATTTTGGAGCAACCAGTTTAGAACCTCCCGTGAACGAGCCGCCAATTTACCTGTAAATGTCACCTCGGCATCACACTGCCAGCCGGATGTCTCGTTGTACCACATGATTGCATGAGCCGACAGGCTCGCTTCATCAAGAGGTTTGGCATTAGTCAGATCTGGCTCGCAGGTCGGAAAAGACGACTGGAAAGTAGTCGTTGTGGTCGGTTCACTGGCAGCTTGAGCATTAGAAATAAAGGCTGAGTAAGTACCAAATAAGATGGTTACAATAAGTATTAAATTGAGCAGTTTTTTTATCATAGGGCAGTTTATTGGCTTTAGCTAAAACCAGGTAACTTCAAAACATTTAATATCACAATCTGATAGACAGCATAACCAGAAATAGCCAGTACCACCCCTATAATGGCATAAGTAATATAACTTTTCCCCTTAGCAACAGCATCTGGATTGCCTTGAGAGGTCAAGATCAAATAACCTCCATACACAATAAAAAGCAGAGCCACCGCACCGATAAACATCAAGCCGATGGTATAAACAGTTTGAGCAAAACCAGTTGGTGAACATGGAATAGCTCCTAAATC
>CAYOMO010000163.1:0-2250 GCA_964405065.1 uncultured Gammaproteobacteria bacterium
CCTCTTCATTTTCAGCAAATAAAATCCCCCCGGCGTCCTTTCTTTTACCAGATAAAACCTGGGCTTTTAAAACAATCGGAAAATTCAAACCTATCTGATCACTCGGGCTGTCTAATAGCTGCGAGGTGGGGACTGGAATACCAGCGCGGTGAAGAATTTTTTTGCCTTCGTATTCGTAGAGAATCATAAATTAGAGATTAGTAATTAGTGATTAGTAATTAGTTAATTGGGCTGTCTTTCCTAATTAACTGATCTCTGATTAACTAATTCACTAATCAACTCAGATCTTTCCCATCAGCATCGCAGCTTTTGTAATAGCTGTAATGCACTGGGAATCATTGATCTGATTAAATTTGATCATATCAAAAGCTTCATCAAAAGTGACATATTTGACTTCGACAATCCCCTCTTCTTCATGACCAGTTGGCTCACTGAATTTTAAATCACGAGCGATATAAATCACCATCTGTTCGCTGGAGATCCCATTAAAAGCAAAAGCCCGGCCAACTTCAGACCATTCTCGGGCAGTAATTCCCGTCTCTTCCAGAAGCTCTCTTTTCGCATCATCCAGGGGGTCACGGCTATCTTTCTCTCTGCCGCCTGAGGGAACTTCCATTGAATATTCGCCTGTTGGATACCGAAATTGGCCAATCAGAGGAAATTTGCCTTCATCATTGATAGCCAATATAAATACTGAACCTGGTGTCTCCAAGACATCATAAGTCCCGGCATCGCCATTGGGACGGGTGATCTCATCGCGACGAATCTGATAATAAGGATTTTCAAAGACTGTTTTTGAAGAGAGTGTTTTCCAAGGATTTTTCATAAGTAGTGATTAGCGATTAGTAATTAGTAATTAGTTAAAAATTCAACTATTCTCTAATCTCTATTTACTAATCTCTACTCCTGTAGCAGGGATGGGATTTGAACCCATGACCGCAGCGTTATGAGTGCTGTGCTCTACCACTGAGCTACCCTGCCGAATGGATGATTCTGCCGTCCTGATTCAGTCCATGTAGTAATTGTACCGAATCATCCAACCCGAGCTTGGACTTTTAACTTAGTTAATAATTAAAAGCTTACACTAAGATGTGAGGCTAATTGTATCAGAATAGGAGGCTGATTTAAAGGCAATTGGGTTATTGAGGTATGGAGCCGTCTTTTTTGATGACTTCGGCTTCTAGGCGAAGTCTGTCGCCAATCTCTAAAAAGACATACGAAGGCAGCTTGGAAGCGACCTCGGCAAACTTCTGTACCCCTTCTTCGCTCTCAAAATTGATACTTTCCAGCTGGTCAAGTTCATCCTTGGACATAAAGCCAAGCAAGGTGTCCATCACGATCTGATTGAAATCATCTGAAATCAGCTCCCGCTTTTGGCTTTTTTCCTCCTCTGATAAAGAGGAAAAGCTAGCTGATTTGATACATTCATCCACCAAATTATTCAAATATTGTTCGATTTTTTGGTCCATGTTATTTATTTACTAAATCATATACAGCTTTAATATCTGGTACTTGATATCCGCCTTGTTTTGGAACAGAAACTATCATGCTTTCTACTTTACCACTAGCATCTTCAGTAATATTTACTGTGCTAGTGTTATCTCCATTTCGAATTTCATGAGTTTTGACATATTAGCCGAACAGATCTCGGGCTTTTAAATAACTTTCGCTATGTTTTAAGCGATTGAGCAAATTGATATCATAGGCGTTTCTCATATCAAAGCCATTGTCATTAAATTGTCCTGGATGAGATTGTTTATACTGCTTGACCCATTCAGCATTAAACCATTCACCTAGGTCGGCCTGCGATGTAGGGATTTTTTCTCCCTGGGGGCCTTGGGTAGGAAATACGGCCAAGGTTTTAGGTAATGAATCTAGTGGTGAGAACTCCACTTTACCGCCAATTTCCGGCATCGGGACGTATGGTGCTTCGTTAACTGGAGGAGTTCCTGTTTCTGCTACTGGATTGGCAGGACCTCGGTCTTTGGCAAACAGCATCAAAGCAGCCATCCCAACTAGTGCCAGTCGGCGCCTCCATCTCGAAGATGTATTTTGGGTTCTTTCAGTTTGTCTTTGTCGCTGAGTGGTGGTCTCAGGATCAGTATCGGGCTCGGCAAATAGCGGCTGCCTTCTTATGACTGTTATCTCACCGTCTTCAATCGGTGCATCAATCCGCTCTGCTATTTCATCAGCACCCGTTTCATGTTCATCAATTATTCTATCTCTTGCATCATCCCAATCTCCCCCCAC
>CAYOMO010000164.1:0-2203 GCA_964405065.1 uncultured Gammaproteobacteria bacterium
TAATACAGTTGCTTTAGCTGCAATTCCTTTTGGAAGATTTAATGTTCCAAGAGAAGTTAGAGTTGTAGACATTTGACTTCTTAAAATATCCATAATTAAATTAAGTGATGTCATTTTATCTGCAACAGCAGTTCTATTAAAAGCTTTTGTGTTTCCTTCTCCCTCAGTTCCTAATTCAGATACTACTCTTAAAAGATTCGGAACAACCTCAAATATTTTTGAAATAGAATCTGTAGCAGTTTTAATATTATTTATTTGCCCAGTACTCATGTTGCCGAAACCAGATAACGAAGTAATGATTGAAGGAATGACTTCTTTTACTTTTTCAAATAAAGATATTACTAAGCTTTTCATAGCAGAAATAGAAATTATTTGAGCATTTGCAAGTCTAACTCTTTCAGAAATTGCACCAGCATTTTGGCCTCTTGTTGAACCACCTTGAGATACTGGATTTATACTTGTAAGAAGTGTCATTATTGAGCTAATAGAATTAAATAAAGGTCCAATTACAGGCACAAGAGTTTCTACTGCTTTTAATCTTGTCGCATCAATACCTTGCGTGCTTGCAACTATATTTGTTATAATATCGTTAATTGACGAAAAAATACCAACTCCATTAACTGGTTTAAGTAAATTTCGTACAGTTTCAATAACTTTTGTCATATATGGTCTTAGATCGTCAATTGTGTTGAAAAAATTATTATCTGCAACTTTTGTTGTTGTTTGTCCGATTGCAGTTATGAATTGTCCAAGACCGCCAAGAATAGAAGCAATTGCTCCTGCGCCTTTTATTGCGGCCTCGCTTGGATTTCCTATTGTTTTCAATTGATTATTAATTAAGTTAAACAAACCAGATACTTGCGGTACAATGAAGCCAATATATGTTCTTAAACCAGCAAGTTTTTCCGAAACTGTATCTGTGCCAGGAACCCAACTTTCTTCTAGAATTGCTGTTGGGGGTGCAAGAGCTTTTGCTAATTCTGCAACTGAACGTATAATTGAAGCAAACAATTCACCTTTTCTTATTGTATCTTCGCCTGTTGGTAAACTTCCAATTTGAGAAGTAATAGTTCTTGTTATTTCCATTATTTTATCGCCAAGAATTCTTATTATCATATTGATAGAATCCATAGCTTCTACTGCTGGGTTTTTACCTCTTAATAGACCTGATATAGAAGAAAAAATACCAACAGAACCAGCACTTATTATACTTCCAAAAGATTCGGCAACGTTTACCATTGCTTCAATTATTTCAACGAACATTTTAACTTTTGTTTGAAGTCCAGAAGTATTTGGTAGGCTATTCAAACTTTCAATTATTTTTTTACTTTCTTCTGCCATTCCGTAAACGACCATGCCAATTGATGCAATGCCAACAAGTAAAGTACCTATTCCAAGACCCCCAGTTGCAGCTAATGCTGCGCCTATTAATGCTGCTACTCCAGTTACAACAGTTGCAGCAATAAAAAGTTTTGAAACAGATTCCATTATTTTTACTGTGCTATCAATTTGCGAAGCCGCAATATCTCCAAAAGCTAAAAGCATTCCTTCGGCAGCAAGTCCCATTGCCAATACAACAATTAATATTGCTCCAATACCAGTAGCTAATTTTTGATCAGGCGCAGGTATTTTACTAGCAATGAAAGCTATTCCGCTTGCCGCATAAAACAAAGGAATCATTGCGGCAAGAATTGCAGCAGTTTTAATAATGCCTTCTTTTGTAAGATCCATTGATTGAATTGCAATAACAAGACCACCAATTGCGAGTGCTCCACTAGTCATTGCAGCAAAAACTATACCAATTGCTAGTATTGCTTTTGGATTTACATTCTCTATTCCATTTGCAACTTTAGCAACACCAGCCGCAGCTAATACAGCCAAAGAAACAGCTCCCATAACAACTGCTGCTTTAATGATATCTTCTATTCTTTCATTTTTGAAAATTTGGACAGCAGCGTAAAAAGCAACCATGCCAATAGCAATAAATGCAGAAATTGCAACCAAGACAATCCCAGCTTTTTTCCAATTTACCTTTGAAGCTTCTTGAGTTGCTTGAGCATTTTTAGTTACTTCTTGAATTCCGCCAGAAATATCTCCATTAGTTCCTTGAGAAGACCGTGCGGCTTTATTAAGTCCTTTAGATAAAACATTGCCTAAATGTTCCCCAAGGTTCTCGCTAACTGTTTTTAAAACCCCTTTTGCA
>CAYOMO010000165.1:0-2203 GCA_964405065.1 uncultured Gammaproteobacteria bacterium
AGTTTTATCTACGTGACTGCGATCAGCTTGGTTTATTTTCGAAATAGCTTCAGCGATGTTCTGATTATTTTTTCTGAAATCGTAAAGCGGAGCAACATTTAGACTATCACCGTAATCTGTCCTCGGTAAGGAATTTTTCTGGTTATCGAGTTCGTAATATGGCGGCTTTGGTAAATTCAAACAACTGTCGATCAATTCAGGATTCTTTTCTGCCCAAGCCTTATTAATGGCTTTAATATCAGCAGGTTTGAAACCTAACTCAGGTTCAGAAGTAAAATCTTTATTTCTTAAATGCTTAGGCACTAACGCGTCTGGCGTTTCGTAAGACATGATCGTATCGTGCGTAGTAGCCTTATCACAAAACGGTGCATGATCTGGCTTTTCATATTGAGCTGGATGTTTCAGATCAAGAATATGGCCAAGTTCGTGAGTAACATATCGACGAGCAATTACATTATCCGGAAAGTTCATGATTCTATACTTATCATTTATGATAGAGCTGGCACCAGCATCATCGCCTTTTGAAGCACAAAATGGTTTTCCCTTAGTAACAAAAATTATATTTTTTGTTTTTGATATTTGATCCATATTTGCCAACTCCTCTTTGGTAAAAGAAATTTCTTGGATTGGCACGATCAACTTAGATGTTTCTGATCCTATTATTTCGCGAAAAATTTCTTTTTCATTATCACTAAACTTACCTTCAGTAACATGAGCTGGATGTGGTGGTTGCTGGAAAGTGTAGTAAACAATAGGGTCATCTCTGCGTGTCCATGTTCGAAGAATTGGATTATTTGGATTACTGGTAATGCAACCTACCAGCTCTTCTTCAGTGTAATAAGATTTAGTGGCGGTAGTTAGCATTTTTTTCGCCGATGCTTCATCACCTAGCATTGTCGCAATAGTAATCAGACTCTCTAACGACTTAGCTGTGATGCTAATATTCTGATAGTTATCGAGAATTCTGTCACAGAGATCTTGGTTTTTAAAATATACCGCAAGAAACAGATCAAAGCTCTCTATTTTGAACTCCTCATAATTGTTAACCAAATAAGAATAGTTCTCTGTAGCGCCTTCAATCATCGAAATGAAAGTTTTAAGACCTAAGTTTAGATCACATTCTGGATCTTTTAATGTCTCTCTGGCTAAAGGAAAAATCTTTTTAACTCCCTCGGGAATAATATACTTATGATATTTTCCACTGAACGCTTGAGGCAGAGCACCATCTTTACATAGTTTTTGAAACGTAAATGGATCTCTAACAGCACTAACCAAAAGGGATGTCTTCTCAATCTTGTCTCTTAAATATTTATCAACTTCATCACATCCGTTATCTTTTAACTCCTTAAAAATTTTACTTTGTTCGGCACCAACTTTTGCTGTATAAATATTAACAGAGCCATCCACTGCCATGGCACTATTCAACTCAAAATAATCAAATAAAGACTGCGGATAACGTTTTAAAAAATGATCCACCATTTTAACTTTATTCTGCAAAGCGGCCATTTTAAAGGCATCATAGCCATTATGGTTGAACGTATTTGGATCAAAATTATGAACATCCAACAAATGGTCGAACATCTGAGTATGTCCTTTTGATGCCGACAATATCAGAGCGTTATTACCAAACTTATCTTTGGAAGATTTTAATTCCGGATATTTTTTAATTAGAGAATCGTAGAGAGGAATATCACCATTTAGAGCTGCAATTAAAGCGATGTTACATCCATCAGAGTCAACTTCATCAAACGGTACTCCATCATCAATGGCTGATAATAATTCTGCAAAACTTGCTCCATTTCTTGCTTGGTTTATCAAATGCTGATGCTTCTCCATCAAACGCTGATTTTCCTTACTTAGTTTTTCCACTAAATCTTTAGCCAATTTTCTACTGGCCGAAGACTCAGCAGTTGGAATTTCGTAATCTTCATCAAAATCAATGTTAGCTTCATCTGCGACAGAGTTCAAAGCTTGACTAATCGAGACTCCTCCTTTCTCAGCAAAATCAACATTAGGCTTGTATTTGGTAACAGCGTTAATCACAAATTCATCTTTGCCAGCCTTAACCGCAGCAACTATGTCACTGGTTTTTACCTTAAATCCATGTTGTGAAATTAAATAATCATAAAGCTCTATGTTGCCCTCAACAGCAGCAATCTCAGTTAAAGAGGGTTTGAAAGATTGAGGAATCAAGCCTTGATGC
>CAYOMO010000166.1:0-2201 GCA_964405065.1 uncultured Gammaproteobacteria bacterium
ATCAATAAATCAAAGAACTAAAATAGCATAAATAACCTACTTTTTTTGAAAAAAATGGCGATGGATCCCCGCATCCGCGGGGATGACGCCAGGATATCATCTCGACTGTCACAGAGAGATCCCTAACCAAGCACTAACTTCCGTTATCTCCACAGAATGACAATGTCAACCAAGAATGCTACTATTTGAGCATGATTAAACAAATAATAGTTAGCTTAATTTTGACATTACTTTGCCTATTCGTTCCTTCTCCAACTCTAGCTCAACAGCCAGAACAGTATGAAGCAAAAATTATTTCAATTGAAGAATCAACTGATCCCAATAGTATGGCTGAACAAACCATAACTATAGTTCCAACAGAAGGTCGCTTTAAGGATCAACCTCAACAAGTGGGATCAATCATCTCCCCACAAAGCCAAAATTACCGAGTCGGTGATGCAATAATTGTTGATGTTTCTGCAGATGGTCAGGGCAATCCAGTTTTCTACATCTCTGATTTTGTCCGTCAAACGCCGCTGTACCTGTTATTTGCACTTTTTATTGTAATCGTTTTAATTTTCGGGCGGAAAAAAGGTTTATTTGCCTTAATCAGTATGACCATCTCTTTTTTAGTAATCTTTTTTTATCTGCTCCCGACTATCACAGCTGGTTTTAATCCTATCCTGGCTACCTTAGCAGCCTCAATAATGATACTCCCAATCACTTTTTATGTTTCACATGGCTTTAATAAAGCCACTACAGCCGCTGTTATCGGCACACTTCTAACACTGGTAATCACGGCTATTTTAATGACAATTTTCACTGAAAGCGCCAAAATGACCGGGTTTGCTTCTGAAGAAGCCTCATTCATCCGTCTATTAAAAGGTGATCAGATCAATATTAAAGGTTTACTCTATGCCGGAATGCTGATTGCCGTAATTGGAATTTTGGATGATATCGCTTCGGCTCAAGCATCCGTAGTCAACCAACTTAAAAAAAGTTCCCCCCATTTATCACGCCTGAATCTGTATAAACATGCGATGGAAGTAGGAAAAGATCACATCGCTTCACTGGTAAATACGTTGATACTGGTGTACACCGGTGCAGCCTTGCCATTGCTTTTACTTTTTAGTGATAGCAACGCCTCATTTGGAAAAATCATCAATTACGAGATAGTAGCGGAAGAAATACTTAGGACCCTGATTGGAAGCATCGGCCTGGTTTTAGCAGTACCAATTACCACACTGATTGCTGTCAGATTAATAAAAACACCTTTAGTTGAAAACAAAAGCTAAACGACCCGACTCCCCAGCAATTTGAGGCTGAATTGCAGCATTTGAGATCGAAGATGGTTTATTAGCCGGATGATTTAAAGCAAACTTTTCAATATCATTCATAAAATGAGCTACATGCCCACCCCAAGCAGTTGAAGAGGCATAACGTTTATTCATTTGCTGCGGAGTCAGCAGACCACGTGCAATGTAATCTTCACGCAAACCTTTATTTAAAGTATAAATACCATCTTTCCATGATTCAAAGCCTAAAGCCTGGGTACCATACACACCCCATCCCCACGCATTATAGGTAGTATAAAGTGGATCATGTCCACCCGGGATTTTTTTACCAAAAGTCGACTCTGTACCAGCAATAGCCGGAACCAATCTCCAATCCACGTCATACATATCAGCCGCTTCAATAAAATCCTGAGCATAAGCTGCCAAAGGTGAATTGTGTTTATCAAGATAATCTTTCAATATCTGAGCGCGAGGATCAAGTGGTTTAGCGGTCACAATCATAACCTGTTCATCCACATAGCGGTCTCCTCTAGCTTGAACTCCCTGTGACGGGATCAAGGTAAATAAAGGAAAAGATAGGGCAAAGAAAGTATATAAAGCCCTTTTAAATATTTTACTGTTTAAAGTAAATATCATGTTGGTTCTTTCTCAAGAACTAATGTTCTTAAGAAATCTCAAAGGACAAAGGAAATCCTTTAAAACTACCTATAATTATACCCTATAACAATACAAATAGCAAGTTTATAGGCCATAAATAATGCTTAACTAGAAGTGAGAAATGTGATGTGAGAAGCTAGAATTGGAGGTGAGAAATAAGAAAATTGAGGCTAAATGAGAGTTATTTCCACTTTTCTTTTAAATTTGTTAGTTTTTTACCGAGAATATGATATCGATCAATTAAATCTTTAGCATGATCTGTAGGAATGT
>CAYOMO010000167.1:0-2180 GCA_964405065.1 uncultured Gammaproteobacteria bacterium
TCAGAAGATAAAATTTTGCTTTTGCGAATAAAAATATCCCTGTTTCTCACCAGCCAGTGTTGATACTCTCCCATCCTGATCGATAATACTTCCTAAAAATAGTATTTCCCGTGATATATATCACTGACAGAAAAATAAAACAGTAGTAGTGTGCAATTATAGAGCAGTATGAATAATCATCATTCTTTACCTGATATTCCGATTATTAAAAAATGTTTTTTCTTTCTACACCCAAACTCTATCTCCGTAATTGATGTCCGACGAATGCACCATCCTATCAAAGCCTCCCCGACTTTACCAACTTCTCAGGAGTGGGAAGATGACGAAGAAGATTTAGATCTGCAGTCAGAAGATGAAGAATAATAAGAGGATTTGAGCAAGCTCCTGCTTCGCAGTAAGATACTAAATATTAGATACTAGAACAAGGAAAGAAGGTGACATATGAATATTACTTGGAAAGATGCAGCCACTACGGTAATTGGACTGGCTGTCATCGGATTTAGCTATTTAATGGCATTAGGCTATAAAATGCCACTGATAAATTCTTATCGTTTCGCCACTGTAGTAATTATGCTACTAGGAATTGGGATGTGTGCATTGGGCAGTAATCAGACCAATATGCAGTCAAACTGGTCGACTTTTGCCAGCGTATTAGGGTCGATTGCGATAATTTTGATCTTAGCTACTTTTATCACCGGCTCAAAGATACTGTTCCTGGCTCTTAGCACAACAGTAGTGATATTATGGCTGGGGACCACTTTTAGGCATTTAATGAACTGGTAGTCAAATAGGGGGGGTTGGAGTCAAAAGCAAAATATCACGCAAATCTCGGGCATACCAAGCTAAGATTTTGGCACCCTGGTCACTGGCATTATACATAAAGCTAGTATAGGGAAGCCTTTGGACCTGGAACATATGATTTTTATCAAGTTGAGCAATTAGATGTCCTTCTTGAAGCAACCTTAGAGCCATCTGGGCATTTATGGTTGAAATATTCGCGGTGTATCCTTGCAGGGAATTTCCCAGGGCTGATTCTTCAGTCTGAATCTGACCTGTAAGATCAAGTAACTGTTTTTTATCTAATTCAAATCCTGCATCAGACAGCTGAATCCCATACATTTTTGCGTGATTCACCTCCCAATAGTAAGGATTTTTTAGCAAATTGAGAAATTGCTCAAAGCGGATATTCCAGATTTCTTCTGAAGCTTTCTCTCGACCCATTGCCTGTAATGTTCTTACAGCACAACCGAATTTTTTTCTCTTTATTATATCTGGAGACTGATCCCAGTCAGATCGAAGCAGTGCTAACTTTTCTTCTAAAGCCATTCAGTTATTTTATCACTATAGGGCTTATTATGTAAAATTATTCTGCCGGGGCGTCTTTGTCGTCAGGAGGAGGTGGGAGAAATTCTTCGCCGGCACTGGAAACTGGCTCTTCACCTGGTTTGAGCCATCGGACATAGGTACAACCGGTGGCTTTGCGAGCTTTGGAGTCCCAGCCGGCGGTGGAACATTTTTCCATCTTTTTACCAGCATTGGTAGTAAAAAGGACTAGTTTGTTGCCGCACTCCGGACAATCAACATCCAAAGGCTCAGTGCTGCCATTTATCCATTCAACATAGTCGCAACCAGTGGCTTTCTTTTCGGTGGCATCCCAGCCGCCGGTAGAACATTTTTTCATCTTTTTACCGAAACGAGTTACTTGTAAAACTAAAGGATTACCGCATTTGGGACATTTTTCATCCAGAGTCTGAGGCTCTACTTGGAGCCATTTGACATAGTCACAACCTTCATTTTTTTTGGTTTCGGGATTCCATGAACCATTGGAACAGCGTTGCAGTTTACGACCGGTCGGAGTTTCAGTGATTGGGTCTAGTTTAGAGCCGCATTTAGGACACATTTCTTCGGACATGAAAGTTAGAGTACTACATATATATAGAGTTGTAAAGAAGAATTATGAATTATGAATTATGAATTACGAATTACGAATTATGAATTATGAATTATAAAATATAAATTATAAAACTTAGAACCTGGGACCCTTGTTTTATCCTTTATCCTTCATAATTCATAATTCATAATTCTTCCTTAACTATCTCTCCCCAGTTGAGCTTTTTGACGAAGTTGTATTTTTCTTTATCTCGTTTAAAAATTTGTAATTTCTGAATTCCCTGTGCAGT
>CAYOMO010000168.1:0-2177 GCA_964405065.1 uncultured Gammaproteobacteria bacterium
ATTTTTCCACACCAAAATTTACTAATTGACCTATTAATACTTCCGCACCTGTTCTTGGAAAGAATATCTTCCCTTGTTGAATAAGGGGAGAAACCAAGGATAGCCTTGATCTCTTATCCATGTGTGGAATTCTCACTTCTTCTGCAAGGACATGTTCCACTGTCAGTTGTTGCGCTGCGGCACTTTGATAGCCTACACTTTCTATGTAGGCCACAGGATATGGTCTATAACCTACTTTAAGTTGTTCTGTTAATGTTTTTATTGCCTGAATTGTTTGTGGGAAATCTAATTTTTTGTTTAAGATATAAGGCAAAATGTAGACTTGAAGATTATCACCGTAACCCACTACATATGCTGGAACTAAGGCGGTGAAGTTTGCCCACTCCAAAAGTGAAATAGCTAAGTCAACACCAATCGCTACAAGCCTGGCTGGGTAGCGATCAGAACTAGGAAGAATGTCGTAGTATTTTATCCAAGAACCTTTTACGATTCGGTCTTCGTCAGCAATAATCTTTAACAAGAACTCTCGATACCAAGCTGATTCATCAGCAATCTCTTTTCTTTTGGCTTCAATGTGTGCCATCGTTGGGAATTTGCCAGGCCAAGCAATATTTCCGTAATCATCTAACAAGGGAAATTCTTTATAAACACCACCTGATCCTCCTGATTGAATACTTTGCTTAATTCGCATCATTAATGAATCCTCATGTAACAGATTGCCTACAGTAATTATTCTAGTGCCACTATCTCCAATCGGCTTTATTTCACCCGAAAACCAGTTCCATAGATTGTCTCTGCTCTCTCTCGTTTTAACTGATTCCATATCCTCAACATCATCGATGATGATAAGGTCGGGTCGGTATTGTCGATGCCTGAGTCCTCTGATTCTTTCACTTTGAGATATGGCTGAAATTCTGGCGTTGTAGTGTGGAATCACGAGTGAATTAGATCGCCATTCATCGGCTACTTCTGAAAATGGTCCGAAATCTCGTATCAATAGCTCATTTGATGTAAGTTCCTGTTTTATATTGGTAAGGATTTGTTTTGCCAATCCTTGAGTCAAACTCACAAGCAAGGTATATTTCTTGCTTGGTTTACCAACCATTGCCCAGATGGGTAATGCTAAGGTTGCAATTGTTGATTTAGCCGACCCACGAAAGGCGGTAATAGAAATCTTTTCTAATTTCTCATTTTGGATGAGATTAAAAATTTCCTTTTGAAAATCAGCAGTTGGACAAGTAATGTAGTGAGGAAAGTAGGTGACAAAAAACCAATAAAAATTCTCCTGCGTTAATGCTCTTCGGAAATCAGGGTTCTCCTGAATTTGTTTGATGATTTCTTGTTGATCATTCATGATTATTTTCTTTGGGCGGAATAAGTGCCGCCATTTCTATTGCTTTATTGAGTAATTCTTTCTGTTCATCTGTCAAATTAATTTCTTTGTTATAACCAGTGGTAGTTACCTCAACTCTATTACGATAGGCATCATGATGTGTCTTAAGCCAGAAAATTATCGAGGTCATGTTTTTATCCTTAATGGCACTAATTAGCTGACTCTCGGCAAGATCATTTACAAGTAAATTACCTTCTTGCAAGGCTTCATCTGCTTGTTTCGCAAAATCTTTATTTTCTACCCTCCATCGATAATATGTCGAACGTCCCACATTAGTTTTCTCGCAAGCCACTTGGACTATTGGAGTTTTCTTCAGTTGATCGACCAACAGATCCTGTTCAACTTTTATACGATCTCTGACTGTAAATTGATTGTCTTGGTTGCTCATATTTTTTGGGCTTTTTTACCTGTAACTTTTTCAAAACGATCTATGACGACCTGACAATATTCTGGATCAAGCTCGATTCCCAAACACCTACGCCTAGTTTGCTCACAGGCTATCACTGTAGATCCCGATCCCAGAAAAGGGTCGTATATCCTGTCGCCGATTTTTGAACTGTTTAAAATAAGATTGCGGAGTAACCCGACTGGCTTCATCGTTGGATGCAACGGACTCTTATTTGGTTTAGGGTAAAACAAAACGCTTTTGTCCTGAGATTTTTGAAACTTATGAGTGCCGAGCCATCCATAGGCAATAAGCTCGTGCATGGGGAGATAATTAAGTCGTCCGAGCACCGCATGATTTTTGACCCAGATAAGAAGCTGGGCAAACTTAAACCCTTCT
>CAYOMO010000169.1:0-2145 GCA_964405065.1 uncultured Gammaproteobacteria bacterium
TCCCGAAGTCAATTTTGCCAACATCCTAAATCCTGAGCAGAAGTAGCTGAACAATAACCCAAAGAATAACCGAAGTCAAGGAGCAGTTGTTTAGTTAGTAGTTAATAGATTGCAGTATGTCGAAAAACAGAAACAACAACTACTCACTACCAACTTCAGACTCTTACTTATTTTTGGGGACAAAAAAACCGGCTCTTCACCGGCTTTTTTGCGAGCTTTGCTAAGTAGACAATCTATACCCTCACTTGAACTGATATAGACCGTTCCAACAAACACCCGAAACTAACAAATCCCTAAACGCTTCTGTACCTAGGAAGAATACCGCTTTAGTTCAGCCTACAATAACGCGTATTACATGTAGACTTATTTAGAGTAAAGTATTTTTTTATAAGTTGTCAAGACCTTGAGCCTTCTTATGGCTCGCTATTCTCAAAAAAAAGGTCTATAGTGAAAAAATGCATCGGGTTTTAAAGAAAATTCTTTTGGTAGATGATGCCAATGAAAATCTTTCTCTACTGTTCAAACAAAGATTGCCATGGTTAATTGTCGGTCTTCTGGGAGGGACTGTTGCCTCTTTTGTCGTTTCAAGATTTGAGCAGATTATTGCTCAAAATATTGAATTGGCTTTTTTTATTCCTATTATTATGTATATGGGTGATGCAGTTGGTGAACAAACTGAAAATATTTATGTTCGAAATCTAGGCAGAGGTAAAGTTAGTTTTAAACTATATCTTATTAAAGAATCTATCTTAGGATTTTTGATTGGCATTTTTTTTGGTTTGGTCATTGGGTTAATCAGTTTTTTGTGGCTTGGTTCACTTGAAACATCTTTAACTGTAGCCTTGGCAATGGTACTAACCATTACCATTGCACCACTAATATCGCTGACCACCTCCCAAATACTATTTGTCGAAAAAGCAGATCCAGCGTTGGGAAGTGGCCCTTTTGCCACAATCCTACAGGAGGTCATCAGTTTGATGATTTATTTTCTTTTAGCCTCTCTTATCATCTTCAACGGAATGTAATTTTTGCTTCTAGGCTCAATTTAAGGTATAATAAAGCTGTTTGGGAAGTTGGATGGTAGGTTTTAATGCAAATTAAGATCAGGAAAGTCCAGACAGCGTAGAGCAGGGTGTCCATTGTAAAATGGAGCAGGCAACTGCCAGTCAGAGTAACAGTGACGATCGGCGTAGCGTCCGGTGAAACGACCAAGCTATTGGGTGTTCGATTTATCTCCAAGCAAAGGACTTTTGTCCTAAGCAAACGAAGTAAGTCGAAGGACAATCCTCCCCGCTGCAATTCAAGATATGGCTGAGCTGCTCGCTCAATAGTCAGAATATGAAGCAACGATCAGGTTTAAACCTAATCAAAGATAGATTCCATCTAAAACAGAATCTGGCTTACTGGCTTCCCAAACAAAATTAATTATCCCTAGGGGGAAGGCAGAAAGCTCGGCTTACAAGCTTCCCAAACAATTTAATAGAATCAAAAGGGAAGGTTGAAAGCTTTGCTTACTGGCTTCCCAAACAATACCTATTCGTGTTCTTCTCGTAAAAATTCTTCAATCAAAATTTGAATCACAACTGTTATCGGAACAGCCAGTAAGGCTCCTGAAATCCCCAACAACCGGCCTCCAACTGCCACTGCTAGTATTACCACCAAAGGATTCAATCCAACCGAATACTTCATCACTTGAGGCACTACTAAATGATTTTCCAACTGTTGAATTACAAAATATCCTCCAGCTACCCAGATAGCCGAAAAAGGAGCATTTATATAAGCAATTAAAATAGCTGGTATGGCTGAAACGATCGGACCAATCACTGGGACCACTTCCATGATTCCGGCTAAAACTGCCAATGGCAAAGCATATGGAATATTAAGTGCCGATAATAAAATATAGGCAGCCAGACCAATTATCAATGACAATGACAATTGACCTCTCAACCAGCCACCCAACTTTTCTTCAGCTTTACGTACAATGCGCATCGCTTTTACCTGTTTACCAAAAGAAAACTGAACGATCAGATCATCCAATTTTTCTCTTTCCAATAATAAGTAAAAAGTTAAAACAGCAATAGAAATAAATGCCAAAATATTATTAAAAACAGCAAAACTGACCTCCAATGCATTTCTGGAAAAGTT
>CAYOMO010000170.1:0-2140 GCA_964405065.1 uncultured Gammaproteobacteria bacterium
ACCGTCGAGACAGATCCTCACTGGCAGGAAACATATTATTCATAATAATGTAGTTATGTCTTCCTGACGACTTGCCCGCCGTAGCGAATGCGAAGGAGGGAGGTCAGGATCTCTCGTAATTAAAGATAGATGCCGAAACAAGTTCGGCATGACAATCCACTCTATGAACATACATAATCTTCATCAACAAGCCGAACAACAACGAGAAACAGGCAATTTTTTAGACGCTCTCAAACTCTACGAAGAAGTAATTGTGAACTATCAAAAAGATCAAAATTACACTGGTATTGTTGACGCACTACAAGGAAAATTTCTTACCTACAAACATTTATTCTTAACCACTCACGATATCATCTTTGCCGACCTGGCTCGGGGTGCCGCAGAGTTAAGTCAGCATATTGCCCGCGAAAAACATATTTCAACAGCACGCTGTTATTTTAGCCTCGGTGAATCGGCTATGCTTTTTGACGAATACGAAAAAGCAGCCAGCTTCTACCGAAATTCTTTAGAAGAATTTAAAGATGATCCATCCATCGGTGATGTCCGGTATCATCTCGGCGAAGCATTGTATCGGGCAGGTAATAAAAAAGAGGGGAAAGAGGTAATGCTTGCGGGTTTACAAGAGATTCAGAAGAAAGCAGAGAAGCTTGGATCCTTCATCAAAAATGTCTGGGAATCGGGCTGTCATATGAGGCTAGCTCAACTCTTAAAGTCAGATAGTCCTGAGGAAGCGAAGTACCATCTGGATGAAGCTAAAAAGATTATCGATTACGACGAGCGACTTATTCTGCGGAAGGCGCAACTTGCCGAGCTTATGAAACAATCTGCGTTTTGATGAAGGAATGGTATAATTAGAAAGTTTGTAATGGTGACTGTAGCTCAATTGGTTAGAGCGTCGCCCTGTGGAGGCGAATGTTGCGGGTTCAACTCCCGTCAGTCACCCATCATTTTTAGCACTGTCCACAGAATGGCAGTTGAGAGTTAGAAAAAGGTTGGTAGAACAATTCCTTCTTTTTGAGTTAGTTGAACCCCTGTTTTGCCGTTCAGAAATTTGAACTTTTTTGAACAGCTAGTAAATTTAGTGAATCTTCTTTTTAAGATGTATCCATTAAGCCAGAGCCTTGCATGAGGTACAGAATTAAAGTATTTAAGTGAGAAAAGACGAGCCTCTAAATGCGAATTAAAGGATTCCATGAGGTTAGAGGTGATAGGTGCAGCTTTAATATTTCGATAAGCCAATAATTCTGATTTGTATCGTTCAATGTATGTTAAGGTTGCAAGACATCGAGGATCACGATGATAATCACGATACAAACAGAACATCCAGTTATTAAATGTTTCATCATTTACTTTCTCTTTCAGTATTGATTCAATACGTCTCATAAATGGCTTGTAGGTGCTGTCATTTCTTACTTTTAAGTCACGTCTAATATTTTCTTTAAAGTGGTTGTAGCAGGTTTGTATTTTAACGGTGGGAAATGCATTACGAGCTGCCATTTTGATATTCGAATTATCATCACAGACTAACAGTTCTGGATGATGTGCAATGATCCTAAAGTAGGAGAAATATTTAGCCCATGATTGATAGTTCTCACTAGGCGCAAGGATAAATACAGGGATATCATGGCGAAAGTAATCAACACCCCAGAGTAAACAGTAGCCATATTTGTACCCTTTCACGGTAAAGTATTTTCCATCAACGACAAATATATGAGAGAATTTATCGCAATATTTGAAAGTAAACTGGTTATTGTTAGGTAATTTTTTTAACTCTTCGTAACAGATGTCTGCTGCATGTGATTTTGAAATTCCATACTTAACTCCTAATTTTCTAAAACTGATACCATCTAAATGATCAGAAAGAATTTGTTTTGTATCTTGATGAATGGTTGATACGGAAAAGTATTTTTGGCAGAGTTTACAGAGATACCGAATCGAAGATCCTCGTTTTGCGTGACGAATTACAAATGTAGTTGTTACACACCTGGGGCATTTGTATTTTCTCATATACCCCATCTAACACTAATTGAGAAAGCTCTGTCAACCTAATACCTCATTTTCAACTGCCACTTTATGGACAGTACCTCATTTTTTCTTACATATTCTTTAATAGTATCGACTACATTACTCAACTTGCTAT
>CAYOMO010000171.1:0-2128 GCA_964405065.1 uncultured Gammaproteobacteria bacterium
AACGATAATAAAAATCTCATTTATTCATATCAGATCGATTCAGTTAAAAAAGTTTTCCCGCAGGAAGTTGATATTTTGCAGCAGGGGAGTGAAGAGCGACTTACACTTTTTACTTGCACAGGACTATTTGATTCAATGCGACTGGTTGTCTCCGGAAAAAGAATCTAAATCAAAGAGGGGAGTGAGCTATCTCTTCTCCACTCTCCCCTTTTCACAAAAAAACTCATTTCCCCCAATCAACCCACTATTTGGCATTAGATATTTGACATTCGACATTTGATATTCTTTTGGGGGGACTACTTCTCTTCAAGTACTTCAATCACGGCAGATAAATCCTCATTACTCATTTGCTGATCTATCCCTTGTTTATAAAGCTTTTCAGCTACTTTCAGCTGCGGTAATTTATTTTTATTCTCCAACTCTAGCTGAGCTAAATGCAAATCTTTTCGAATATTCGCCACTGAAAAAGTCACGGGATGTTTACCAGCAACCATATTTGGCATTTTATTTTTCATATTAGGGGAGAGACCAAACACATTTTGCAAAGCGTCCGCCATTTTTTTCCTAGGGATCTTCATCTGATCCGCTAGCAGAAATCCTTCTGCTAATGCCGTAATAGTTTCACCTACAATTAAATTATTAATTAGCTTTACTCCCTGACCCATTCCGACTTTACCAATATACTGCAAATCAGTTCCCATTGTTTCCAAAACTGGTTTTACTTTTTCATAAATGGCTGGCTTACCACCAATGAAAATAGTTAATGTCCCTTTTTCGGCACCACTCGTACCACCAGTCACTGGAGCATCAACGAAATCTATCTTCATCTCTTTCAGATCATCAGCTATCCTACATGCAGCAGTCGGACCGATTGTACTCATATCCACAACTATTAACTCTTGTCGATCTGCCAAAGCCACTCCATTTTTACCAAGCAATACTTCCCGTACATCTTTTGGACCAGTTACACAAGTGATAACCACATCACATGTCTCCCCAAGTTCCATAGGAGTCTTAACAACAGTAGCTCCCAACTTCTGAAGCTCTTTAGTTTTTTCAGAAGAACGGTTATAAACTGAAAGAGAAAATCCTTTTTTCAGGATATTTTTCGCCATTGGATTACCCATCAAGCCTAATCCAATGAAACCAATTTGCATTCTTTTTGAAGACATTAATTTATACCTTCCATAAACATTAATCGAAATGTTACAACATCAGCAAAATTAGGATAAATTGTGGTATTAAGTTCATTTCCTGAAACGGGTGAATGCTTTATTGCTCTTTCATTTTCTATATGATGAAAAGTTAGTACCCCCTTCGGATCAATACTAATTTTTGTTGCCTGTCTTATAAATTTTTGATCTTCCTTAAATCTACTCATCTGCAGATAAATCCCTAATGCTAAATTTAGGATTTTTTTTCTTTAGCTTTCGTACTGTAATATCCCGCGCTTTCTGAGTCAAGGGGAGACCTAGGCCCTCTGAATGAGCCCCAATCCGAATTACTTTTCCTTGTACAAATATCTCCCCCCCATCAACTTCATCTTTATTACCAGTCTTCCAATCATAAATCCGCTCCAAAACCTTATGCATTTCTGCCAGCTGAGCATGCAAAGTCGTAAGATCATCAGGATTGGTAATATACACTTCATTCCCAACTCGAATAAATTTGGAGTGAAATTGCTCATTACCGGTAAATGTAGATAGATCTAATAACATATATATTTGAAGTTAGATGTTAGAATGTAGAAGATAGATGATGAAATTGGAAATTAGAAATTTGACTCTAACTTCCCATCTCTAACCTCATTTTCCAGCTTCTAACCTCCAATATCTAACTTCTATTCCAACCATTTCTTCTTCAGTAATTCAAACTGGTCATCAATAATACTCTCTCTAATCCGATCTACCAACCCCACCATAAAATGAATATTGTGAATACTGGCTAATCTAAAATACAACAATTCCCTGGCCACATACAAATGCCGCAAGTAGCTCCGTGAGAAATTTTGACAGGTATAACATATACATCCTGGATCTATTGGCAATGGATCTTTGGCAAACTCCGCTCTTTGTAGAGATAAAGTAAATTTATTTCCGACTTTTCCACCATTTTTTGGTGAAATATA
>CAYOMO010000172.1:0-2089 GCA_964405065.1 uncultured Gammaproteobacteria bacterium
CTCGTCTTGGATCAAAAGATTCAGATTCAATTCCATAATCGGCCGCCATTTGAAGCCATTGGCTACGGAGCCTAGTAGTGTGGTCAGATGGGGTAGGTTTCCCTTCTCGCCTATATATGGTTCGTGCTTTGATCGCTCTTATAATACCTGTATAATTTTCTAAAGCCATAATTTAGAGGTTATAGAGATTTTTACTTTTTTGCATTCTGATATTCAGAAGCAAACAATGGATTGGCCAAGGCTATGGTAGCAATCTGGACAGCATCTGCTCCAGCGGCTAAAAATTCATCTGCGTCAGCAGGAGTAATAACACCACCTCCACCCAATATTTCATATTTTAATCCCTGCTCGCTTCGGATTTCAGCTGCCCAGGTGATCTCTTCCAAAGCAATATCTTTCATCACCGCTCCGCAGACTCCACTGACTGTCCGACCGGGTAAGATATCTTTACCATCATCTCCTCGGACTGGTGTTGCAATGGCATTTACCCCAGAGACAAAATCCAAATTGTCACCACAGGCTGAAAACACTTGTTTCATCTGAGCTTTACTTTTATACAATCCAAATTTAAATCCGACTGGTACAGAGGGAAACCGTCTTTTAAATTCAGCCAGGGTATAGGCTACCAATTTGGGATCCTGAAACATCTCTCCTTCAGAATTGTTTTCAGTGACATTGGGACAGGCGAGATTGAATTCAATAAATTCCGCACCGTTGGTAACAGCAGCTGCAGCACCCATTAAAAGATCCAGGGCTGTTTCTACAATCAAAGCTTCAGGAGATGTCGTTTTGAGATATTTTTTTGAATTCGGCTCTTCTAAAAAAGTCGCCGTCACAGAACACCCTAAAAGCTGACCTTCACCCACTGCTTTAGTTTGAGTTCGTAGCTCTATCGCCCAGTCAGCTAAAGGCTTTGATGCATTACCAAAAGAGTTTGTAATACTTTGATATTCAGACCAATCCTTTTGATCTAGTGAAGCAGTTACACCTTTGGTGATCGCTTTGCGGGTGAGAGGAACTGCCGATTTGACTATAGCGATATTAGGGTTTTTATTGGCCAGTCGGGGAGTGGTCCGGCGGGTTTTTTGAATAACCGCTCCATAGCCCATTTTGAAGTAAAAATCAGTCCACAGCTTTCCAGATGCTGGCCCTGCGGCGATAATAATCGGCGAAATAAGCTTCTGACCCAAAAAAGAATATTTTTTTTGCTTTGGAAGAGTTGGAAATCCCCCTTTCCAGAGAGGTTTTTTTGCAATCACTTCTTCCCATGGCAGAGTAATATCATAAATAAATTGTGGTTGTTTAGGATGTCGGAGTTTATTCATGATTGAGTCGACTTATTTTAATATCAGCTACTTTTTCCTGGGCATCCATCTGCGCGTTCATAAAGAGCAGATCATCGATATCTATAAGCTGCTTAAAATAGTATTTCAGATCATCTATTAATTCATACTCGCTGTCAAGCACTTTGTCTTTATGAATCCATATCAACTCACCATCTTCAGTTTTTGTCCCAATAGGGATTGTTTTATCTGTAACTTCGATTAAAAAAATCCCAACAATCCAGTCTTCCTCATATCCACCTTCAAGTTTAAGAAGTCCTCGAAACTTAATTTGGTTAAAGCCAACTTTAATACCTGTTTCTTCCTCGGTTTCGCGGATAACCGTTTGTAGCATATCCTCTCCTGGATCAACTCGACCGCCAACGCCATTCAATTTATTGGGATCAATTCGTTTATGGGTACCTCTTTTGAGCATTAAAAACTCATCACCACAGTAAATAAAATTTGTCACTGATGTTTGAACTTTGCGGATATATTTATCTTCCATTAATGAGGATATAAAACTTGACCAGCGTTGACTATTTTGACTGAAGAACCATCATAAACTTCCTGCCCACGTAAAACGACTTTAATAATTTTGCCTTTGACTGTCATTCCATCAAAGGGAGTCCAACCACATTTAGAGACAATTTGTGAATTGTGGATCGTAAATGGTTGATCGAGATCAACTTCGACATAAGTATCTTCTTGGGTTGGAACATTGAATAAACGTTTGGGCGTGTCATGAGTGAGCTCCTGAATTCGTT
>CAYOMO010000173.1:0-2075 GCA_964405065.1 uncultured Gammaproteobacteria bacterium
GGACTTCAGACTTTGGATCTGACTATCATGGTTCGAATCCATGTCCCGCAGCCAAGACGAGCACCCCGGAGTGACCGGGGTTCCTAATAAGCCCGAAGGGGCTTGCTAAAACTCTATTTTTTTCTCCGGAGATTCGAACCGCTAAACACCCTCAAAAAGCTGAATTTTGAGGCTTTGGTTCTGAGGATTTGTATAGTTCGAGCACTCTATATATTGACTCAATTTCTTCCGAAGTTAAGTATTGACGTGATTTACTGATAACGTATTTGTGAAAGCCTCTTCCTCCAATCCATATGTCATTAATTTTTCCATGAATTGTCTGAGTATCAATTTTTCCATTAGGAAATTCTAGTAAACCAGTTACATCATATCTTTTCCTGAAATGTCCATCTAAATAGTTTGAAAGCCATGATTTTTCTGCAAAAGTCTGTTTTAAATAATTTTTCATTGAAGTACTCCCATTAATAAGAAGTTGATCATTGCCAATGCTTATAAGGCCTTTTTCTGATTTAACTTCAATTGTAAAAATTCCAGTAGGACCAATAACAATAAAATCGATATTCCCATGACCAGTGCTGAAATCTTTAACGAGGCGATACTCTTGTGGTAGAGAATCAAGCATTTTTTCTTCTAATAATTCAGCTCCTGCTCCTTTTCCCCATGTGTTGTAGTTGCGCCTTTTATCCTGCCTGTTTTGTTTATCCATTTTTTGAACAAACTTTAGTGCGATGAGAAAGATGATTGATGAAAAAGCGGTTCCAATAAGGGAATAATTGGTTTTTTGCAACATAATAAGAAATAAATAGAGCAACCATAAATATGTAGCACCAATTATCAATTGGATAATCAGAAATATCTTTTTGTTTCTTTTGTATTCCTTAAAAGTATAGGAGTTAGAGTTATCTGCCATAAAATAAACCAATGATATACTTATATCGTATCACTCTGTGATTTCTTTAGTTGGATAATAAGATGAAGCATATACACAAAAAGGATAAAATTTTAGCTAAAGACGCAGCATTGGTTGTTGCCGAAGCTGTCATTGATGAAATTGCAAAACTTCTCCCTGGAATAAATATTGCTTGGGGTCTATCTAAAGCTCTTTATGGTGCTGGAATGAAGCTTCGACAAGAAAGAGTTCTAGAGTGGGTTGAAATGGTTCGAGATAACCCGACAATTTTTACAGACGAAATATTAAATGATGAGAAATTTCAAGACGGATTTGTGTTGGCTCTCGAAAAATACATGACGGAAAGAAGTGAAGAGAAACGCAAATACTTTAGAAAAATATTTTTAGGTTTTACAAATGCGCAAGATAAGGAGAAATTCCCACTTGAGAGATTTACTCACACTCTAAGTCAGCTTGGTGAGCTAGATATTGCAACGTTAAAGGATGTTCGTCTCGATGAAACGGGTCAAAATTATCAAATATATGGTGAAAACTCCAATCGGATCGATAATATTTATACCCTCATGAGTCAGGGAATTTTATTAGACACCACGGGTGGAAGAATTGGTCATAATACTCAAAACTCTCCATTCGTGAAGCCTTCTCATTATGGAAGAGAGTTCGCTCAGTTTATTCAAGAAGAGTAGTTATCGTATGGGAGCTGGGACAATTCCCTTATCGTGAAGATATAGCTGCTTGCCAAGTACTTGAACAACTTCTCGTTTTTCTAAAATAGTTCCGTTTTTTAATGTATGCTTTGCATACTCCGTAAAGGTCATGAGTTTCTTGTCCGGATCAACATCTTGCTGGAGAAGAATTGCGTCACGGATTTCCTTATATGATTGCATTGACCGTTTTAACTTATCAGATAGTTTTAACCTTTGAGGCCGTGCTGTTTCAATGAAGCTGATATATCGCAAGATAGAATTTGTTAGTTCTTCTTGGCTTACATACGGCTCAGGACACTCGTAACTGACTTGTCTGGTGCAATGGTAGTAGATATGATGACGTGGTTCTCCAACTTTTCGCTTACGATATTTTTCTTCTCCTATGACACTAGCCCCGCAACAAGCGCATTTGAATAAATCCTTGTAATCGAACTTTTTACCTCCCCATTTTGATTTTT
>CAYOMO010000174.1:0-2056 GCA_964405065.1 uncultured Gammaproteobacteria bacterium
AACCCCCGGGGTGCACCTACAAATAAATATAATGGTCAGCAGAGACAATTTTAAATAAATAACAAACAAAACCCAAAACTCACTCTTGACTTCGAGGCTTCCAGATACTATATACCATATACTAAATACTAATTTTTCTGTGGACAAACTAAAAGAGCTTGTAACTACATTCAAGCTGCCTATCGCTTTTACTCTGATCGGAGGAGTGCTACTTGCGGGAGGAATATCATCCAATTTTTCACAAATCGCCCCATCTTCGATCAAAGCTGAAGAATTACCCAAAGGCAGTATTGTGAGTTCTGAAAATATAACAAAAGAGATCACGATCGATATCTCAGGAGCCGTGAAAATACCCGGAGTTTACCATTTTGAGACAGATGCCCGGGTAGAAGATGCTATCAGACAAGCAGGTGGATTTACAGAGCTGGCACATAAACAATTTATATCAAAGTCGCTCAACCTAGCCACAAAGCTAGTTGATGGTCAAAAAATATATATCCCATTTGAAGGAGAGTTAGCTTCGATTACACCGGTTGCCACACTAGCTGCTACCCAGACAACTGCATCAAACCCAACGACCCAAACCAAAGGGCCAATCAACTTAAATACCGCTTCTCAAACTGAGCTGGAAAGTCTGAACGGTGTGGGGCCGGCAACCGCAGCCAAAATCATTAATGGCCGGCCTTACAATACGGTTGGGGACCTGCTTTCCAAAAAGGTAGTTTCAAAATCAGTTTACGACAAAATCAAAGCTGAAGTAGCTATTTAATTTTCAATTTACAATTTTCAAGCTCCAATGAATAATCAATTAATAAATTTTCAAATTTAATCATTGATTCGAAAATTGTAATTTGTAAATTGGAAATTAAATCATGTTCGCTCGATCCAATCTTTTTATAGCTTCATTGATACTCATCTTTTTCATTCGCTGGTACTTTTTCGGAGGCTATTTTTTGCTGGAAGAGAATACTACTTTGCTTGCTCCGATGCAGCAGTATTTGGTTTCTTTATGTAAAGAGGTGGTTCCAGAGCCTCAGTCAAGCCTGCTAGCAGGTATTTTGATTGGGGAAAAACAATCACTTGATAAAAAGTTTAAAGAAGCTCTGACCAACACCTCAACTATTCATATGGTGGTGGTGTCTGGTCAAAATCTGAGTATGTTAGCTGGCTTTTTGTTGGCTTTTTCCATATGGTTTGGCCGCAAAAAAACAATTTTAGGCACGATTGGGATTTTGATTGGTTATTCGATCCTGACCGGTCTACAGGTTCCAGTCATCAGGGCGGCTTTTATGTCTATAATGAGCCTGGGTGGCCTGTTGCTAAATAGGGAAGTCAATGCTTTAAAAATTCTGATTTTGTCTGGGCTTTTGATGCTGATACTCAATCCTACCTGGCTGGATTCGATCTCTTTTCAGCTCTCTTTTATGGCTACCGTAGGTGTGATGGTGATTGCTCCCGAACTAGATAAAGCCGATCGTTGGCTGCCAGATTTTATTAAGCAAGATCTGTGGGTTAGTCTGAGTGCCCAACTTTTAACACTGCCCATTATCGCCATCAATTTCCACCGGGTCAGTATAGTTGGACTGCTGAGTAATATGTTGGTACTGTGGACTATCGCACCGGTAATGATTACCGGTATCTTAGCAGTCATTGCGGCTAGCTTTTCACCGTTTTTAGGTGCAATTTTTGGCTTAGTGCCTAGTCTGCTGCTACTGTATTTCACCAAAGTCATCGAATATACCAGCCAAAGCTGGAGTAGCCTCAATGTGCCTTATTATTCCAATTTTTTTTGGGTCGGATATTACATAACCTTTATCGGGTTTTTTCTGTTTTTGAAGGCTAGAAATGATAAAACCGATAGTAAAATAGAAGATAGTCCTAGAGTATTGACAGCCTAAAGCCTAGAGTTTAAAATCTGCCGATGGCACGCTATATTGAAGCCAAAGATACTACTACTTTGACTCCCAAAGCTCATTTATATAGCCCTGATAGGGTAAGACAATCTTTTAATTATGGTTTGGCTATGCTTGAAAAAAGAGCCAAACCTGTTGACGAT
>CAYOMO010000175.1:0-2044 GCA_964405065.1 uncultured Gammaproteobacteria bacterium
GACCTCGGGACCGGGCGTGACCAACGCGGTAACCGGCATTGCCACAGCCTACATGGATTCCATCCCGATGGTGATCATCTCCGGCCAGGTTCCCACCGCTTACATCGGCCAGGATGCCTTCCAGGAAGTGGATACCGTCGGCATCACCCGGCCATGCGTCAAGCACAACTTCCTCGTCAAGGATATCCGGGAGCTTGCCTCGACCATCAAGAAGGCATTCTACTTGGCCAAGAGCGGCCGTCCCGGGCCGGTGCTGGTGGATATCCC
Organism: uncultured Gammaproteobacteria bacterium; assembly: GCA_964405065.1. Lineage (GTDB taxonomy): Bacteria > Patescibacteriota > Microgenomatia > Daviesbacterales > UBA10151 > CAZWRN01. Next base: position 268 of record CAYOMO010000175.1, read on the forward strand.
CAAGGACATCTCGGCCATGAAGGGCGAGTATGCCTACCCGAAAACGATCGCCATGCGTTCCTACAATCCGGTCATCAAGGGACATCAGGGACAGATCAAGAAAGCGGTGCAACTGCTGCTCGAGGCGAAGCGGCCGATGATCTACACCGGTGGTGGAGTGATCCTGTCGGATGCCGCGGACAAGCTTGCCAAGCTGGTCAGGCAACTCGGCTTTCCGGTAACCAACACGCTGATGGGCCTGGGCGGTTATCCCGCGACGGACAAGCAGTTCGTCGGGATGCTCGGCATGCATGGCACCTATGAAGCCAACATGGCAATGCAGCATTGCGACGTGCTGCTGGCCGTTGGCGCGCGCTTCGATGATCGCGTCATTGGCAACCCGGAGCATTTTGCCGAGGTGCCGCGCAAGATCATCCATATCGACATCGATCCCTCATCGATCTCCAAGCGGGTCAAGGTGGATGTGCCCATCGTCGGCGATCTGCCCGAGGTGCTCGATGACATCTCGAAGCTGCTCGCCGCCAGCGGCGAGGGAGCGGACGAGAAGGCGGTCAAGGCATGGTGGAAGCAGATCGACGAGTGGCGCGGCAAGGACTGCATGAAGTACGACCGCAAGAGCAAGATCATCAAGCCCCAGTTCGTCATCGAGAAGCTGTATGAAGTGACGAAAGGCGAAGCCTTTGTTTGCTCCGACGTCGGTCAGCACCAGATGTGGGCGGCGCAGTACTACAAGTTCGACAAGCCGCGCCGCTGGATGAATTCAGGCGGCCTCGGTACGATGGGTTTCGGCCTGCCGGCGGCGATGGGTGTCCAACTCGCCCATCCGGATTCTCCTGTGGCGTGCGTTACCGGCGAAGGCAGCATCCAGATGTGCATTCAGGAACTGTCGACCTGCAAGCAGTACCGCCTGCCCCTCAAGATTATTCTGCTCAATAACGGCTATCTCGGCATGGTGCGCCAGTGGCAGCAACTTTTCCATGGCAACCGCTACGCCGAGTCCTATGTCGATGCCCTGCCAGATTTCGTGAAGCTGGCGGAATCCTACGGTCACGCCGGCGTGAAGGTCGAGAAGCCGGGGGACGTGGAAGGCGCGCTTAAGGACGCCTTCAAGCGCAAGGACGACCTGGTCTTTCTCGATTTCGCCATCGATCCGACCGAGAACGTCTATCCGATGGTGCAGGGCGGCAAGGGCCTCACCGAAATGATTCTCTCCGAAGAGCTATAGCATCATGCGGCACGTCATCTCACTCCTCATCGAAAACGAAGCCGGCGCGCTCTCCCGCGTGACTGGATTGTTCTCGGCACGCGCCTACAATATCGAGTCCCTGACCGTGGCGCCGACCGAGGATCCCTCGATGTCGCGCATCACCATCGTCAGTGTCGGTTCGGACGACATCATCGAACAGATCACCAAGCAGCTGAACAAGCTGATCGAGGTGATCAAGGTGGTGGACATCTCCGAGGCAGCCCACATCGAGCGCGAACTGATGCTGGTCAAGGTGCGCGCCACCGGCAAGGATCGCGAAGAGATGAAGCGCATGTCGGACATCTTCCGCGGCCGCATCATCGACGTCACCGAGACGACCTACGTCATCGAGCTGACCGGCAACACGGCGAAGCTCGATTCCTTCATCGAAGCCATCGACCGCAGCTTGATCCTGGAAACCGTGCGTACCGGCGTTTGCGGCATCGGCCGCGGCGACAGAATTCTGAAAATCTGATGACTGCAGGGCAGTCGGCGGGAGCGCCGTCTGCCCGTTTTTTTATAAGGAAGAAA
>CAYOMO010000176.1:0-2025 GCA_964405065.1 uncultured Gammaproteobacteria bacterium
GGATTTGAACCCTCGATACCTTGCGGTATACACGCTTTCCAAGCGTGCGCACTAGGCCACTATGCGACCTCTCCAAGTCCGGATAAATCTGATGAGATCAGATAGATCAGATTCTGTAAACCGGATTCCGTGAAGCTGATTATAGCTTAAAAATAGCTGTTTTTGAAACATTGGACTAATCAACTCATTTACTGATTAACTAATTCACTCTATTTGCTTGTATTTCAGCCTAAAAAGTACTACAGTATCTGTATGAAACAAGATTTTCCTCGCAATGAAGCGCTGAGATTTGGCTGGGAGACAGCTAAAAAGAATATCCGTTTTTATCTGGTAGTTTTACTGATCGTTTTTGGGATTAGTTTTCTTTTTAGCACCTTGGATTCTTCTTTATCTGAAGATGCAACAATGGCTCGCTTTGTAGTTGGAATCACCAGCTGGGTGGTCTCTTCTATTACCAGTATTGGACTGATCCGAATTTCCCTCAATTTTGTCGAAAAAAAACCATCCACCTATTCTGATCTTTTTACTTATTACAACCGAACGGTCAATTACATGGCGACCAGTATTCTCTACGGGATGATCATTGTGGCTGGTATTATTTTGCTAGTGATTCCGGCTTTTTATTGGGGAATTCGTTTTCAGTTTTTTAGCTATTTGGTAACAGAGAAAAATCAAGGGCCAATCCAGGCTTTAAAAGCTAGTTGGCAGCTGACAGCTGGTCATACATGGCAGCTTTTTGTCTACGGTTTGATTGTGATGGGTATCAATCTTTTGGGTGTATTGGCTCTCTTTGTCGGAATGTTTTGGGCGATCCCAACTACTCAGGTTGCAACAGCCTATCTTTATAAAAATCTATCCAAGAAAAATTAGTTCATGAACTATCAATATTGTCCTCGTTGCGGTAGTGCGTATTCTTCATCTACAGTTTCTAAAGGAAAATTTTCTTGCACCGCCTGTGGTCTGGATTTTTACATCAATCCCAAGCCCTGTAATGGTCTGTTTCTAAAAAATACCAAAGGCGAAATCCTTTTAATCAAAAGAAGACTCGCCCCTGATAAAGGCAAATGGGACGTCCCGGGAGGATTTGTCGACCTTGATGAAAATGTGGAAGAGTCGGCAATTCGGGAGGCCAAAGAAGAGCTCCAAGCAGATATTACCGATGTTACCTATCTGGCTTCGTATACCGACACCTATAATTTTCAAGGGATGAATTATCCGACACTCGTCTTTATGCTTTCTGCCACTATTCAGACTTCCGAGCTCCAGGCTAGTGATGATGCTGAAGAATATCGTTTTTTCCCACCAGATGAAATCCCCTGGGATGATTTGGCTTTTACTTTTTTACAAACAGCGTTGAAAGATTTTTTAGGAAATAAGTAATAAAAACTCCTTGTTTCCTCCGCCACCCAAAATAGGTGATTCGGTAGAATTGTAGATCGTGAATCGTAAATCGTGAATCGCCTGTTCAACTTTTTGTTTGACTATTAACGCTTCCCCCTCTTCAAGTACTCCTTTAACCAGTTTTGACCTATCAGCTTGGTAATGAGGTTTGAGTAAGGCCACAATTTTGCCATTAGGTTTTAAAAATGGTTTGACCACTGGCAAGATTTTTTCTAGTTTTGTCCAGGATGCATCGATGGTGACTAGATCAACCAGCTCTGGCAGTGAGGGTAAATGCAGCACATTGGTCCTTTCCATCACCACTACCCGGGAATCATTGCGGAGCTTCCAAGCAAACTCGCCATAGGCGGTATCCACTGCATAGACTTTGACAGCGCCATTTTGGAGGAGACAATCGACAAACCCCCCAGTAGATGAACCAACATCTAAAACAACTAGACCTTTAACATCTAGCTGAAATTGTTCAATAGCATGCTGCATTTTCAATCCGCCGCGGGAGACAAATTGTTTTATTTCGTCATTCTGAGGCATCGCCGAAGAATCTCTGAACTTGTTTCAGGACCGGTATCTCGCATTCGCGAGAGATCCTTCACTGCATTCAGGATAAGCCCTCCTGCATTTCTT
>CAYOMO010000177.1:0-2022 GCA_964405065.1 uncultured Gammaproteobacteria bacterium
AGTGTTAATAAATTGATATTCAGGGGTTTGAAAAAAGAGATTGTGTTAAAAGCGGTGTTCTGTGGTTTTCGCTTGGCCACCCCCGACCCCTAAAGGGGAGTACATTGTAAAAAAGCATTGATTGTCAAACCGTCTAGCGATGTGCTCCCCTTTAGGGGTCGGGGGGCATGTGCATCAGGTAATGATTTAACTAAAGTGTAGTTCATTGAAAAAGAAAGGTGCTTCATCTTTGTATCGACTAAAACACATACGATGAAACACCAAACTTTAAAAAAAGTATTGCAAAACAACGGCATTTGGGAGCGATTTGCTAAGATATTCGACAAGAATTTTTTGAAGGCACTGGGCATTTTTACCAGTTTCACCCAAAAGGAAGGTGTTATAGACGCGGAAATGTTTGTGGGCAGTTGTTTGAAAATGGTTACTGAAGATGGTTGGGAAGGGAGTTTAAACCGGCATTGCCTGGCACTCAAAGAGCATTTTGGAGTTACCATAAAAGAGCAGAGCCTGAACGAACGGTTTAATAAGAAAAGCGAAATGATGATGCGATATTTATTCGAACAGGTAATGAGGGTACACCTTCAAGCCGGAAATCGGATGAAGATGTTGGATATTTTTGAGGAGTTGTACATAGAGGATAGCACGAATTTAGAGTTGCCCGCAGTACTGAAAATGCTTTACAAAGGCAGCGGAGGCGACGCCTCAGTCGCCGGATTGAAAATTGATGCCACCTATGGCATGCGTTATGGAACAATGGATGTCAAATTTCATGACAGTGCCGGTTCGGATACATGGCAAGGTGCCCCCAAAATGCAAAGTGGGTCATTGTTATTGCGAGATTTGGGGTATTATAAAATGGATGATTTTGAAACTGTTGAAAAGAGTGGGTCTTATTTTTTGTCTCGTCTTAAGTTCAATAACAATGTTTATGAAGATGTCGAAGGAAAAAAGGAAATAGACCTGCTGGCGCTTTTGGAATCGATGAAAGAGCAGCAAACCAAGAGTATTGTGGTTTATATTGGCGAAAAAAAGCGCTTTAAGGTTCGTTTAGTTATACAAAAGGTGCCCAAATTGGTGGCAGATCATAAGCGGCATAAACTTAAAACCGATAAGCAAAATAAGAGAAAACGTATCTCGGAGGCCAGGTTGAAGTTTTGTGATGCCAATTGCTATATCACCAACATCACGCCCCAGATGATGGACGACAAGGCAATCATTATGCTCTATAGTTTGCGCTGGATTATTGAAATTTTATTCAAGGCATGGAAATCCATTTCCAACCTCAGGAAAAAAATCAATAGTATGCAGCCGCATCGGTTTATGTGCATGCTTTACGCTCACATGATAAAAACCCTTTTGGAAACTAAATTGGTGCTCTTCTTTAAAATAGAGTTTTGGAACCTTTTTGAGTTTAAAATCAGCGAATTAAAAGCCTTTGCAGTGATGAAGACGTTCAGATATCAGTGGTGGAATGCTTTGATGGGGGGATGTGAGGAAATAATAAAATCGGTTCTAAACCAGATCGCAGAATCGATTTTGACATTCGCGCAGAAAAGAAAAAAAGGCAAAAATGACGGGTACAATGACTTTTACATATTTGTTAAAACATAACCTGATGCACATGCCCCTGGCCCCCCTTCAAAGCAGGGTTGATTGGTTCTGGATCGAACGTCCAGCAAGGAACGTCCAACAAGGAACGTCCAGCAAGGAACGTCCAACAAGGAACATCCAGCAAGGAACGTCCAGCAAGGAACATTCAGCATTATAAAATCAGACGTGTACGAAGGATTCCCAAACAACGCCTTTCGGGTCATCGTACCATTGTCAAGAAACCCAGGCCAACGCTTGTCATGCCGCAGTTTACGGAGGCAACTACACAAGCCCGGCTTTTTCGGATGTTTTTCAAGGCATTTCGTCGTAATCCGGCTTGTGTAGTTGTCTACACTGCGTTCCGACATGACAAGCGTTGGGCCGGGTTTTACAATTACAAATGGAAACATTGAGCAAAAAAAAATCCTTCGT
>CAYOMO010000178.1:0-2000 GCA_964405065.1 uncultured Gammaproteobacteria bacterium
AAATGATGTTACCAATTGGCCTTCAGCAGTGACATAATGAGGTTTTTGACACCCACCCTGATAGTAATCATCACATGTCAGGACATCCCCACCAATTGTATAAGGACTTGATGAGTAATTTAGGTATACCAATCCTTTTTCAAACTGGCGTTTATAAATATTATCGGCTACTTTTACTTTTTTCCCGATAGGTTTGCCAATTTTCAACTTACAGGTTCAGCAAGTGTATAATGGGAGTAAATATTGGTCTGAGGATTTGTCAAATAAAGCAGATAAAAAGCCAAATGTCTTTTCTGGATTTTTTGTTCGTATTTTAGAACTTCGTAATATCCTTTCTCATCAAGCATTTTTTGGTATTCACAAACAAATAAAGCCGCACAATAATTTGGATACAACTGTCTTAAGTCAATTACGGTATCCGACTCAATAATAAGTTTTTTATTCATATCCGCGGCAACATCAAAAAATTTCTGAAGCTGATCGTAATAATAATCCACTCCGTTTGTTTGGGCAAAATAATCTCTATTGCTGGTTCTGAAAGGATTTTCCCAATAAGCCCCGTCTGTCACTTCCAGATATTGCCGGACTTGAGCAATTCGGTTGTCGTCTATCGCATCAGGCTGGATTGGGTTAAAAATGATTTCTTTCCCTAATGGATTTATTTTAGATTTAATTATTCCTAAAGTCTGGAGTGTACCAGCAAAAAAAGATTGGGGAGAAAAATGATCGGGATAAGCGGATTGAGATTCATTATTTAATAGTTGTGGTCTATATATACTCCCCCCTGATCCGTCAACCAACAACCAATCCAGTTGGTTATCTTGCATCGCCTTTGCCACTCCAGTTGCCATATGAAGTTGAAACTCTGTTTTGGTGACATCAAGAAGATCCTGTCCACCCAATGCTTTTAGTCGGTTTGCAGGATTTGTCGGATCAGACCCTTTTCTGTGAACATACCATTCTTCCTTCAGATTGTCATAACCAGCCAAATCAGCTTCTTCCACAAAATTAACTACATAGTAACTATTGTGTTTGAGGTTTGAATTGATTTTATCCAACTCACGGATAACAATATTTGAAGACGGCATATTATAGCGCGGACGGTTTGTAAATAGTCCTCCCCCTTGATTATAAAAAGTGTAATTGGTATTGGTGTTTTTTAGTAAATTTTTATAACCATCTGTTAAATCCAGGTAGTAATTTACCCCAGGTTGAGGGTATTGATTGGGATAATAACTTGGCAGCAGCCTGCTAAATGATGCGGCTCGATCAGTCAGACCGTAACTGGCACTCTTGGTTCGATCAAATGCTCCTGCCAAAAGCACCGGAATATCCGGATTTGGATATTGTTTAGTATCCCAATTCTCCCCAAAAGGGTTTAAAAAATTCTCTATCTCTGTTTTTGGGTTTTGTAGTCTGAAAGTTGCAACTATATCTTGAAAATTATCGGCAGCTAATGCTGCTCTTGAATCGAAAACTTGAGGACTTTTAGTTAAAAATACTACAACTATGATGACTGTAACTATTAAACTAAATATTAAAAAGATACTTATGAAACCTTTCTGGTTCATGTATTAATCTTTGCATAGCTTTAACTGGAATACAATTGAATGTGTTGTTATTTACCAAAATTTCTTTTTTGGCTGGAATACCATCTGATAGCTTTTTCAAGTTCTTTTGGTGAAAAATCTGGCCAGAGCACTTTTGTAAAATACAACTCGGAGTAAGCTGTCTGCCAGAGTAAAAAGTTGGAAAGTCGAATTCTCCCTCCGGTTCTGATTACCAATTCCGGATCAGGTGCCCCTCTGGTGTATAAATATTTATCGACTGTTTCATCATTGACTTTGTTTAGATCAATTCCATCTTTGATCATATCTTTAAAAGCTTCAACTACCTCTTTTTTACCACCATAATTTAAAGCAATATTCAAACGAATTGATTCATTTTTAATTAGAGTCTTTCGAATTTGGTCAACGATTCGTTTAATCGCTCCTGGAAGC
>CAYOMO010000179.1:0-1998 GCA_964405065.1 uncultured Gammaproteobacteria bacterium
CAAATGTATGCACTTGTTAATCAACTCCTCGATAATAGTTTAGATCATCTCAAAAATGCTAAAACAAAAACTACAAGAAACGATTGATACTTGGAAATGGTGCATAATCTATTGTCGAGTATCCTCTGATAGACAGGTACATGAAGGGAATGGATTGAACAGTCAAGAAAAAAGATGTAGAGACTATGCTAAATCAAAAGGATACATTGTAGTGAAAGTTTTTTATGATGAGGGTGTATCAGGTGGATTATTTACACGACCAGCTATGAGAGAGTTAATAGCATATCTTGATGCTAATCAATATAAACGATATGTAGTGTTATTTGATGATATGAGCCGCTTTGCTAGAGATGTAGAAGTACATATACAGCTTAAAACAGAGCTAGTAGCTAGAGGGGCAAAATTAGAATGTTTAAATTTCAATATAGACGATAGTCCAGAAAGCGAATATGCAGAATTGGTATTGGCAGCAGGGAATCAATACCAAAGGAAATATAACCGTAGACAAGTTATACAAAAAATGAAAGCACGGCTAGATGATGGATTTTGGGCTTTTGGACCTCCTCCCGCTCTTATTAATTCAAAACATCCTGTTTATGGCAGGTTATTGACTGCACATGAACCTTTATCTTCAATTTATAAGGAGCTTATAGAATCGTATGAAAAAGGAATGATAAACACACTAGAAGAAGGAAGGGATTTTCTTGATAAGAAATATAAAGACTCCAACATTAATCGAAAAACCTCCTTAAACGGTGTAAAGAATATACTGACTGAAATTTTGTATACAGGATGGCTTGAATATAAACCTTGGGGTGTTCCACTCAAAAAGGCTAAACATGAAGGATTCATCAGTATAGACACCTACCACAATGTACAAAAAAAACTACTAGGCAAAGCGAAAGCTCCACTTAGAAAAGACTATTCTATAGACTTTCCTCTGCGTAACTTTGTACTCTGTAATGATTGTAAAAAGGCTATAACGGCTAGTTGGCACACAGGTAGAAGTCAACGCTATCCTCACTATTTCTGTAAACAAAAAGGATGTCCTCTTTATAATAAAACTATTCAAAAAGCTCTAATTGAGGAACATTTTGAAAACTTACTATATGGCATTACTCCCAATGAGGAAGTAATAGAGTTTGCCAAGGCTGTATTACTTGATATTTGGGCTAATAGAGACGTATTAGAACAGGACAGCAATACAAGATCGCAAAAGCTTATTACCGAACTTGAGAGCCAAAAAAAACAGCTTCTACAGCGAGCTGCTAAAGCTACTAGCGAAGAGATAGCTAAAGAGTACGAAACCGAAGCTGTAAAGATAATAGAACAGATAAACAGCTTGAAAGAGAGTCTACCTAAAAGGATATACTACGAGGAAAACTTTGGAACCGCTTGTGATATTGTTCTACCTAAGATTGAAGAGCCTATTCTGATGTGGAAAAGCCCTAACCCTAAAGATCAACGGTTACTCCTTGAGATGTATTTTGAAGAAAAAATCCCTTATGACATAAACGAGGGATTTGGAACCGCTAGTTTAGCCTGTCTTCCCAATCTATTAGCGGTCAAACTTGAAGACAAAAACCAGCTTGTGGAGATGCCGGGAGTTGAACCCGGGTCCGCAAAGGCCTCTTAAAAACCTTATAGCTAGAGATATTGTATCTTTTCTAAAGCACAAAGAGGTAGATACACAAACCTATCTTCGTGCTGCCGATTTGATTTCTTAAATCCTAAAAGATCGAGAACTTTTTCGGATAGCACTCGGCATTGTTAGCCCAGTCAGCTCACCGAGGAAGCCAAAAGGGACTTAAAGGATGCTTAGACAGACATGGTTGCGAACGCTCTGTTAGAAGCATTCAAACCAAGCATATCCATAGCAAGTTCTCTAAGTTCTGCGGTTGCGTCTTTGACGTTTGCAGTTATTATTTTCCGAGTAACGTTCTGGTACGCTCTAGCGATTTATAAAAGTACATCTCTACGTCGAAGCCGTGCATCCCC
>CAYOMO010000180.1:0-1987 GCA_964405065.1 uncultured Gammaproteobacteria bacterium
AGACGATAGAAAGTATTTCAGATCTGAGTAAATTTAAAACTCCCAAAGGGAAAACCGGATGGTTGCTTGATTTTGACAACACCTTGTTCCAAACAGCTGAATACAACAAAGAGCTTTATGCTCAGGCTGCACACATTGTCGATGGGATTGATCAGATTCTTCCCGCTCAAGTTGGGGTAGCGGCCGAAGTTTCGGGAAAAATTAAATCAGCGACTTTAATGAAACATGGAGGGATGTCGGGGAGCAATATTACTTTTGTAGATACAGGCGATCGTCGTGTGGTGATCAAACACAATTATGCAAAGCCGGATAGAGTACAAGATGATATACATGGTTATCGTTTCTTGGCAGACACCCCTCTGGCTGAAAAAATGCCCAAAATCAGGATAGCTGATGAAACAAAAGGCTTTTTAGTCATTCCACATATTGATGGCAGAACTCTAAGAGAGGCTTTAGCCACCCAATCAATCGGTTCAAGACAGGCTTTAGCTCTGTATGGTGAATTGCTTGATCTGAAAAAACAGTGGTGGGGAAGTCAAAGAAAATTAGCTTTTGAAGGACAAGATTTCAAATCGATGCAACGCAAAGAATGGGGAGAGACTCTAGACATGATTCCTGAAGCGCTATATAGAATGGCGAGACATTTCGGTATTTCTGACACAGCTTTGTTGCAATTACCTCTTCGAATGGGAGGGAGAAAATTGCCATCATTAGAAACCATGATTGGTGCTGTCGATCGGCTTTTACAAACACCTCCAGAATATCTGATCGGGGTTCATGGAGATGCCACCGGTTCCAATATTATTATTGCTCCTGAAAATAATAAATGGGCTCTGATTGATGCTGAATGGAGTGGACTGGGCGACCCCGCTGAAAGCTATGTCAGGATGGCTAAACAACGTTCAACCACAACTGCCTCAGAAATCAAAATAAATGGAGTAGGTGTTTATGAAGGTGCAGTTGGTGTCCGAATGAGTACGAATTTTAGTCCAGTAGCTCATGCACTGCATGATTATGTCGGAAGTCGAGCCAATGAATTTGCTCAAAGCTTAAAAGATCCAAACTTTACTATTCGAATGAAAAGATATGCCACAGGATCCTATCTGCGGGAAATAGCACTAACTACAGTCAGAGGTAATCCAGAAAGTGGTTTATTGGCTCTTTTAATGGCAGGTGAATCTTTGGCCGGGCCGATACTAGCTCATCATATAGCTGCCTAAATTATGAAAAAAGCTGTAATTTTTGATGTCGATGGAGTTTTGGTAGATACCGTCCCGTATCATTTTTTGGCCTGGCAAAAAATGTTTCAAGAAGCAGGGGCAAAATTTGAATTTGAAGATTATCTGGAAAAAGTTAATGGTTTACCAAGAGCTACAGGAATTAAAAATATTCTAACTGGTGTGGTAGATGTAGAACTAGAAAAACTTGCTGATAAAAAGCAGCAATACTTTTTAGAAATGGTTGATCAAAAACCGCCAAAACCGTTACCAGGAGTTAAACTTTTCTTACAGAATTTAGATAAAAATTTATTTTATATTGCGGCGGCTTCTTCCAGTAAAAATGCACCATTTGTTTTAAAGAAAACTAGACTTAGTCATTTTTTTAATACCATTGTTTCGGGTAATGATTTTAAAAAACCTAAACCAGACCCTGAACTTTTTTTAATTGCGGCGAGAAGGCTAGGAATGAATCCTTCAGAATGTGTCGTTTTTGAAGATGCCTATCATGGAGTAGAAGCGGGCAAAAGAGGGGGGATGTATACCATAGGTTTACTTACTTCAAATGATCAAAAGATCCCAGAAATTGCTCATTACATCGTGAGGGATTTTAAGAAGCACCAGCTCATTTTACAGCACATATTACAGTTGGATTAATTTACTAACTCGGCGTGGGTTTTGACAATTCAAAACGACTAATATATAACTGCTCAGAAAGTTTTTATGTCAAAACCAGATATTAGACCATTTTCGCCAGACGATTTAAAATC
>CAYOMO010000181.1:0-1975 GCA_964405065.1 uncultured Gammaproteobacteria bacterium
CATAAGGCGATCATACTGAAATGCACTTTATTATTCAAGCTAAAGTTTTTGCTTTCAGAGGGATGTTTCGATATAATTTCTCCAATGGCTACTTATATTATTGAAGGTGGAAAAAAATTAACTGGGTCAATTCGAGTCTCAGGCAATAAAAACTCTGTACTGCCTTGTATGGCGGCGGCTGTTTTGTCGGATAAGCCCGTCACATTGACCAATGTCCCTCATATATCCGATGTGGCTGTGATGATAGAGATCTTGACTGCTCTGGGTGTGAAAGTCGAGCGAGGGGAGCACACATTAACCATTAATGCAGCAGAGCTGGCTGATTTTCGGATGCCAAAACAGCTGATTACCCGCTTGAGGGCATCAATATTACTGGTTGGTCCGTTACTTGGTCGAATGGGTAAAGCTGAATTTTCCCATCCAGGAGGAGACATCATTGGTAAACGTAGTATTGAGACGCATATTCAGGGTTTTGAAGAGCTAGGTTTTGAATTTAAACGTGAAGACCGGGATTATATAGGTAAAAGAACTGATGATGAGGGTTCAGTTGAAATATTTTTGGATGAGCCTTCAGTGACAGCAACAGAAAACCTGATCATGGCTGCAAGCTATGGAAAAGGTAAAACAATCCTAAAAAACTGTGCAATGGAGCCACATGTTCAGGATTTGTGCAATCTACTGGTTAAAATGGGAGTCGAAATCGATGGGATTGGTTCACCAACGTTGACTATCCAGGCAACTACTGGATTTGATGAAGCTGAGTTTGACATTGGGACTGAATATTTAGAAATAGGAACTTATGCCGTTGCTGCTGCGATCACTGGAGGAAAAATTACTCTGACAAACACTTCATTAAAAGATTTGGAACCGATCTATCTACCTTTGCAGAAAATGGGAATATTATTTGAAGAAGCTAAAGATGGAATTGAAGTTTCGGGGGGTGAATTGACAGCGATAAATCGGCTGCATGTCCGTCCATGGCCTGGTTTTTCAACTGATCTGATGAGTATGACGATTGTTTTAGCCACACAGTCCAAAGGGATTTCTTTGTTGCATGACTGGATGTATGAGTCACGTATGTTTTTTACTGACAAGCTAATGAGTATGGGCGCCAATATTGTCATCGCCGATCCACATCGTGTGATTGTCTATGGTCCTTCACAGTTGTGGGGTAGAGAGATGGAAACTCCAGATATCCGAGCAGGTATGGCTTTGGTATTAGCTGCTTTATGTGCTAAAGGACGCAGTGTAATCAATAAAGCGGAGCTGATTGAAAGAGGCTATGAAAATATTGTCGAGAATTTAGCTTCCCTTGGCGCAGATATTCAGCGGATAGATTAGAATTTAAACGATTCACGATTCACGATTCACGATTCACGATAATTTTTTTGAGGTTCTCGATGCTGTCATAGTCATGAATTGATACTGGTAACACTTTTTTCCCTTTGAATAATTTAGTTAACGTGACAAGCTCTTTTTTATCGACTGTGTCTGACTTGGTCAATAAAATAATTTCCTGTTTATCTTTAAGAGTTTTATCAAAGGCATTCATCTCTTTCCAGATAGTTTTGTACTCTCCTTTTGGATCATCTGAATCGGCAGCGATGCAATGTAAAAGGGTGGAAGTTTTTTCAATATGTTTTAAAAATTTGATACCAAGCCCTTTTCCAGAGGCAGCTCCTTCGATCAGTCCGGGAATATCAGCCAAGATTTTCTTCCCACAGACTCCTAGATTTGGTTCCAAAGTAGTAAAAGGATAGTTAGCCACTCTGACGTTGGCTCTGGTAAGTTCATTAAGTAAGCTGCTTTTTCCGGCATTTGGTAAACCAATCAATCCATAATCGGCGATTAATTTAAGTAAGATTTTTAGTGTTTTCTTCTCACCCCGTTCACCTGGTTCGGCGGTCATCGGAGTAGTATTGGTAGGAGAGCGAAATTCATGATTGCCACGTCCGCCTAAGCCCCCAGTTGCGAT
>CAYOMO010000182.1:0-1960 GCA_964405065.1 uncultured Gammaproteobacteria bacterium
GTTTCTGCAACGCCGGCTTTTTTGAAATGCCCTCTTTGAGGTTTGAGAACACTTTTTTTACTACCAGTCGCAATCTGTACAGCGTTGTATCCATCTTTGTCAGAAGTCTTGACCTGAGTAATGAAATTTGAAGGCACAGAAATTTTAGTCACACCCACACGTCTACCACGCTGGTCATAACCTGAAGTCATATCTTTTTTAATGCCAATTAATGTATTGATCATAATGCCTTTAACAACAAAAAAAGTGAGGCCTTGCGGGCTCTCACTCAGTAAAATGTGCCTGTTTCAATTGTCGTATCCTATCGGAGGACGCACAACTTACTGATTTTTTTAAAACTGTAAAAACTATCCTGACGTAATCATTCAGTTCTTTCGTAATTTTAACACAGATTTGAAGCTAATTGCAAGCTATAGGTATTTTATGAAGATTACTTCCCAGAATCAGTTTTCAACATTTTAATTGCTTCCTGCACAGTAGTCATAAATTGGGCTGGAAAGATGATTGTAGAGTTCTTTTCAACTGAAATCTCCGCCATTGTTTGAAGTGTCCGAAGCTGTAAAGCCACTGGATGTTTCTGCATCACATCAGCAGCCAAACCTAGTTTTTCTGCAGCCTGTAATTCTCCTTCTGCAGCCACGATTTTGGCCCGTCTTTCTCTTTCTGCCTCAGCTTCTTTTGCCATCGCCCGCTGCATATTATCCGGCAACATAATATCTTTAATTTCAACAATTGTTACCTGGATCCCCCACGGCTCTGTATGAACATCTATTACTTTACGAATTTGTTCATTCACTTTAGTCCGATCCGAAAGTAATTGATCAAGTGTAAATTGACCAACCACATTGCGAACCGTTGTTTGACTAATTTGGTTCGCAGCATCATACACATCTTCAATAGAAATGACTGATTTTTTCGGATCTACAATGTGATAATAAGCTACAGCCGAAATATCAATTGAAACATTATCTTTAGTAATAATCTTTTGAGCCGGAATATCCATCGTAATAGTCCGTAAAGTCACTTTTTGCATTGTCTCTAAGATAGGAATTAAAAGAATCAATCCAGGGCCTCTTACACCAGTACAACGGCCTAAAAAGAAAATAACCGCCCGTTCATACTCTTGTACAATTCGCACAGAAGAGAAAAAAAGAAATACAGCCAATACCGCAAGTACAATCCACATTATTTCCATGAATATAGTATAGGCCTCATCCAAAGATCAAACAATATAACAATTTAGCAATATAGTACCCTGTTTTAATCTCTTGACATTGGGGTTTCCTTCGGTTATTTTGGTGGAGAGTTCACTATTCAACTGGGGGATACTTAATATCTCCCTTATAACTCAAGGGTAACGACATTAAAGGAAAGGGGGTGAGTGAAATGGATCAAACAGAACCAAAAAAAGCTATTAAATCTTCAGTTTTAAACTGCGGTAAAAAAACATATTTCTTTGACATCAGAGAAGCTTCCAACAATAAACGATACTTAAAAATAACAGAATCTCGTTTAGTTGAGACTGGGCAGCCTGCTAAAAGAAATTCAGTAGTTTTATTTCCAGAAGAAGTTCAAAATTTTCAATCTCGTATGAATGAAATTACCGGATTTCTCCAGGAACAGGCAGCAGCCTAATTAACAATGCACTCAGCCGGCCGGCATGCATGAATAGGAATGACAAATTAAACTTCAAACTTTATAAAAGGGTATTTAGTGAGAATTCATGTGCAAAACATTTTCATTCAAAATAATCATGAGATTATAAAAAAACCACCTTTCGGTGGTCATACTAATAATTCAAAATATAGCTCGTAAGGTTTACATCTTTACTTCAATATCTACACCCGCTGGTAATTCAAGATGCATCAGTGAGTCGATCGTCTTATCTGTTGGTTCAATAATTTCAACTATTCTTTTATGAACTCTTATTTCAAAAGTTTCCTGGGAATTTTTATCGGTA
>CAYOMO010000183.1:0-1946 GCA_964405065.1 uncultured Gammaproteobacteria bacterium
GGGGCAGAAAGGGTGCTCGAAGCTCTTCATGAAGCCTATCCGAATTCAATTGTTTACACTTCTGTCTATCTGCCAAAATACTTAGGTCCTCATCGAGCGCGCTTTGAGAATTGGAAAATAAAAACATCTTGGGCTGATGTAATTCCATTTAACTCGAAACTTATTAGTCCGCTTCGCTTGGTAGCGCCCGAATTATTTAAATCATTGGATCTATCTGAATACGATGTAGTAATAGTTTCCGCTACAGGTGCATATAGTCCAAATATGATTAAAACTAAGTCTGAAAAGCATTCGGCAGTTCATATTTGTTATTCCCATACGCCTCCAAGATATTTATATGGATATGAGACTGCAAGGAATTATAAAAATAATCTCATAACTAAATTCATCGCGGGTGCTTCATTTCATTTTCTTCGTCTTATGGATTTTCAGTCGTCTCAAAAAGTAGATTATTTTATAGCTAATTCTGAAGAGACTAAAAAGCGTATCGAAAAGTTTTACCGTAAAAACTCTAAGATAATTTATCCACCAGTTGAGGTTGATTCTGTAAATATAGACCGAGGAAATTATTACGTAGCTGGGGGAAGGATGGCTAGAGCTAAGCACACTGACTTAATAGTTCAAGCATTTGCGCAGAATGGTTTACCTTTGAAAGTTTTTGGTCGTGGTTTTGCTGGTTTTGAGTCTGAAGTAAGAGAGCTCGCAAAGGGGGCAAGTAATATTCAGTTCGTTGGAGAAGTATCTGACGAAGAAAAGTCTAGGCTTATGGGTGGAGCCAAAGCATTTGTTTTTGCTTCAAAAGATGAAGATTTCGGAATTACACCAGTAGAATCAATGATGCTTGGAACGCCCGTGGTAGCTCATTATTCAGGAGGAGTTATAGAAACAGTAGAAGAAGGAAAGACGGGAGTTTTCTTTAATGATTTTACAGTTGATGATTTAAATAAGGCTATTAATAAGCTGGAAAAAACAAAATGGGATGAAAAAATAATTAAAAAACATGCGGAAAAGTTTAGTAAGGCACGATTTATAAAAGAAATAAAAGCATTCGTGGATTCTAAAGTAAAATGACTGCTGAAAGAGAAGGAGAAGGGAGGCAATCAAAGCTTTTAGAATTTAGATTTCCTAATGAATATCCTCCGGAGAGTGTTGAGGCAGAAATGAGGTTAGTTTTAGACCATCGCTATGAAAATCCACAATTTATATTTGATCCCGATGCAAACATGGGAACTATATGGTTTTTGGATGTTAGTTTTATTTCCGAAAAGCCTAGAAAAAAAATTGAAGAAATGAGTGATGAGGAGTTAGAGCTGGAAATTTTGGTAGGGCAAAGACTAGAGGAGGATTATTGACTTTAGATTGATTTGGTAATATAAATATCAGTATGGTTATAACTGAAGCATTAAGAGAAAAGATTGAATCAGCTCCTAAGGGAATGGGAGTGATGGTGTAATTAAGTTTCCCGGAGGGCACCTCGATTAAGGAGGTTACCGAAGTGGGAAATAGAGCAATTAAACATTTATTTGATTGGCAACCAAGCGGTAGTGCAGGGGCACTGGGTTATCAGCGGGACGGTTTTGAATCTTCTTTTAGATATGCTGGGAAAATCAGAGGAGTTAGGGAACAAAAACCTTTTAAAGATTTGTCCGAGAAAGAAAGAGAAGATAGGGAGTCAGCTGCGGCGCATATTATTCAAATTTGGCCAGATCTTCAGGTAAAACTCACTAAATAAATTATTTGATATAATCCCCATATCCCATATCGCTCTGCTTGCAGAGCTTGGAGGGACAAGTGTCAAAATAATATGCCGGAACTTCCAGAAGTAGAGACCGTAAGAATTGGTCTACATAAATATTTAGTAGGTCATAAAATCATTTCAGTTGATATAAAGTTAAAAAGAATCTTCACCGGAAATCCTCAAGATATTCTTGATTCCAAAATTATTA
>CAYOMO010000184.1:0-1932 GCA_964405065.1 uncultured Gammaproteobacteria bacterium
TTTTTGCTTGACTCAGGACTCTTATCACTTGTTTCTTTCTCAGCTGGATTTGGATTGAGTTTAGCTCGATTTGGATTGAGTTTAGCCCGTGGAGATTCTACCGCTTCTTCTTTCGCGGGGTTCGGATTCAATTTTTTGCGAGGCTCTGCTTTTTCTTCGATTACAGAGTCATCAATCATAACTGTTTTCTTTTTTCCCATATTTAAGACACCTTGACTCCCATACTTCGTGCTACGCCGGCCACAATTCTGCCAGCAGCTTCAATATCTTTGGTATTTAAGTCCGGCAATTTGGCTTTAGCAATGTCTTCTACTTGTTGTTTGGTCAAAGTAGCAATTGTCTCATGGCCAGCTTTACCAGCCCCTTTTTCTTTTCCAATCGCTTTTTTGATCATTTCAGCAATAGGTGGTTCTTTGGTGATAAAAGTAAAAGTCCGGTCTTCAAAAACAGTAATTACCACTGGAAGGATATTACCAGCCCGGTCTTTGGTTTTTTCATTAAAAGCTTTAACAAAGTCCATGATCGGTAGACCATGCTGACCCAAAGCTGGGCCCACAGGAGGAGCTGCGGTAGCGGCACCTGCTGGAACATTTAATTTAACATAGGTTTTAATTTTCTTTGCCATAGATTTAAAGTTTGGTTACTTGCAAAAAGTCGAGTTCAACTGGAGTTTCGCGTCCAAAGATCGATACCAAGACTCGTAGACGACCTTTTTCAGTATCAACTGAGTCAACTTTACCAATAAAGTCAGCAAATGGTCCGTCAATAATTTTAACCGTATCATCCACCATAAAGACCTCTTTAAAGGTTGGCTGGGCTCCTTGTGAAGTGAATTTCACAATTGAGTTTACTTCAGCTTCCGAGATCGGAGTTGGTTTGTTGCCAGCACCAACAAAGGATGTTACCCCTTGAGTGGTACGTACCGCCAACCATGATTCATCACTAAGCAACATTTTTACTAAAATGTAACCAGGGAAAATCTTTTCTTTGACAGTTTCTTTCTTACCGCCTCGGATTTCAATTTTGTCTTGAGTTGGAACCAAGATATCAAAGATCATATTTTCCAAATGCTCGGATTCAATTCGCTGTTTTAAAGTAGCAGCTACTCTGTTTTCGTGACCAGAAAAAGTATGAACCACATACCAGCGGCCTTTGGACGCTGGTGAATCATCAACCACTGGTGCCTCTACTGGAGTTTCCTCCTGGTCCGCCGAAGCTTCAGCGGAAGCAGCCGCCTCTTCTGTAGCTTCCTCGGCTTCATCAGCTTTTTCTTCTGCTACTGGGGTCTCTTCTACGGCAGCTGCTGTACTTTCAGCTGGAGCTTCCTCAGTTTGAGCTTCAGTTTCAGCTGGTGCAGCTTCTTCTGTAGTTTCAGCTGTTTCTTCCGCAGCTTCAACTTCCGGCTCTTCAATATGAGTTTCGGCATTTTGTTCATCAGAAACAGTCTCCTCTACTGGAGTTTCATCAATTGTTTCTTCAACTTGTTTGTTGTTATCGTCTTGCATAATTATCCTTATTTATGATTATCCAATGAGAATTTACACTTAGATTATCCTTTGTTGTAAATTCTCTTGGTTTGATCTCAATCATTGAAACAAAATTGATGACAATTTTGTCAGGCCTAGATCGATCAAACCAATAAAAAAGCCTACAATGATAGTTATTACAATAACTAAAATTGTAAGCCTAAAAGTAGCCTCTTTAGAAGGCCAAACAACCTTAGCTAATTCTACCCTAACTTCACGGAGAAAGTCAACTGCTTTCATGGTATCTTATATTACCACAATCTGAACAATATCTGTAGTGTTATAATCATTTTCACCAAATGTATGAAAAAACATCTCGCTATCCTAACTAGACAGGCCATAAAAGCTGTTATTGCCGGAGATAAAACTGTTGAGATTCGTTTTTCCAAAAAGAAAATTTCCCCTT
>CAYOMO010000185.1:0-1865 GCA_964405065.1 uncultured Gammaproteobacteria bacterium
CAACCGATCCATTTATTATTTTTACTTCCAATGTTTTTGCCATCATGGGATTGCGAGCTTTGTTTTTCCTACTGGAAAATATATTGCATCAGTTTCATCATCTGCAAAAAGGACTAAGTTTTATTTTAGTTTTTATTGGTGGAAAAATGTTGATTGATCTGTTTGGGATTCATATCTCTTCGTTGGTTTCATTTGTAGTTATCATGGCCGCATTGGGAACATCGATGTTATTGTCTGTTATATTTCCCAAAAAATTGTAGACTTATTGTGTCAAGGCAGTCCCAGAAGCAGTTTTGGGTGGGTTTTTTAATAATTCATTGATTTGATTTTGGGTCAGAGGAAACCAGGGTGAACTATCTGGATCAGCAGAGGCTGTTTCCGGACTATCTCCTTTAGTCCACCATTTGGCCTGATAAGGTATTCCTTCAAAAAGTATTCGTTGTCCGCCAGAGTATTCGGTGTCACCGTTCCATTCAGGATAGGTTCCTTTTGCTAGAGTAGCAAGTGGAAGTGGTGTTTCTCCCGGTAATACTGGGCCAAGCAATTGCCAGGGTGTCTCCCAAGACTGTAACACTGGATTGTCAGGAGTATCTCCTTGAGTCCACCATTTGGCCTGATAAACATTGCCATGCCAGACTACTTTGGTTCCAGCCAAATATCTGGCTGGTTCTTTCCATATTTGATAAGGACTTTTAGTCGGATCATCAACCACTTCTTTTCCCGCATCTGGATCGCTTTTAGTGATGGTACCGGCATTTAAATAAGGAGAACCATCAAAACCCTGACTTAATAATCTGGCATATTGGTATTTTTCTTGTTTTACTCCACTACAAGAATCTGAAACTTTTTTAATATCAACATAATTTTCACCGCACTGGATGTCACGATTGGCAGACCAAATTGATAATCGTCCTAGCTGATTGGTTTGTACAAATTGATTGAATTCCTGAGCATCTTGAATGGTAAAAACTTCATCAACAACATCATTTTGTCCAATCATTGGTGTTGCTCCCAATTTATTCCATAAAGAAGCCGTATTTAATTCAATTCCTGCTTGTTTGTACAAAATACCAAGTTGCCGATGTGTTTGCATTAAAGCTTTTTGAGAAGATATGTTCATTGAGTCAGTTGGATTTTTGCTACCGCCATAATCCATAGTCATCACATTTACGCCAGCCAGATCGACTCCTTTTGCTAGCATTATTTTAATAGCATTGGTGCCTGTTTCTGTCAGACCCTGAGGAGCAACTGGCAATGTCAGCCAAATGGCTAAATTTTTATTTTCCGACCGATATTTTTTTTGTAGTTCAGATAAAGCAATTGCTCGTTGTTCCAATGAAAAATTATCATTTAACTCTTCGCCTTCCAAATCAAGGTCGATGGTATCTAGTGAATACTGATCAATGACCATCTGATATGCAGCAGTTAATTTGTTGATATCAGTGCATTTAAAACCCAATTCATCATTGTTTAGTCCGCCAAAAGAGATAGTGATTGTACCACCTTGTTGTCTTAATCTGGCAATTCGACGGTCAAGATCTAGCTTGGCTTTAGCTTCAGGGATAGTATAGAATCCACCCCAGGTGGGTAAGCAAGGATCATTTGGTGAGGCGACGATAAAAGATAAAACTACATGATTGGTGCCAGAACTATTTAGTTGTTCAAAAGGATAAATTGGTGTGGCCGTTGCATCTACATATGAAGCAAACCAGGCGGTGTTAGTGGCTATTTTTTGAGTATCTTGGTATTGATGCCAACTAAAATATAAACCGATTGATACAACTGACAGAATTGTTAGTGCAATAAAAACTCGCCACCATGATAGTTTGCGAATTGGTTCATCAAATTCAGTGTGATTTAATGTT
>CAYOMO010000186.1:0-1859 GCA_964405065.1 uncultured Gammaproteobacteria bacterium
CGCTCAGAAAAATTGAAGCTGCTAAACTATTTTTGTTTTCATAATTAATTATTTACTTTTACAAGCTGCTTGGTTTTTTCAATTTATTTATAGCCCTTTTAGTTTTTTACATAAATATGTTTATTATCCTTTTCTTTATTAATCAATAAAAACTGCTGTTTCGGGGGTTCAAAACTAAACCCTTTCCTACGTGCATAATCATTGTAGCCACACACACACCCGTTTATTAAAGCGTTAGGGATATGAATAGTAGAATGCCAGTGCCCCATACAAGCTAAATCAAAGCGTTTAACGGAATAGCTCTTAGACAAATGACGCATTAAGGCAGGGTAAATGCCCCCTATACCGCCTGCGTACCTAAAAGCGTGTCCGTGTTCAAATGAAATAGTGTAATCGTAAACATCAAAGTATGTAAAGTAATTTTCCTCAATCATAAACTCAATCTGACCTGCAAACTTCTTCTCTAAATACTTGTATAAAAAGTATTCGTATGAGTGTATTAATTCCGTTTGCCCGAATACCTTATCGGTAGTTCTCGAATGATTGCCTACCTTACACACAGCCACAATGCGCTTAAACTTTCCATTCTCGAGTAAGTAGGTCAACCCCGCCTCTATCTGTTCCTGAATGAATAGAGTAGCCTCAATAGGTCTTAGGTAGTTAGTGCTTATGTATTCGTCGTGAATTAACCCGTGTATGTTATCCCCTATGATACCTATTACAAGGTTATCAATATTAACTACGTTCCTATGGTTATTGACAAGTTTTAACAGGTTCACAAAGTAGTTATTAACCCTTGTACTGCATATATCAGGGGTAAACTCATTCAGCCCGTTTGTACTTGCCTTAGTGATTTTCTCTTCACAATGAACGTCACTAAACAAAGTCAATGCAGTAGCCTCGCCTTTGCCGGTTCTGAAAGTAGGTTTAATTGGTTTTGGAATGATAGTTTTGGCTTGTTGGAAGTAGCTTAAAGCGTTGTTAAGGTCTTCAATCTCTTTTAACAGTACCTTATTATGGCTCTTGTAATCCTGTTTAGATTTGCGTTCCTGTTCAGCTTGCTTAATTGCTTCGAGGTCTGTACTCATTTAACGTAGTATTTTATATTATTGTGTGTTTCAGTCTTGAATACCTTATGGAATCCGTATGACCTGAATTGTCTTGCACTAAGTTTGCAGGCTTCAGCAAGCTCTTCACTTGTCAACCCGTACCCGCTTTTAAGTTTGGATATTTCGTTAGCAACTATTTCCCTATACTTCTCTTTGGGGGTTTTTATTGTGCTTAGTTGTGTTGGCATAGTGTTTTATAGGTTAGAAAAATCTATTTCGGGATATAAATACCGTAAGCGTTTCTTCACGTCCTCCATTATGTATGCTACGTCTATTTCGATTTCTTTAATATTGCCCGTGTATTCACCGTTAACCCAATTATGCTTATCTTTTAGCATAGCGTTATTCTTTAATCGTTCTTGTAGCGGTATTTCGTTTAAAAGTTTATTGATTATCTCGTTCATAACCTCGCTAAGATTTTCTTTTTAAATTCAGCCCTGTTTGTTTTGTATTCTGCAATGACTTCACGCTCTTTGCCTGTTTCTAAGTCAACTGTTTCACTTGAATAAATTATCAAATGGTTTCTACCTTTCCATTCGGGAAAGTATTTGAAGTATTCATATATAACATCAGCAAGTTCAACATTTTTATTAGCCATATTAATAAGCATTCTCTATTTATTCGTTATCCCACTCAATATATTTATTGAGTTCGTTGCACAATACTATATCCTGCGGTTTGCGAAATAACATCATTCTTTGTATTACCCTAATTAAGAAATGTCTAACGACTTTAGGCGTATGGATTAAT
>CAYOMO010000187.1:0-1856 GCA_964405065.1 uncultured Gammaproteobacteria bacterium
GGGATTTTATTTGCTGAAAATGAAGAGGAAGCAAAAACTGCAGTTAGAGATCTTTTTACTAAAGAAATTAATAATGAAAAAGTTAAACAGATTTTAGTAGAAGAAAAAGCCGATATTGCCGCAGAATACTACATCTCACTATCGTATGACACTGATCTGCGCGCACCAATTTTGACATTTTCTGAAGCTGGTGGCACAGGTATCGAAAAAAGAGGAGTACAGGTCTTTCAAATAGATCCAATAAATAAAATACTTATCCTGAACGGAAGTGAAGGATCTCCCGCGAATGCGGGGATTAGTTCTGAAACAAGTTCAGAGATTCTTCGCTCCGCTCAGAAAAAGCAGTTATCCTTACCGGATGAATTAGTAAATAAACTAATTGCCCTGTTTTTCGAGCTTGATGCGACTCTGTTGGAAATTAATCCACTGATTAAAACCAAAAGAGGTGAGTATATGGCGCTTGATGCCAAGATTAAGCTGGATGATTCAGCCCAAGGCCGCCATCCCGAATGGAAATTCACCCCCCGCAGTGCTCCCGGGCACACCCCAACCAAACGTGAGATTGAGGCTAAAAAGATCGATGAAGGGGATTATAAAGGTGTCGCCGGTTCAGCTTTTTTTGATATCGATGGTGATATCGCCGTGATGTCCTCAGGTGGAGGAGCCTCGCTGACTGCTATGGATGCCTTGATCAAAAATGGCGGTAAACCAGCCAATTACACTGAGTATTCAGGCAATCCTTCCAAAGAAAAAGTTCAAAAACTGACCAAAGTAGTGCTTTCCAAACCAGATTTAAACGGATTGTGGATAGTCGGCGCGGTAGCAAATTTTACTGATGTCTATGAAACTTTAAGTGGAATAGTGGAAGGTCTTCGGCAAGCTCAGACTGAACTTAATATTAAGTTCAATTTCCCGATTGTGATCAGAAGAGGCGGGCCGAGGGATAAAGAAGCTTTCGAAATGCTGCGCCAAGTCAAAGATTTTGATCTGCATTTATATGGCGAAGAGACATCGATCAGCCAGTCTGCTGAAATAATGGCAAGATTAGCGAAGGAGTATGCTGAAAGAAGTGGCAAGTCGCAAGAGTCAAGAGTCTAGGAAAATAAATCCTAGAATAACTCCTTGACTCTGGACTCTTGTCACTAAGACACTAAAAATATGTTATTACTAGAAGAAAACGCTATCTTAATAGGTCAGGGGATCACTGGATCTGAAGGGTCAAAAGGTCTTCCCACCATGCTCGATTATGGAACAAAAATTATTGCCGGAGTGACTCCAGGCAAAGGTGGCCAGGAAGTCTTGGGTGTTCCAATTTATAACTCAGTTAAAGATGCTCAGGAAGCTCACGGTCAGGTCGATGGCTCTGTTATTTATGTCCCACCGCTTTTTGTCAAAGGAGCTGTAATTGAGGCTATCGAAGCTGGTATCAAATTTATTTTGATTTTTACTGAAAAAGTTCCAGCTGCTGATTCTGCTTATATTTATGCATTAGCCAAAGCAAACGATGTTTCTTTGGTTGGTCCAAGCGCTGTGGGACTGATCTCTCCTTCCAGAAAACTAAAAATCGCCTCCATTGGCGGAGCCACTCCTGATAGAGTATTTGTACCTGGACATATTGCAGTGGTATCCAAATCTGGCTCGATGACTTCAGAACTAGGTTTACATTTAAAAAATAATGGTTTAGGTGTATCTTGGGCAGTTGGCATTGGCGGAGATATTATTGCCGGGACAGACTTTGCAGATTTTATTCTGGCAGTAGAGGATGATCCAAATACCCAGGCTTCAGTGTTCTTTGGTGAGTTGGGAGGCACTTATGAACAACGGGTGGGAGAGCTGGTAAAGGCAGGTAAGATCAA
>CAYOMO010000188.1:0-1847 GCA_964405065.1 uncultured Gammaproteobacteria bacterium
AAGCGATGCGACTGGCTTCTCATAAGATGGCTTTGAAGACAAGGTTTATTACGAAAGGAATCAACTAAAATGGCTGACAAAATGGATATAACAACTATTAAAAATATGGACACTAAATCTGTTCAGGCAACTGCTAAACAGTTGAGAGGAGAGATTTCTGATCTAATGGTGGATAAAAATTTGAATAAATTAAAAGATCTGAAATCAATTGATAAAAAAAGAAAAGATTTGGCAAGAGTTTTGACAATTTTAAATCAAAAACAAGTTCTAGCCAAACTTGAAGCTGGAAAGGAGGCTAAATAAACATGATCGGAAGAGTTGTTTCAAATAAAACTGCAAAAACAGTGACTGTTTTGGTGGAAAGTCGAAAAAGCCATCCTTTGTATAAAAAAACGTATGCATGGAGTAAAAAATATTTGGTTCATGATGAAATTGGTGCAGAGATGGG
The DNA here is from genome assembly GCA_964405065.1 of uncultured Gammaproteobacteria bacterium. Classification (GTDB taxonomy): domain Bacteria; phylum Patescibacteriota; class Microgenomatia; order Daviesbacterales; family UBA10151; genus CAZWRN01. Next base: position 449 of record CAYOMO010000188.1, read on the forward strand.
TGATATTGTCGATATCAAAAAGAGTCGTCCATTTTCTAAAAGAAAACATTGGATGGTTGCAAAAATAGTTGGGCGAGATATCGTACCTATGAACGAAGAAGCTTTGAAGGAAGTATCACAGGATGTTATTGAAGAAGTGATGCCAGTGGAAGAAGAAGCTGAAAGAGTTGAATCTGAAGTTGTAGTTGAAGAAAAAGCTGAAGAAAAACCAGCTAAAAAAACTAAAAAAGCTAAGGAGGAGAAAAAGTAGATCGTAAATAGTCAATCGTAAATCGGAAAAATAATAAATCCGATAGACGATTAACGATAAACGATTTAACGATTACTAAAATGGTACAACACAGATCGGTATTAAATGTAGCTGACAATAGTGGTGCTAAGAAATTGCAGGTTAGCCAGGTCTTGGGTGGCTCGGCAAAAAAGAAAGCGACTTTGGGTCAACTGGTAGTGGCTGTTGTTAAAGGTGCGGATCCAAATGGTCAGGTAAAAGATCATGAGGTAGTTAGAGCGGTAATCGTGCGAACAAAAAAAGAGGTTGGTCGAACTGATGGTTCTCACATTAAGTTTGATGACAACGCGGGGGTAGTGGTTGGTACTGATGGTAATATGCGAGCTACTCGTATCTTTGGTCCAATTGCTAGGGAAGTTCGAGACGCAGGTTATACCAAAATTGTTTCTTTAGCAAAGGAGGTTTGGTAATTATGAACAAAATTAGAAAAGACGATAATGTCATTATTTTAACTGGTAAAGATCGGGGTAAAACTGGTAAAGTTTTGCGAGTGTTGACTAAAAAAGACAAGGTATTGGTTGAGGGTGTTAATACCTACAAAAGACATGTGAAAGGTCAGGCTCAGATTGAGGGCGGGATTATTGATTTGATCAAACCTATTCACATTTCAAATGTGTCTTTGGTTGACCCAAAAACTAAAAAAGCAGCCCGGGTTGGTTTTAAAGTTAAAGATGGTAAAAAGATGCGGGTTTTTACCAAATCTGGAGAGGAAGTTAAATAACGAGTATGAACAGATTAAAACAAAAGTATACTGATGAAGTAAAAAATAAGTTACAAGAAGAGTTTGGTATTAAAAATGTCCACGCCTTGCCAAGGTTGACTAAAGTAGTGATCAATATGGGTTTGGCGGAAGCTAAAGATTCTGATGCCGTTTTAGACAAGTCGGTCGCCAATTTGACTGCGATTGCTGGCCAGAAACCAGTTGTGACTAAAGCTAAAAAATCTATTGCTGCTTTTAAAGTTACTCAGGGGCAGACGATTGGTGTGATGGTAACTTTACGAGGAGAAAGAATGTTTGCTTTATTGCACAAGATGATCAATATCTTATTGCCAAAAGTTATAGATATTCTATGATAATCTCCAACTGCTTTTGATGCTAATAGTAATTTT
>CAYOMO010000189.1:0-611 GCA_964405065.1 uncultured Gammaproteobacteria bacterium
ATTATATCGTTTCATGACTACTGTTGATTTTAAATTTGATCCAAAAGCGATTAAGCCAACGGAACATACACCATTAGTATCGACCCTACTATCGGTGATTGATCAACTAACTTTGCAATTATCACAACAAGCAGAATCTCTTGCCAATCAATCTAAAAAAATTGACGAGCTATTAAGCGAAATTCGGCAGCTAAAAAAGCTAACTAAAAAACCTAAACTGCGGGCGAGTACTCTGCCTAAAGACAAAGATGATAAAGATAATGAGCCTCCAACGTCTGGTAATAATGGTTCAAAGCGACCTGGATCATCAAAACGCAGTAAGAATAAGAGCTTGAAAATAGATAGAGAAGAATTAATTGGCGTAGAAAATGTTCCTATGGGTTCAGTCCGTAAAGGCTATCAGTCCTATGTTGTTCAAGATTTAATAGTAAAATCTGTTGTCACCAAATATCGATTAGAACGTTGGCTATTACCTGATGGAAGCCATATCGTTGCGTCTTTACCAAAGGAATTACAGGGACATCATTTTGGCCCTACATTGAGAGCTTATATCCTACATCAACACCATCATCAGTGCGTTACTCAGCCATTATTACACAAACAACTATTGG
>CAYOMO010000189.1:621-1758 GCA_964405065.1 uncultured Gammaproteobacteria bacterium
AATTGAATCGTCTTCTGATTGATAATAAAGAAGAGTTCCATAATGAAAAAGCCGCTCTTCTACCCGCAGGGCTCTCTGTATCAAGTTATATTCAAGTTGATGACACTGGGGCGCGTCATCAAGGTAAAAACGGTTATTGCACGTTTATTGGAAATGAATTATTTAGCTGGTTTGAAAGTACGGGCAGTAAAAGCCGTATTAATTTTCTTGAGTTGCTTCATACCGGATATGATGACTACCAATTTACCGATGAATCCTTTTCCTATATGAAACGATATAAAGTAGCCCCATGGATACGGCAGAAATTAACTGAAGCCCCCGCTCGATGGTTCGACAATCAAGAACAATTTCAAGGGCATTTGCTAAAGTTAGGTATAGTCAACAAACATTATCAAAGACTTATTGTTGAGGCAGGACTTATTGGTAGTATTTTAAGCCATGGCTTTCCAATTGATATGGTTATCTTAAGTGATGACGCAGGCCAATTTAATGTATTGACTCATGCGCTTTGCTGGATACACGCAGAGCGAGGGATTAAGTCATTAGCTATGAGTAATGAGATTCAAATAAAAGCGGTAGAATGGGCTCGGAATGAGGTCTGGGAGATTTATAAAGCATTGCGTGAATATAAGAACAACCCTAATGAAAAAGAAAAAACATCGATTACCAAACGGTTTGATGATTTATGCAAAACAAAAACTGAATATTATTTGCTTAATCAGGTATTAAAGCGGTTACATAAAAATAAGGATGAATTATTGTTAGTGTTAGATCGCCCTGATATACCTTTGCATAATAATTTAAGTGAACGTGATATTCGTGAGTATGTGAAACGAAGAAAAATAAGCGGCTCAACTCGAAGCGATGAGGGGAGACGATGCCGAGATACTTTTGCTAGCCTTAAAAAAACAGCGCTCAAAATGGGGGTTGGTTTTTGGGATTACCTTTTAGATAGGATAACTCAAAAATACGATATTCCTAGTTTAGACCATTTGGTATTGGCCGCTCACAGATGAGGGATTTCCCGGGGTTATTGAGAAGTTACGAATTTGTGATTTAACCGTATGTTTTATAATGCGTTTTTTTAATATGCCTACGTACCGCGCTTTATGCGCGGTATCCAGTGCAGGGCCTCAA
>CAYOMO010000190.1:0-1750 GCA_964405065.1 uncultured Gammaproteobacteria bacterium
GACGATCCGCGTCGCGCCGAAATTGTTGCGCGCTGCACTCTCTGCCTGTTCGAGCAGGTTCCTGCCCATCCCACCCGCCTGCACCGCCGGATCGATGCAGAACAGGCCGAGATAGACTTCGCCTGCGCCCCGGTTCGTTAGCTGGACGGAACCAATGGGCGCGCCCTCCCGCTCGCCAAGCAATAGCAGGCTGGCGGGATCGTCGATGATCGCTGCAAGTGCCTGTGGCGTGATGCGCTCATCGTCAAGCAGGTCGGCTTCATGGGTCCAGCCTTGCCGAGCGCTGTCGCCGCGATAGGCGCGCTGGATGACGGCGTGAAGCGCAGGCACATCCTGATGCTGGGCGGGGCGGACACGAAAACGCGTGTCCGACGCAGTGGTCACGACGCGTTGGTCACAAGGTCGCCTCGATCTCCCGCGCGGCGAAATCGGGATTGTCGGACTGGGTGATGGGCCGACCGACGACGATGATCGACGCGCCCGCATCAATCGCGGCGCGCGGGGTGACGGCGCGCTTCTGGTCGCCCATCGCGCCGCCCGCCGGGCGCACGCCGGGGACGACGAAAAAGCCATCGTGCCACCGCTTGCGAATGAGGCCCACTTCTTCACCGGAGCAGACGATGCCATCCAGCCCGGCATCCTGCGCCAAGTCCGCAAGGCGCTCCACCTGCGCGGCGGCATTGCGGGCATAGCCGATTTCATTGAGGTCGCTCGCATCGAGGCTGGTGAGCACCGTGACCGCTACGACCTTGGTGTTGACGCCCGCCGCGGCCTTTGCGTCTTCCAGCATCGCCCGCCCACCGGAAGCATGCACGGTAAGGATTGCAGGCTCCAGCACGTGCAACGACTGCACCGCCTTGGCGACGGTGTTGGGGATGTCATGCAGCTTCAAATCAAGGAAGATCGGCAGGCCGATTTTCGCCATTTCATGCACGCCATGATGCCCGTTGGCGCAGAAGAATTCGAGGCCGAGCTTCAGACCGCCGACATGGTTGCGCACGCTTTTCGCAAGCTGTTCGGCGCGGGCGAGGTCTGGCGCGGCCTTTCCAAAAACGCGACCGAAGGCATGGCGAGCCCGCGCGCGATCATCCCGTGGACGTTCATCCTGCTACTCGGGCAGGTGCTCCCCGCCGTCGTGATGGTGTGGTCGCTGTTGTCCCTGGTGACAGGCGAGCTGATCGCGTGGCATCCCACCACACGCGACCTCTACAACGCCTGGTATCACCACCCGCTCAACATCCAGGCCCTGGTCCGAGGGCTGCCCAAAGGCCCCTTCCGAATGTCGCCTGAGGACATCGTTATCCCGCTCCAGGTCGCGGCGTATTGGATCACCTTCGCGATACGGCTCCCCAACTGGCACACATTCCGGCAGCCTTTCGTCAGCATCCTTCTCCACCCGCTTGGAGTGCTCCTCCTCGTCGTGATCCAGTGGTGCGCCTTGTTCCGCAAACTCGCCGGCCACCCCGCCGCGTGGCGCGGGCGCGTGTACACCGCAAAAAACCCGTGACGCGCTGAAGTCACTTCTTCGGCGGCCGGTGCGCGCCGGGCCAGTGGTCGAGGCCGAGGTATTCCTGGTACGGGAACTCGCGCAGGTCGATCGGCCGGGCCGCGTCGTCCTCGTGGGCGATCATCAGCCGCTGCCGGGGCGAATCGAGCTTGCCCTTCCCGCCCTCGTATTCGTGCCAGCGCTGGCTGTCGTTGATCTCGTCCTCGATGACCCGGCCCAGCGGGACGAGCCCGTCGTAGGGCG
>CAYOMO010000191.1:0-1742 GCA_964405065.1 uncultured Gammaproteobacteria bacterium
AGCTATATCCCCGTTAACCAATGTTAGATATTATACCTCGTTTAGCCTCAATCTCGCAACAATAGATATTTTGCAACTTCTTTCTGAAATCTCATTGAAACTGGAGTATAATACCCCCAATGAATTTGGTAGATGCACTGATTATTTTGTGTCTGGTTTTTTTTGCTATCGAAGGAATGGGCCGGACTTTTTTAGGAGAGATGCTCGATCTTTTATCTTTTGTTTTTGCATTCTTTTTAGCACTGCGTTTTTACAATTACTTGGGAATGTTTTTTGAGAGTAGTTTTCAGGTGCCTCACTCAGTGGCCAATGTTTTAGGTTTTTTGATATTTTGGTTTGTGACCGAATCTATTTTTTTCATCTTGATCCATTTTGTTTTATCTCGCTTTATACTTCTTATCAAAGTCTTTAATAAATTCAATCAGGCCGCTTTTATTCCAGCACTGTTTCGAGGTCTTATTTTTGTGGCAATAGTTTTAACACTTTTGGCATCTTTTCCAATTCAGCCCAAAATTAAAGTTTTGGTCAATGAATCAAAACTTGGCTCATCTATTTTAAATCAGACACACCTTCTGGAAGGACCGATTAAAAATGTTTTTGGTGGGTTGAGTGAAGATACCATGACTTTTTTGACTATCAAGCCAAAGTCAGATGAGACGGTCAATCTTGGATTTCAAACCAATAATTTTTATCCTAATGAAAATATTGAAACTCAAATGATTGGGTTGGTTAATAAAGAACGAGTTTCACATGGGCTACAGGCTTTGACATATGATCCTGTACTGAGGAATGTTGGTAGAGGGCATAGCGCGGACATGTTTAAAAGAGGATATTTTGCCCATAATTCACCAGAAGGTGAGAATGTAGCTGATCGGGCAGAGACAGCTGGAGTGGATTATCAAGTCATCGGAGAAAATCTGGCGTATGCGCCAACTTTAGCATTGGCTCATAACGGACTGATGAATTCACCTGGTCACCGAGCCAATATTTTGTCGACTGATTATCATAAGATTGGGATTGGTGTTCAAGACGGGGGTGTATATGGGCTGATGATTACTCAGGTGTTTAGTAATTAATGTCAAATGTTCACTATCCAATTATGTATTGGTCATTTGGCATTGGTAGTATTTGACATTAATTTATGAAAAAGCTCTATTCGTTTCTAATTTTTGTAGGTCTGTTTTTTCTTACTGGGTGGTTGATTTGGCACGGGATAAAACAAACCGATTTTCGACATTTGAGTACTTCTCAACAACCAGAGCAATCTACTTTATCCAAAAATTCAAATGTTTTGGGTCTGGAGCAAGCTAGTAGTTCAGCTGAGTATAAAAATCTAGTCGCGGTGACAAAAGTAGTTGATGGCGATACTATTGAAGTTTTGATAAATGGCCAGAAAAAAGCTGTCAGACTAATAGGTATTAATACTCCGGAAACAGTTGATCCTCGGCGTCCGGTGCAATGTTTTGGAAAAGAAGCTTCCAATGAAACAAAAAGGTTGTTGAGTGGGAAAATGGTGTATCTGACTCAAGATATCTCCGAGACTGACAAATATGACCGGTTACTACGATTTGTCTATTTGCCTTTGGAAAACAATCAGATGCTTTTTGTAAATGATTATTTAGTTAGAGAGGGGTTTGCTCAAAATTATCCTTATCCACCTGATGTTAAATACGATGATCAGTTTAGACAAGCAGAAACAGAGGCCAAAGCCCAAAAAAGGGGACTGTGGTCGAAGTGCCAAT
>CAYOMO010000192.1:0-1739 GCA_964405065.1 uncultured Gammaproteobacteria bacterium
TTTCAAATGGATCTTCCAACTCAATCTCTTTAGCTACTGTCACTCCATCATGCACTACATTTGGAGCACCCCATTTACGGTCGATTGCGACATTACGACCTTTTGGACCTAGTGTTGCAGCCACTGCATCAGTCAGGGTATTAATCCCCTTTAATAATTTTTCTCTTGCATCTGCATCAAATTTTAAAATTTTAGCCATATAATTAAATTCCTATATTATTCTGTATTTTTATTCTTTCAAAATTCCTATCGTGTTTAATTTTTTCTAATCTTAGTTTCCCTTCGACTTCATCAACAATCGCCACAGCCATCAGTCTCTCGTAACCTGTCGTTCTTAACCCCCGGCTTATACCAAATACAATTTGTCCCCTCATATCCTCAATTCTCGAACGAGCCTTTGCGATTTCTACGTTGATTACTTCCTCTTCAGGAGTAGGATTTTGCATACGCTCAACAACCAAAGGATGCCCAACAAAACTAACTTTTCGATCTTTTTCAACCCCTCTACCACCTCGAACTCCCATATTATTCAAATACCCCCATTACATCTTCAAACTTTACCAGTTTGTACTCCACACCACCTAGTTTGACTTCATCTCCACCCCATTTTTTATAAACGATCTTTTCTCCAACTTTGACTGGAGAAGTAAATGTCTGGCCATTGACAATAATATCGGTGCCAACTGCTACTACCACACCCTGACCTGCTGGTTTTTCTTGAGCACTATCTGGTAAATAAAGCCCAGAAGCTGTTTTCGTCTCAGCTGCTACTGGCTCCACTAATAGATAGCCCATGAGTGGGCGAAGCGAAACTTTTTTTGTCTCTTCCAGATTTTTTTTAGCCATAGTTAAACTTAAGGTATTCAGAACATTAAATGTCTGAGGCAGTTGTGTAAATGAATATATACAATAAATTAGCAATCATTGTCAAGAGCTGCCAATGGGTGAGTTGATTAGTTGATTAGAGTACTAGTATACTAGGATATTCATAAATCTTAAATCACAAATCATAATTCTTATTTATAATTTATAATCTATCCTTTATACTTTCTTTCATGACTATCTACTTCGTTCGTCATGGCGAATCCGTTAATAACGTTGCCAGAAATTATCAAGGCGCTGATGTAAAACTGTCTGAATTGGGACAGCAACAAGCCAAGATAGTTGCCGAGCGTTTGACTCATGTGGATTTTGATGTAATCCTAGCAAGCTCTTTCACCAGGGCTCATGAAACAGCCAAAGCAATTCGAAAAGCTTCCGGCAAACCAATGGAGGTGATGGATTCTTTGGTGGAGAGAAAAAGACCTTCTTCATTTCACAATCAACCTTACGATGATCCAGAACTAGAAAAACTCCGCCATTTTTTGGATACTCACCCAGATCCGGAACATCATCATTCTGATGAAGAAAATTTTTTTGATATTAAAAAAAGAGCTGAAGATGTTTTGCAGATGCTTGAAAAAAGATCAGAAGAACATATTGTAGTAGTATCACATGGAGTATTTATTAAAATGATTATTATGCTAATTATTTTAAAAGATACTCTGCGAATTGAGCAATTTGCCGACTCATTTCATGGAATGTCGATTGATAATACCGCTATTTCTGTCTGTACATTTAGTCAAGAAAAAGGCTGGCGGGTAAAAAGCGTTAATGACTTCGCCCACTTAGCTGAATAGTCATCAGCTATCAGCTATCAGCTATCAGCTATCAGCTATCAGCTATCAGCTATCAGCTAT
>CAYOMO010000193.1:0-1737 GCA_964405065.1 uncultured Gammaproteobacteria bacterium
TGTGTCGCGTTTCATAGTAGGCTAAATATACTTTTTTTACCTTAAGAAGTCAAATGATTAATGCATGACTGAGTGGGAGTTTATTCTTTCTCGTTCTTTTCTGATGGGATTTATAACTTCTTCAAATCTTGCTTTAGCCACTTCCAAGAGTTCCTCATCAGTTTTTTCTTCCTTGGGTATCCTAAATGGTTGAAATATTCTAACTCCTTCTATCGTAATTTCAATTAACTCATATCCTTCGTCTGAAATTCTAGTAGGTTCTAATCGAACTGCTGTCCAATTGCTGTTTTTATTTAAAGTTGGGGTAAGTAAATATGATTTTCCTTTTTTTTCCGGATTTGGAAGAATGATTCCTCCCATGCCAGGAATAGCTTCAAAAAGCGTTTGTAAGTCGCGTAAATAAAGATCCCGAGGATTTTCAGGAATTATCTCTGATTCGTTATTAGTGGGAGGAGTTGAACCTCTTGGATCTTCTGGAAATGACACATGTGCTAATATACTCTTTGAAAAAAGATTGGTCAAGACATATAATAACCAGTGTTATGGATTCACCCTTAGTCTTCCAAGATTTGAAAAGCCCGTTTGTGATGATAATCTTTGGAGCTACAGGAAATTTATCCCATACAAAACTTCTCCCTGGACTTCTTTCTCTATATAATCAAAAGCTATTGCCTGATCAGTTTTATGTTTTTGGCTATTCTCGTCGAGGAGTAAGTGATCAAGATTTTCGGGGTTCTTTTAAAGATTTGGTGGGAAAAGAAGGATGGGAAGAATTTTCTAAACATTTGACTTATCAGCAGGGGACTTTTGAATCAAAAGAAGGCTATCTTGAATTGATTGATAAGCTAAAAGCAATTGATGATGAAATAGGAGCATGTGTGACACGATTTTTTTATCTTGCTACGCCCCCAGAGCATTATGAAGAAATTTTAGATAATTTGGTCGCGACTAAATTAAATGAAGGTTGTGGTCAGGGTAGTAATAAATGGACCAGAATTATTATTGAAAAACCCTTCGGTAGTGATCTAGAAACTGCTAAAGCCTTAGACCAAAAACTATCAAGCTATTTTGAGGAAAAACAAATTTTTCGCGTGGATCATTATTTAGGTAAAGAAACGGTACAGAATGTTCTCGCGTTCAGATTTGCCAATAGCATTTTTGAGCCTGTTTGGAATAATAAATTCATCGAGCATGTCCAAATTACCTGGGCAGAAAAAGATGGAATTGAGAATAGAGGTAATTTTTTCGATGGAATTGGCATGCTAAGGGATGTGGTGCAAAATCACGTCATGCAGCTCATTTCTGCAATTGCGATGGAACAGCCAAAAAGCTTTACGAAAGACGATGTGAGAAATGAGCGAGCCAAAGTGGTTTCAGCAGTAACATTGGCCACTGATTCAGAAGTAATTCGAGGACAGTATGAAGGTTATACTGAGGAGTCAGAAGTAGACAAAACATCTCAAACTGAAACTTATGCAGCTATGAAGCTCCTCGTAAATACGCCTAGATTTGAAGGCGTGCCTTTTTATATTCGTGCTGGAAAGAAAATGGAAAAAGATCTGATCACGGTTTCCGTAGTCTTTACTCAAACTTGCCACATTCTCTTTAAAGAATATGGTTGTCCGGAAGTCGGTAACGTATTAACCTTTAGAATTCAGCCGGATGAAGGGATTACTATGCGCGTGATTGCGAAAAAACCAGGACACCGATTGAGTTTAGGGACAGTAAATATGAAGT
>CAYOMO010000194.1:0-1717 GCA_964405065.1 uncultured Gammaproteobacteria bacterium
GAGTATTAATTTATGATCCAGATAGATTAGCTAGAAAATACTCTTATCAAGAATTAGTTTCTGATGAACTTACGGTGTTAGGTTTAAAGGTCTTATATGTAACTTCACCTCCACCAGAAGATGATTCAGACAAACTTTTGTATGGGGTAAAAGGTCTGTTTGCTGAATATGAAAGAGCAAGAATTGCTGAGCGATTTAGACTTGGAAAGCTTCGTAAAGCACGAGATGGCAATGTTGTTACCAGTCAAGCCCCTTATGGCTATGATTATATTCCAAAGCAAGGTAGCACTCAGGGTTATTACAAAATAAATAAGCAAGAAACGGCAGTCGTCAAAATGATTTTTCAATGGATTGCAGTTGAACGCATTACCCTCAGGGAAACAGTAAGAAGACTACAGGAATTAGCAATTACTCCTAGAAGAAGTAAGAGAGGGGTTTGGAATACAAGCACTCTCACCAATTTATTGAGGAATGAAACATATATAGGCACTGCTCATTACAACAAATCTATTGCAATTATTCCTGAGAAGCCACTTAAACAGGTTAAATATAAAAGGGTTAAAAAAACTAGTAGAAGATTTAAACCTGAAAAAGACTGGATTTCTATTCCTGTTCCACCAATTATTGATGAAGCTGTTTATGAAAAGGCAAGGCAACAACTTAAAGCAAACTATGAATTATGCGCAAGGAACAAGAAAAATGAATATTTACTAGCAGGGAAAATATATTGTACCTGTGGAAGAAGACGCACTGGAGAAGGGCCTCAAAAAGGTAAACATCTCTATTATCGCTGCACTGATAGAATTTACAGCTTTCCGCTTCCTCCTAAATGTAGAGAACGAGGCGTTAATGCAAGAATAGCTGATGTCATGGTGTGGCAAGGAGTTAGTGATTTAATGAGTGATCCAAAACTTCTAAAAGAGCAAGCCATGAGATTTACAGGTAACAAAACGTCTCAAGTCGCTAATACTTCAACTGAAGCTGATGAACTGAAAAGAGAGATCGAAAAACTAAAGAAAGAAGAAGGCCGTTATATTAAAGCCTATGGCGCAGAGATTATTAGTGAAGAACAATTCAAAGAAGCGATTACTGATCTAAAAGGAAGAAGAGGAGTTTTGGAAAGACAAGTTGGTCACATGGAGAGTCAAAAGCAGGATGTTGATGACGTAATAGTACCAAATGACGACTATCTGAAAGAATTTAGCGATGCAGCAAGGTTTGTTCTACAAAACAGGCTGAAATTTCCGCAGAAACAAGCTATAATTCATAAGTCAGTTGACACAATTATAGGAGAACAATGCAAATTAACGATTCGTGGTTACATTCAAATGAAGGAGGTGTTCGATAATGTCAAGTTCCACTCTAGCAGTCGGAATCGTAGGGCTCCCAAACGTGGGGAAGAGCACTTTATTTAATGCGCTACTTAAAAAACAGCAGGCTCTCGTCGCGAATTATCCTTTTGCGACCATTGAGCCAAATGTGGGTGTAGTAGCTGTGCCTGATGAGAGATTAAATAAAATTGCCGAGATTACTAAGGAAGAGGAAAAGATGGATAGTTTACCACCCATTAAGCCAGCCACAGTGAATTTCGTAGACATTGCAGGACTCGTTAAGGGAGCATCTGAAGGAGCAGGCCTCGGAAATAAATTCCTATCTCATATTCGCGAAGTTTCAGTCGTAGCGCACGTAGTCCGTGCTTTTGAAGATCCAAATATTA
>CAYOMO010000195.1:0-1715 GCA_964405065.1 uncultured Gammaproteobacteria bacterium
ACCCGCCTGTGACATTCATGATTATACCTACGCCAAACCAAGTTCGATGCGTGATCGCAGGGCGGCAGACGATTTATTTTTTGCGAATATGCACAAGCTTATGACACGAAAATTTAACTCCCCTCCAATGCAGTTCATTGGAACTATTGGTATTGGTCTCTATTACTTGACCGTCAGGCTACTTGGTGGACATTACTTCAACTGACAGCAAGTACTCAGACCTCAGTTCCTGAACATTAAAATTTTTATGACTCTGGCGTCAGCTGACGAACGACAGTAAAATCAGCATGTTACAATAACAAAAGCTGTGCTATATTATTAAGAATTAGGAGTACACATGAATACCCCCAAGTTAGGTAAAAAAGGTTCGACAAAACAGATCGCAAAAAAGCTAACAGCACTTCGAAAAAAGCCTATTTCAAAGGAAGTTTTTGAAATTGTCGATGAAAACTGGAGACGAAACCAAGGCCATAAAAAAAGTGCTAAGGCCGATAGTGATTTGGAGATCTAAATGTCACTTTGGGGGTACAGCGAACTATCAGATCTTTTATTACACAAGCCTGGTTTAAAAAATGGGGTTATTGTTGATACGAACATACTTATTTCTGCAACCTACGAGCTTGATGATTTTTATGAAGAGACTTCGGCATTTGTTGAACTACTTATTCAAAACAAAATCCCAATGTTCTGCAATGTTAATGTCCGCTCAGAGTTTCTTGAAATTCATCGAAGAATTATTTTTTCTGAGGCCATTCTTGATTTTGAACATCAGGTTGATAAGACGAAACTTCCTGCAACTCTTGCCGGCAAGTTAACGACTTACCGCAGTCAGTACGAAAGAAAACTTAAATCCAAACCAGATGAAGCTCCAAAAAGATTGGGTGAAAGGGAAATCAAAGATTTTAAACTTGAGATGGCACAAGTACAGTCTAGCAAGAATGATCTCTGGACAGAGCTGTGTGAGAACCAAGTTGCTAGCCAGTTGATTGATATTTGGAATGAAACCGAAGCAGATTTTGGCCTGAATACTTTGAGCCTTCGAGAAGAAGATCAAAAAAAGCACTTAAACCAAAAGCCCGATTGGGATAATGCGGTGGCGCTTATGAGTAAGCATGGATTGGCAAGCTCAGATGCAATGATTGTAAATATATTTTTATCATCAAAATTTGAAGCGATCGTATCCAGTGACACAGATATTGGTATTTCTATAAAAAAAGAAAATCGACATGATAAAATTTGTATTTTACCTGATCTGGTTAAAGCCAAATTAAAGTCTGTTTAGTAGAAATCAATTTCTTTTAACCATTTTTGAACAACGACAAACTTTTTTCTATTAATCACATACAACTGTTCTCGCCCTTGCTTTTGAACAGTAACCAGTCCAGCATTTTCTAAAGTTCGTAAATGCCCTGTTGTAGTTGGCCATGAGCAGGAAAGAAGATCAGCAATTTCACCGCCCAGCATTGGAGCACTTTTCCGACTTAGGCATACTAAAATATGCCGCCGTGAAGCATGGGACAGGGCCCAAAAAACAGCCTCATATTCACTATATTCTTTTTTAGGTATCGATATTTTCTTCATCATATTTAAACCAATAGCATCGATATTAGTTAGTTTTCAACCTAATTAATGTTGATTAACAAAAGGAGTTATTCTATAAATGAACCCAATTGAGCAGATTGAAGGCTCAAAGATCTTTGAAAACAAAATAGTGC
>CAYOMO010000196.1:0-1708 GCA_964405065.1 uncultured Gammaproteobacteria bacterium
AAACAAAAAACAAACACTATGAACAAACACTATTATTTCGAATGGAGATGGTTTTTAAAACTGAACCAAACAAGCCTCAAATCGTTACGCTATAAAAACCAAGACAAATGTACAGTAGTTGAGGCAAATTGTTGGTACATTTTTTTTGCAATGGTTCATGAAGAATCACGCGGCGATAGCCGCATAACTTGTTGAAAATAAGAGTTCTTTGATTTTAGGGTTGTTTTTTATTTCGGTTGGGTTGAGGTTCAAGGCGACCGAAAATCGTTCGACGAGCGCCAGATTATGGTAGTAGGTTTTGATTTCAGCCATCGAAAAAGGTCCACGTTGTTCTTCGGCTTGGGGTAGCCAGTGTGCGGCTTTAGCCACCGACACGGCTCCGAGGGCGAGGTTGACGTGGTTTTCAATTTTGGTTTGGTTGGTGCTTTGGCAGTGGGTCAATCCGGTAAACTGTTTTGCGTCGCGGAACAGGAATTCGATTTGAAATCGGAGGCCGTATCGTTCCAGAATCCATTCCCAATTTTTGGCCGTGTCGGTGCAGAAATAAAGTTTGTGACACTGAGTTGAGCCATCGGGGCGGAGGTATTCCACCGCTACGAGCACGACCACACGCCGCAAGCACTTTACCCAGATGCGGCCGCTGCGCACGCGTTTATCCTGATCTTCCATGACGAGAGGCAAGGCAGTTTCATCCACTTTTGACCAGTTCACTTTGTCACCTTTGACGCGTGGGCGGCCCCTTCCTTTTTTATCACTTTGAGGCGGCGGGGCATAGTACAAACTGCTATTCGATTTGAGGCAGCTGATCACTTCAATGCCCATTTGCGTAACGGGATTTACGAAAGTTGCTACTCCAAAATAGCCGTCCACAGCCAGAAAACTGCCAAAATGCAGAATATCGGCCCGGCGTTCGGCCACCAATGAAACATAGTGCTTCATCAAGGTTTTGCCCTCGGCTTTCAACTCGGCCTGTGAGGGCGTCATCGATGCCGACAAATGAAATGCCGTATGATGCCCCAGATCCCCCACAGCAAATGCCCCAATTTCCAGGCCTCGTTTGACCGCTCCGGCTTGCCCAGACCAGTACCTTCCCAAACCAGGTGTGCTTTTGCCACTTTTGGGCAGGTAACTCGGATCGAACAAGGTGCAGTACTCGCCGCTACCGTGTTTATCTATCAATGAACGTTGAAAATCAATTAGCTCCAAGGCCGAACCAAACCAATTATGAATCGTCCCTTCATTGTGCCTACTCCAACGGGCCATTTGTTTGAAGTTGGCGCGCCAGGGCAAAGTCAACAACAATGGAAAAAGTGTTTGTAAAATCCGACGACGAACAGCCCTTGTTCCAGACAAATCTCCTATCATTGCACTCAGGGAATCTCGGTTTCCTACCATGGCGTGTATGTGTTAGGTGTAAGCAACCCAAACGTACACGCTTTTTATTTTTTTATCATGTGTAGATACCGACAACCCTAGAATTCTTCACGAACCATTGATGCTTTTGTGGTATAATCCATAAAAGCCTTTTTAAACACAAAGCGATGTGTCGTTTTTTTCAGAATTTAAATTTGTTCAAAGCATTTTTTTTATGTTTTGTTGTTTTTATTTTATTTTCATGTGCTTCTACTAAAGGTAGGAAGTTGAAACCATCTTTAAATAAAAAATTGTCGCAGGAATTGATATTTAGACAACTGTCTGCAATAAAAAA
>CAYOMO010000197.1:0-1680 GCA_964405065.1 uncultured Gammaproteobacteria bacterium
GGCGTTCGCCGTTTCGTCGAGCCTCTCGGAAAGTCGCTGAATTTCCTTGGGCGTCGCGCGAGGAGCGTACCGACCGAGGATGATCCCGACATAGGTTGCGTTTGCCGCGACCACGGCTTCGATTGGCGTTTGATCCTTTCCTAGGACATGTTCGGCCGCGTCGATCATGGCGTTCGAGATCTTGGTTGCAAGCCTGACGTTGACTTTTGCCATGACTCCTCCTTCGGTGACAACCTTAGACCGGATTGCTTTCTTGCGTTTCGTCGGGACGTCCCAAAGATCGCGCAAGAGAGCAACCACCAATTCTTTGCCGCCTTGCTCAACCACCCGCGACCCCCTTCGTTTGAGCCGTCAAGTAGTGATTCCGCATCATGGTCAATCGGCTGTGAACTTGGTCGATCGAGATGTCGCGAGACTGACCGCCGGCTTTCTCCTCGATCCGGAGAATCTCCAAGCACTCGGTCCACGTCCAGTAAGTGACCTTCCGACCGAAGCCTCGAAACTCGATCGCTTCGGTCGTTTGGGTGACTTCCCATCCGTCGTCTCGCGCGGCTTGAGCAAGTTCGTCGAGCGTCATGACTTCTCGGCCTCCGTGTCGCGGTTGGATGAATGGCAGTAAAATGCGTCCATGAATACAGACGCACGCGATGGATGGCTCATAATCGCATGTGCTTCGAGCGTTGTCCGAATCCTTGCGAGCGGACCGCTGCCGATTCGGTCGAGTTTGTCCGCAATTTTGGCGTCGACAGCCGGTGATATCGCAACACATACCCGGTTGATGATCTCGTCCAACGTCCGCATGTCGCGGCCGATCAGCATCCACTCGTCCACCGTCAACTTCTTTTTGCGGCTCATGACTGCCTCGCCTCCTCCAACGCCTTGACCGACGGAAGCCCGCGAAACGTCGCGGACGTCGGCCACTTCTTTTCATTCACGAATTGCTCGCACCAATCGACGGGATAGAGCTTGTGTCGACCGATCGCGTGAGGGGGTTCGGGAGCTTTTCCCGACCGGATCGCGCTTTTGAGTTGTGCGGGAGTGAGGCCGATCACGGATGCAAAGTCGTCGATCCGCATGTACTCGGCCTTCTCGGGAGCCCTCCATTTCATTCAACGGCCTCCGGTTGGTAGGGTTCGGGCCACGGCATCCAGGCGACCACGTTTTCGAGGACTCGGCCTCCGCAAAAGGTCCAACGCCCCGGTATGGGACGCCAAACGCGAAAGGCGTCCGCCTCGCCGGTTTCCCAGTATGCTTGCGTCGTCCGGTACTGGCCGAGATGTTTGTAAGTGACGAAATACGGAACAACCATCTCGGTCGGATGCGCGTCGGGCTGTCGCTCCGAAGTCGGAATCCACTTCACGATTCACCCTCCAATCTCCAGAGCCCGATGCCGAGCGCGTCGGCCACGTCGAGCCCCTTGTCGCCTCGGAACGTCGCGTATCTCCAGTGTCTTTCGGCGAGAGCTTTCGCCCGATCCTCTTTTGGAATCCGCCTCGACCACTCGGTTGCCGAGACGGTTTCGATCCGGTCGACAAGCGGCTTGAGGGCTTGCCGAACGTGAGCTTGTGCCGACTTGCAGCGGTCAAGGTGTTGAGCCATTGACCGGACGTACTTCCGGCCCGCCCAGGGAATACCGTCGACCCATTCGAGGATCGCGAGGCCGATCGGCTGATTGGCCTC
>CAYOMO010000198.1:0-1649 GCA_964405065.1 uncultured Gammaproteobacteria bacterium
GTTTGCGTGAATTTACCATGGGTCGAAACAGTTGTAAGAACATCAATCTCGATAACATTAGCTATAAAAATAATATAATGCAATTGATTAGGAAAAAATAATGTTTGATACTGTAATGGTAACTACTCAGGGGATCTAAATTCTGTCGGCTTGGTTACCTGTAATGACAGCGCGTGCTGTAAATGAGAATTATGACAAGGAGAGTTTTGTGGATACTTTGGCTGCACACATCAAAGTGAGTCAACAAACACAAGAGACACTAATTAAAACCCATGCCCCGTTGGTTAAGCGCATTGCTAGGCATTTATTAGGACGCTTGCCCCATACCATTCAATTAGACGATTTGATGCAAGCGGGGATGTTAGGTTTACTCGAAGCAGTCAGGCATTATGACGAGACGAAAGGCGCGTCCTTTGAAACGTATGCCGGTATCCGCATTCGTGGTTACATGCTGGATGAGGTGAGAAGTAATGATTGGGTTCCTCGTTCGGTGTATCGCAATGCACGTATGGTTGCTGCGGCAGTAAAACACGTAGAAAATCGCCTAGGTCGTGATGCTAAAGATCAGGAGGTAGCGAGTGAATTGGGGATTAGCCTTCATGAGTATCATCAAATGCTAGCCGATTCAGTCGGGGCGCATTTGTATGGTTTTGAAGATTTAGGTATGACGGATGATATCCTAAGCGACGTCGAACCAGGTGGTTTTTCAGAACCTCATGAAAATGCATTACACGATGATATGCGTAACTATTTATCACAAATTATTGATGGCCTACCTAAAAATGAACGCTTGGTATTATCGTTGTATTATGAGCAAGATTTAAATTTAAAAGAAATTGGTGAAGTCCTGGGTGTTAGTGAATCCAGAGTCTCCCAAATTCATAGCCAAGCAACGCATCGTATTCGGGCCCGGCTACCTGAGAAATAAGGGCTAGCTACGAAAAGGATTTGGCAGAGCCTCGGACATAACAGGGGGCGTAATAGGTACATGATACTGAGATGAGCGAATACTCATTTTCATGGCTAGCATTTGTTGTATTTGAACCTGTAATTGTTCTAGCAGGGCATAGTGCTTCATGGTAGGCTTGGTTTTTATCTCGTTCAGCAACGGTTGATAGCGCTCTTGCATGGCCATAATGCTCTTTTTGTCTTGCTTGTTGCATAACGTAATTAAACGATCAAAATCAACAATCAATAATGCCACTCTGCGTTTTAGATCGGAGGTAAAGAAGCGGTTGGCGAGGGTCGTTTCTAATTTGGTGGCTAAAGCGCTGGCCCCTACGGCTGTTCCTAATTCGGACAATGCTGCTAACAATCCGCTCCCAGACGCGTAAGATGCACCAACGAATATCCCACGACTAAACCAAGATGCGGTTTGCTCATTCACCGTATTGGTTTTAGTTAAGGTAAAAAAAACAGCTTTTGATAAGGCATACGGAATAAGTGATGTGGTATCTTTTATTCCATTATAAGCCAGCCGTATTAGTTTATAACCATTATCGGCAACGGTTGCAGCGAGCTGTGCTGACTGACTGGAGCAGCCCATGTTTAACATCGCATGGGGTAATAATTGTAACATGCCCGTTGTTACGCTACTTTCAATAGCAATATTGCCCAACTGGGTCAATGATTGCTGCAAGCGCCATTGA
>CAYOMO010000199.1:0-1648 GCA_964405065.1 uncultured Gammaproteobacteria bacterium
TTTCTTTTCTCGAAACGGAGCATGGACTGTAGTTCAGCAGGGGATGAATACGAAAAATGCTACCGCTAGGCGATATCATTGGCACGGAGATACACCTGCGGATGTGAATTTTACAGAGGAACCTCATAAAGGAATTGCCTCTCAGGTTATGAGGCTGCAAACATTAAATCTCGTAGACAAAACTTCGAAGAAAAATAAAGATCTTTCAGTTGAACTCATTGGTGCAGGTTATAACACTCTCATGAAAGATATAGAACTTCTGCGAAAACATTCTGGAGCAGTAAGTCGAATGCTTGCAGTTAAAGATAGTGGCCAACAAGAGTTAATTTTCGCTGAGTTTGATCGAGCAGAGTTTAAGCATCATGAAGTAGAGCTTGAAGATTTTAGTAAAAGTAAATATCTTGAAAAAATTCTGCAGCGAGTAACATATGAGACTCCAGAAGATTATGAAAAACTTTTATCGATTAAAGGCGTTGGCGGCAAGACCATCAGAGCGCTAAGTCTAGTCTCAGAAATAATTTACGGAGCGGCGCCTAGTTATGAAGATCCAGCCAGATTTTCTTTCGCTCATGGAGGAAAAGATGCGACCCCTTATCCAGTGGACCGTCAAACTTATGATCAGACAATTGCAATTTTAGAGCATGTGTTGAGGCGTTCTAAAATTGAATCACGCGAAAAAGATCAAGCCCTCCGAAGAATAAATAAGTAACATAATTTTCATTCCAGCCTACGAAAACTTCAATGATTTAAATCATTGAAGTGAAATGGTGATTGGTGAAAAATGATTAACATGATAAAATTTTCTTGTGCTAATTGTCGTATTTATAATTCTTGGAATAATACTTATCATCTTAGCTACTCAAACTAAGAATAAAAAAGGACAAAAATATTCGCTTAAAGAATTATTAAATTTGTTTATAGTTCCTCAAGGTGATATCAGATCAAATGTTCCATTTTTACCTTGGGATAACGCTCATATAATTTTTGTGGCAGGTATTCTTATGATAATTTTTCCTCTAGCACTTCTATTTGCAGTTGAAATTTTATGGAATTGATTACTGATAGTCTCGCCTGAGGATTCCTACGATTATGCTAAACTCTCATATGGATCAAGAAGTAATGTGATAATATTTACTCATGCATTTATTTCTTACTGGAAATTTGAATTCTCCTAACTATTTAGAAAGCCTATTATTTTTTATCTTTCCCTTTTTATTAGTTTTACCTGCAGTGAGTATTTTTCCATATTTAATTTTTAAAAGATATTTTAGAAAATATTTAGATTTTTATTTTTTGGCAATGTCATCAATGGTGTTAATAAGCGGGATTATAGGTGCTTTATTCCAAGTCCAATTTTTTTTATCTGACGGTAGGGATGTTTCTAATATTGAAATTTTGGTCTCTTTAACTGAGTTAGTTATTGGCTTATTGATGTTAAAGTATTTTTATTCAAAAACACATGTAGCAAAGAAGATGGTTATAGTGAGTTTTTCAACTGGATTGGCAGCAAATTTTGTTTCATATTTATTGATCTTGTTATATCTAATAAGATTTCACACCTCGTGACCTTACTGATAGTCTCGCATGAGGATCCCTACGATTATTCCGATCGCTGAGGCGATTCCACCAATAGCAAATAACTCTATTG
>CAYOMO010000200.1:0-1627 GCA_964405065.1 uncultured Gammaproteobacteria bacterium
AAATGTAGGTAAATCAATTTTAATTCCTGAATTCTTACGTTTATCCCTGAAACAAGCACTTAACTTATCTTGCTTATAGGTAGATCTCACTATAACCTAAAACCTCAATATTAATTCATCGAAAGCGGTATCTCGATGACACCTGAAGAAAATGAAGTCCATCCTAAATTCCAAATAAGTAAGGATCCATCAGATTTCTCATTAAGTCATGAAAGCATAGAATGCTATTGGTCCTGTTTGGCATCCTACACTAGGGCAATCTTTCAACTTTTAAGTTACTATGAATTTTCACAAGTAATAGATGGAGTACAAGAAAGTATAGAGGTTGGGGATGCAGCAAATGGTGTTGAAATACACCGAAGTTCGGTTGAAAAAGTCTTTCAAGCTTTATTTGATGCTGCCAAAGAATCCGACGCTTCTATGTTGGAAGGTATTAAGTCATGCCTTGAACAAGATGAGCAAACTACGAGATTGGTACTTAGAGTCGCAGTTGTAGATGAACTAAGATCTGGGATTGAAGAGAGTTCCTGCATAAAAGAGAAACAGGTTCAAGTCATTAGACCAAATACCTTACTTGGAGTTAGGGTTGAAGGTATTTATTATGGTCATTATTACGGGGACGAACGAGACAATGTTAGTTCCTTGATCGATCCAAAGTTATCTAAGTTGAACGGAAATCTTCAGGATAGAGTGCTTGTAGTTGCGATGCATTTAAGTTCTCTAGTTGGGATCTTGTCCAATATTCAAGGCGAGTTAAGTAAAAATAAAAATCCACTCTTGGGGTTGTTAACGGATGACTTTTTAAGACTCGAGATACTTATTGGAGAAAATCCTGATGATTTATTACGTATAGCTCAAGCTAATAATATTCTCTGCGACAGCATTAATGCCTTAACATTAGATTCAGAGATCCCTAATAAACTTAGGGCTAGGTTGTGTTCAATGGAGGATGATTTAAGGTCCGTATGTGGTGGAATCTGTTTTGAATTCGACTCAGAAGTATCGCAGAGATCAAGGAGAAGTTTGATTAGTGAGCAAGTAGAAAGAGAAGACGAAAGTGAAGATGAGTACGATCCTGTGAAACTTAAGATTATCAATGTGCCAGAATCCCATGAATGGCCAGTTTTTGTACCTGCGATAGCGGATTTCTGGGAATCCACCTCAACTTGACATTAGCATAGACGGTTACGATACTTGGATAGAGCCGAGCGTTTTTGGCATGAACTAAGGAATAAAAATCAAATGAGCAAGATTGTAGCTGTTGTTTCAGGCAAAGGTGGAGTTGGTAAATCAACTGTTGCTGTAAATCTAGCATTGTCAATTGCCAAACAAGGCGCGAAGGTCGCGTTAATTGATTGTGACTTCTATGGGCCAAGTATCCCAACACTTCTCGGTAAGGGCGAAGTGCAGGTCGATCATGAGGAGAGATTAATCGCTCCTGAAAAGCACGGTATAAAATTTATCTCAATCGGAATGTTCTTACCTAATCCAGATGAAGCTGTTATCTGGCGTGGACCGATGTTTCATACGGCGATGAAACAGATGTTTAATGACGTTAATTGGGGAGCTGTTGATTATTATATAATCGACATGCCACCAGGCACAGGGGATGCCCAGATTTCACTTA
>CAYOMO010000201.1:0-1627 GCA_964405065.1 uncultured Gammaproteobacteria bacterium
TAATTATACCACAAATAGCGCAATAATCGCGCAAAAGATCGTGCAAGCTTCTTAACTCTTGACTCTTGTCACTGACTTCACTATAGTAATTTTCCATGGACGATACAACACCTGAGACGACATCTGAAGTTACTACAGCAGTTCCAGTTCAAAGCCAATCTGAAGTGCTTTTGAATATGGAAGGACTAATAAAAAATCATTTGGCTTCCTTAAGAAAGCTGCAGGAAGAGCTGACCAAACAAAAAGAGATGCTGGATGATATCTTAGGCAATGACCCGACTTACCAGGAGCATTTAAATGCTGCCAATGAAGCGGCTAAAACAAAGACAGCGACTAAAGCTCAGGTATTAAAACAGCCACAAGCTGCTGATCTTGATAAAAAGATTAAAGATATCAAAATTGAAATGAAAGAAAATTCTGGATCGCTTTCTGATTATTTATCTGAATACAGCCGCCTGTCTGGACTGACTGAGATAGAAGATGATGAAGGCAATATGATGCAAATCTCCTTTAGCGCCAAGCTGATCAAGCGATAAGCTCTTACTTTACATTCACCAAACTGAGGCATACACTTAAGTTATATGGGGGAAGATATCAAAGCCCAACAGGCTGATCACCACAATAGTTCGGAAAGACGACGCCAGTTTTTTAAATCTTTTGAAGCCAAATCTTTAAAATCCCGCTCATTTTTGACCCAGGTAGCTGATGATTTAACCGAGGCTTTTGGATCAACGACCTTTTTATTTCTGAATGCACTGTTTTTTATAGCTTGGATTATCTTGAATGCTGGTATTATTCCAGATTTGCCAGCATTTGATCCTTTTCCTTACGGATTGTTAACCATGGCAGTGTCTTTGGAGGCAATATTTTTGTCAATATTTGTCTTGGTATCTCAAAACAGATCGTCTTATATTAGTTCGATCAGAGAAGAGGTACACCTGCGGGTTAATTTAATTGCTGAAGAGGAGATTACCAAAGTACTGGAAGTACTGGCTGAAATAAGACAGGAACTCGGAATTAAAAAGCGGGATGAGGAGCTGGAAGAGATGTTGCGACGGATAGATACCAACTATATTGAACGTTCAATATTAGAACAGATCAATCGAGCTAAGCCATCTTTAGCTCAGGAGCTCGCCAATAAATTTCCTGAAGTGATTAAAGCTCCATTTCATAATGGTGAAAGTAAAAAAGAGTAAGTATTAACTTTTTTTAGGCTGCCATTTCCAGTACACTATTCCGGCTGCCACAAAGAAGAAGAGTCCCATCAAACGATGAATTGTATGATTGTAGAGTCCAAAATATTCATGACTCAGAGGCATTGGAGGATAATGATCTACTAGCCAATATATACCCAATAAAATTAAAATCCCAACTGCAGCAAGCTTCATACATAAATCATAACACTTGGAAAACTTTATACAAGTTGCTAAGTAACACCCCTCACCAATCTATTCTTTGAACTTTTGGAACTAGTGGGCTATGTTACGATTTTTGATGATAATAATTTTGTGAATTCTTCTTTACTTAACTTAAGTAAATAACCATCCTGAGCTAAAGGAGTACCGGTAATTTCTTTTCCAAACCAATTCAATGGAATAAATGAAGATGCATCAGTCTCACTTTCAAA
>CAYOMO010000202.1:0-1603 GCA_964405065.1 uncultured Gammaproteobacteria bacterium
TGGAAAATAGTTTTCATGTGATCTTTAAAATTAAAGATTAGAGTTGATGCTATGATGACGCTTATGCAATAAGAGACGCAATTTGACCTAACTCCAGGACTATGAAGTATTCAGACCGTCATTTCTCTGAGTATGAATGTGCCCGCGATTAGGTTTCTGTACTTAACATTTTTGGTTTATAGAAAAAGATTCTCATGGGGTGTAATTCAAAATGTCGCATCACGCGGCGTTTTTCAACAGGTTTCGGATGAGGTCGCCTCTGCCATTTTTGTAAGCCACTCTTAGTTTTATCATCTTATCGCACCCGTGATTGGCCCAGCGCTGTCCGCTTCTTTTCATCCTCACCTGCAAAAGTGTTCGATGGGTTGATTCAATTGCGCCACTTCCAATCATCCAACCTTGCGCTCGATAGTATCGATAGTCCATTTGATGTTTGTGATTTTCAAGGTAAGCGATCAGAGTCTGGATTATATCGCCCTGTCCCGGCAAAGCCTTTACCGCCACCAAAACATTTTCAACCTCGCTATTCAACATGGCTTCTTTTTGTTTGGCCAACCAATTGCTGTCGTTTTTGGGGGCCACAGATGCAAGTTTTTCACAAACGTGAAAAAAATCAATGATATGTACAGCGCCTTCATATTGACGGGCAATCCACTGACCGATCCAGGTGGCGCCATCGGTTACAAATATCTTTTTGCAGGCACTTGATGGCGGCAACATTCGCTCAAAATCTGTTGTAAATTCACCGTAGTAGCCTCGCTTGGCGATGTATTGCGAGGCTTGAATTTTCCATCTATGTTCCTCTTTTTCAATATAATGCGACGCTTGGAATACCCTGCCAACCTTCGTCTCCTGCCAACCATCATCTGTAAAAAGCATTGACCCGTCAACCATTGCATACACCTGTTCGCTTTCCTTGGATTCCGTTTCTGATAATGCTTCTGACGGCTCGCTTAACTCATCTTCATCCAAACTTTCTGCCACATTCTGGCATGTCCGATATACCTGACTTTCATTTACTTCTATACCCAACAAGGAAGATATTCGATCTGGAACGTCGCTAAATACTTCATTGCACCCAAGTTCAGCCAACTTCTCTTGCAAAAACGGGCTCGTCCGCTGGCCTAACACAGGCGCACTAAAGGAATGCTTCTTGCTTATTTCGACAACTCCGAATCGAGTCCTGATTTTGTTTTTTTTCGACGGTCTTTTCCTGTATCACTGATTTTGCCTTCCAAAACCGACCTGCTCAAATCAATCATGATCTGCTCAAAACGCTTCTCATACTCGTAAAAATCCTTCTCTTGGTCTAAGGCTTCCAATTCAGGCCACCGCGAGGCCGCTAAGGCTAAGTATTCTTCTTTGGTCATAATGGCTTCTTTTTTTATTTTTGTCCTTAACCAAAGGTACATTTTCTTTTATAAACAGCGACATTTTGAATTGCACCCTTCTCATGTGTCATTCTTTTAAAGGCCGGGAGGGCAGGACAGGTGATTTTGTGCTTATCCTTTTTATAAACGTGCAGTGAGATTTTCAACCATCCAGCCTTGTGGATTAAAAGGGCCGTCGTGCCATTGTAAGTCAGTATCCCAGTAGCCAGGGC
>CAYOMO010000203.1:0-1575 GCA_964405065.1 uncultured Gammaproteobacteria bacterium
TTTTCATGATTCATCATTCATAATTTAATTATCTACCTATGAAGATCTCTCGTGGCTATTTTTTTGAAAATTTGAAATTGAAAATTGTAAATTCCTGGCGGAGCCAGGCCGGTGTTTCTTCAATGATGGTGCTTATATTAGTGGTCCTTTTATTAATTGTCGGCTGGGAGATTGGCCAGTTTGCTCAGCGTTACACTGAATCTGGCAGAGAGATCCCACCAAATGCAACTGGAAATAAATGTATCGGTAGCAATACAGCTTTTGACTGTTATGACCAGGATGAAGGAACCGATTTTGAAGATACTGATCCCCCCTCTGAAAAGTTAATTTTCGGCTGGCAGGATGATGGCCGCCCGTAAATTGGTATATAGTAGATAGTATCTGGTATATAGTTGAGAATTCTGACTGTATTCTTCACTGTCTTTTCTATATAATAATACTAGGTACCAACTACTAGACTCTAGATACTAACTTATGAAGCAAAAAATTATCTCTCCTACTCTGACTTACTGGACATTTATCGGCGTACTGGCCTTTATTGCCTATTTGCTCTTTTCATCTCACATTTACGCTCAATCCCCATCAACCCAGAGCCTAAGTAACACTCAAAAAAGACTCAATGCTTTAAAAGAATACCAAGCTAGTTCCAACAGATTTGCTTGGCTGGGAAACTATCCAGAAGCAAAAAAACTTTATGACATGTATCTGATGCAGATAGAAGTTGGAGTGGTGGAAGGTGATCGATGTAGAGTAAATCTAGAACAGCAGACTAGTCAACAACGCAAAGACTGTGATCGAAATATCACTACTCATTATAAAAAAGTTCGCAATTTTTATCGTCTGATGAAGTATCAAGAGCTCCTAAATGGCAAAAAGAATATCTGTGTCAAAGCCGACCTTGGGGTAAATCCACCACTTCTAGCCCGTGGGATAGCCAAGCCCAATTTCTCACCTGATCCAAATAATCCAAAAGAAACTGGGCTAACTGAGCCTTCAACTGTTTATTTATGCAATGATGGCGATCCCAAAAGAAAACTCCGAGTCAGAGCTTCCAATGGACACTATGTGAAACTTACTCCGCAAGATCTGGCCAGACCAGAACTCAACATTGCCAATTTACCACCAGCTGCAAATCTAGCAAAACTGATGGAAAAGCTGGATCTAAAGTAAGTAATAAAAATTATGAAATAAGAATTACGAATTATGAAAAAGAGCCTAACTATTCATAATTCAAATTTCGTAATTCATAATTCACTTAACTGCCTATGAAAAGAAAGAACGCAAAACGCAATATGCAACACGCAACACGAAGTAATCCTCGTTTTGCTTATCTGGTGTCACGAGTCTCTCCTCTGAATCAACTCGGTGTGGCTCCTTTGGTATTCCTGGCGATTTCTGGTATTTTCCTGGCTGGGGTACTGATTCTGATAGCTACTCAGTCATTTGGAGGCAGGTTGACGGGGACGGCTCCGGCGCCAAGTGGAACAACTATTGGCGGTGTAGTGATCGCCTCCCCTGTGCCGGTAGATCCTAAAGATCCGGCTTTATGCGATGACGAATACAATGCCGACTGCG
>CAYOMO010000204.1:0-1568 GCA_964405065.1 uncultured Gammaproteobacteria bacterium
ATAGAGCCGTTGCTCGGACCTATTAAGCTGACAAAAGAAAAACTAAAAGGGATCCATTGGGTAATTGTAGGAGGTGAGAGCGGCCATGGTGCAAGACCTATGGATACTGATTGGGCTCGTGAGATAAAGAAACAATGCCGGAAATACAAAGTACCTTTCTTTTTTAAACAGTGGGGCTCGTTTAATAAAGAAGGAGTACGGGTTGGTAAGAAAAAAGCGGGCAGAGTCTTAGACGGAAAGTTTTGGAATGAAATGCCAGTTTTAAAACAAAGGTAATAAACGACCAAGATTTAAAAGGAGTGGTTTAGTTTTTTTAAGCATGTCTGCCTCTAAAAGCCAACTCTAAGTTTCATTTTCAAGAATTGCTCAAGTTTGATTTTATGAATAAGATAAAAAACACTTTGAATGTCGAAGAAGTCAATAGTTGGGACAAGCTCTTCAAAGAGAAAGGTTGGATTAATGATAGGGATCCTGAAAATAAGGCGAGCCCGTTTAATAAGTTTTGTGACCTTTTAAGCTATCTGAGCACTGAGGAAAGGGGTGTTCTGTTTCAGCTTTCTTTTAATTATACTCGTTTTGGTGCGGCAGATTATACGCGTTTATTAAATGAAACACTCCATATGATCGATTTGAAACAAATAGGGATCTTTTCAAAGATATGGGTGATGCCATTGATTGCAGAAAAGGATCGGAATAACTTCAAGAGTGGTCATTTTGTTGCTGGATTATTTCAGGAGCACGATTGCCTAGCGCATCCCGCTTTAATGAACAAAGATGTAAATGTTGCTTATAAGTATAAACATTACATGTATCGATTGATTAATGATTCGGATTCGTGTGTTTTTCTTGTTGATGATTTTATGGGCACAGGGGAAACCTCTTTATCTTGTCTTGCGCAGTTTAATAGAGTGCCGAAAAATCGTGTGTTTGTGATTGCATTGGTTGCGTTAGAGCAAGGTGTCAACACTGTCCGAGCACAGGGGTGGAATGTTGTAGTTAATAAAATATTGAAACGGGGCATCTCGGATACTTTTTGTGAGCCGCAGAGAAGTTCTCACGTGAAGCATATGCAGAATATTGAAGCTTGGCTAGAGATCGAAGAGGTCTATAAGTTTGGATACAAAGGCTCAGAAGCTCTCGTGACTATGCTTAGGACACCTGACAATACATTCCCGATTTTCTGGAGACATAAAAAAATTGCTTCTGATAAAAAAATAGGCGCTCCCTTTTACCGCCATGAATGAGAAAGCCTTGATACTATTCCTTCAAATTGTAAAAGGTAATGGAGTTTTGGATGAATTATTAAAAAAGGGCTTTGATTATAGTCAAATAGTAAATTTTATAACCGAAACAAAAAAATCAGGATTTGTAAAAGATGTTCCAGAACAAGGCTTAGTTGTGACTTCTCAAGGGGCGGAAGTTTTGAAGCGTTTAAATTTGAAATATGCACGATATAATTCCGCTCAATGGATTAGTCCAGATGACAATGTGAGAATTGAAAAGAAACACCATACTGAAATTTTTGTGCCAAAGAAAGGAAGTTTTAAACTGAGGTAATCCCATTAGTC
>CAYOMO010000205.1:0-962 GCA_964405065.1 uncultured Gammaproteobacteria bacterium
GCTGGTGTTCCCTCGAATCCGCACTCTTTGAGTAATCGCTCGGTCTTGTTGTCAATCTGCATTGACACATTATGTCTCTAATCAATCATTATTATCAATTGGTTATATAAAACCTCGCCGTGCGCCATAGTTTAGTAGTGACAGATCGGTACAATTGGTCGAATGGCAACCGGATTCCCCAGATATCTTGTTTCTGCATTGGCGATCCTACTCGGCATATCGAGCGTGGTAGCGGACCCGCTTCGAATTGGGGTAAGTGCACCACTTACCCGCGACCTCGCCGTATATGGGAGCGCGGTGAGAAATGGGATCACCTTGGCGCTCCACGAGCAGCCTGAGCTCGGGAATAGAGTGGAATTTATCTTCGAGGATAATCGGTACTCGGCGTCGGAAGCACTTCGTGCCTTCGAGAAGTTGGTCAGGGTGGATCACGTTCATGCAATCTACAGCTGGGGAGAGGCACCGCTCTATCCCATCGCACCCCTCGCTCAGCGCGAACAGACTCCGGTCATTGCGATGTCCGTTGATGCGACACCCGCGAAGAACAATTCGTACCTCATTCGGTCGATCAATCACCCCGACCAATATGCCGAGACGCTTCTCGCCTACTTTCGTCAGAGGGGATTTCGCCGAATCGGAATTGTAACGACAGAAGATCCATTTTTGAATGCGCTAGTAGACGCTCTCAGAGACCAGCTTCGCGCAGAAGAAAAACTCAGAATCATCTATTCATCGCTACCCGGGCAGAGTGATTTCAAACTAGCGGCTGATATCACTCAGAAGAGCCTGACTGAGATCGACTGTTTAGGAGTGTATCTCTTATCAGGCCAAGTATCTGCGTTCTATCGACAGCTCGCGGCTCGGCACGTGACGATTCCGACGTTTGGGACAGACGTCTTTGAAAGTCGGGCAGAGATCGAGGCCTCCGCAGGCGAGATGGAGGGCGCGGTATACCCAAATGT
>CAYOMO010000205.1:972-1559 GCA_964405065.1 uncultured Gammaproteobacteria bacterium
CGGGGATAATAGCCAGATCGCGTTTGCATACAACGCGTTTCTGGTTGCGAAGATATTCGGTCAGATAGCTGCCGAGCCCGATCGACGAGGACAAAATCTTCGCGAAAAAGTCGTCGAGCTTTCAGGCTCAGCGCTTCCGTTCAAGATCGCGCGTGATCGCGATGGCGACCGATATTTTGAATTTCCGTTAATGATGCGGCGGATAACTAACGGTACGCCGGTCACTCTGCGCTCCAATCCATGAGAGACCGATGGATTAAGAAACCGTAGAGCTGGCTGCTCACACGAATCGACGATGGAAGAGGCCCAAGCGGCGGGGCACTCAGCAGTGCGCGGTCTACGAAGAAGATTGGTCGGATGCTTATTCGAATACGAACATTGAATCGCTGATTCGGCGAATGTTCTTCGAATACTCTTTCGCTGCATTACGGGCGATGTAAAGAGCACGGTGACGAAGTTCTTCGGAGAATCAGCATCTGGTGATCAGCCTGGCGCTCGGATCTGGACCTCTTCGATCCCACCAAGATCTGCCTTGAACGGTTTGTGCCGCGCATGCCAAAAGACGCAATTTTCTCCTTCGACGAGCT
>CAYOMO010000206.1:0-1555 GCA_964405065.1 uncultured Gammaproteobacteria bacterium
AAGTACAGATCTAAATTCTTCACGTATTAAGCTTGCCCTGTTAAACTTTTCCATTTATAAATTGTAGCAAATTTACTCGACCGGATGATAAATTTTGCTTAGTCTACATCGTTAAGCCTATGAAAGAGTATAATCATTCCATGACAGAGATTAGAGAGACAGCAGAAACATCAGAAGTTCCTTTTAATAAAGCTTTAATTGACGCTTTAAGAAGCGTCAATGATGCGCTCAGGGAAGTTAATGGAAACTCTCCTCTGGTTAATGAAGGCCGCGCAATAAAAGTAATTAACAATGGAACTGCGCTAGTAAATGTAACTCTATCTGACATCTTAATAGCTGGAGAAAGCTTTCAGGATAGGGTTGTGACTTCGTCAACTTCATCTGAAATGACTAACTTGAGTCAAAGATTAGGAACATTTTTAACTGGAATTTCTGGAAAGTTGATTAGACTGAACCATGTCGGAGTAAGTTATTTTGCTGATGATATTGAGCAAGAATCTACAGGAATACAGAGATTGGCAGAGAATTCAGGTATTCCTCTGTATGAAGAAACATCTACTGATCCAAAAGAAAAATGGTACTTTCTAGACAATACTGATAATTGGGAAGAACCTCTTGCAGAAATAGTACTTAACTCTAGGGATGAAGATTTAGATTTTTGGAAACCTCATTTTCAAATAGACATCGACACCACTCTCACTCTGGAGCAAATTAGAGAGTTAACAGACCAATATTTGGGTAAAGATTTCATTAATTGGCAGCTAGATATTCCTGATTATGGAACAGTTCTGACTTTAGGAGTACTTGGCGAAATTGGTGGCACAAAAATAGTTTTAGGAATTGGTACGAACATTCGCGGGACTGAGTATCATCGAAGGCACGTGCTAATTCCTTTAAGTTAAAAGTATTTCTACAAATTTGTGAGCCGACGGTTCAGACTTTAGAACGGATTTGGGACTACTTCTTGGAAGTTTTTGAAGTTTTGGAGGAATTTAACATATCCTCTTCTTGAAGCTCTTTTTCTGCCATATCAAACAGGATAACTGCAAGCTTATCTAGTAGTTCGTCTTCCTTTGGGTTTAGATTGGACTTGCTCAGTCTCTTTTGGATGGATTCCTTGCGAATCTTCTTGTTGCTTTTTAAGTTGTTCCATAAATTCTTTTTGTTGTTGTTTGTATTCATCTTCTGTTACTGCTCTTTCCTCGAACAGCGATTGATAAAGTGCAAATGCACTTGCATGTAAAACGTATGCTGAGTTTTTTATATCCTCTACTGTCGAATATTTTATCTGTATTATTCTTGATAATCCTTGAACAATACCATTCGCATCTTGCATCCAAATTTTAACTTGCGCATTACTTCGTTCTTTTTGTTTACGGCCATCAACGATTTGCCAAATGGAGACTCCAAGAAAAATTACGGATAAAGCGGTTGAAATAACAGACCACCAAAATAAAAAGTCTTGCATATTTTGGGGCAGTTATAAAACTAAACGTTTAGTTTGTGAGCCGGCAGGGGATCGAACCCTGGACCAAGAGCTTAAAAGGCTCCTGCT
>CAYOMO010000207.1:0-1548 GCA_964405065.1 uncultured Gammaproteobacteria bacterium
ACCTCATCCCCGCCGACGAATACCGCATCAACACCGAATACACCCTCCGCGTCCGGCTCGTCTACAAGCCCTTCGTCAGCGACGAAGACATCCTCGAAGAAGTGAAACGCGCCCAATCCACCCTCGGATTTGAAACCGTGTGACGCCCCCCAAGCCGGTCCCTTCAGGGCCGGATGCGTTGTGAGCAGGGGTTAGGGGACAGGGGTTCGGGGTTAGCAGAGGGGCCTAGGGCCCGAGCGAAACAGGGCCCAGCATAAAAACTCGACTTCCCCCCACCCCGGCCCCTTCAGAGCCGGCTCTCCGCTTCTACCTCCCCCCCCGGTAAGCCGGGGGGAGGCCGGGAGGGGGCCTCACTTTCCGATTGACCCCACCGTCCCCGCCGCGACAATCGTGGCCTTGCGAACGATTCGCGCCGGGGCCACGACCCGGGCGGGGCGTCCGGTTGGAGCCGGGTCATGGCCATCAGGCCCGTCGCCTGCATCAAGGCACTTGTCGGCGGCATCGCCACCAGCGCCGTCTGGGAACTCATCGCCCCCGAGAAAGCCGCCCCCATCGCGGCCGCCGCCATCACCACCGCCGCCGCCCCCGCCGTCCTCCCCATCGCCCTCGGCGTCGGCTTCGTCGCGGCCTTCCTCGGCCTCTCCCTCTACAACAACAAGCACGAAGCTACCGAAGAAAAGCGGCTCGCCCGGGCGCTCAAAGCCATCGACGACAACGTCGAGGATTCCCGCCAGGAACTGCTCGACCTCGGCATCGAGCAAGAGTTCTCCGCGAAAAAAACCCGCAAGCGCCTCGCCGAGATCAAGGCATTGATACAGGCCGCCCGCCAGCCCGGCGCAGACACCGAAATCCTCGACGCGCTCGCCCGGAACGAGACTCTCGCGATCTACCTCGGCGACTTCCTCGCGGAGAACTTTGACCAGTTAAAAGTCCACCTCAAAAGCCTTCCGACGGACGTCAAAGAACTCAGGGATTCATTTGCGGAACTGCACACCGAACTGCGTGAGCGACTGACCCGGCTTCAGGCGGGGGTGGACGCCGCGAATGCCACACTCGGCGCCGTAAAAGCCGCTCAGCAAGAGAATGGTCAAGCGCTCGCGGAACTCCTCGAACACGCCCGTCGCGAAAAGATTTCCGAGGACGAACTCCGCCGCCGCGTCACCGCCGAGATTGAACAAAAATACTCCAGCCAACTCGCCGCCGAGCGCAGCGCCCGTGAGTCCGCCGAGCGTGCCGCCGCCGCCGTCGTGGCCGTGTCACGGACGCCCAACATCACCGAAGAAATCCGAGCCAAGGGCGGGCAGGCCATCGTGGACGCGCTCCTCGCCGACGTGAAAGAGCCACAGGCCGTCACGATCGAAACCCACCGCCAGATCGCGGAGTGGGCCTATCTCGTGGGCAACATCGACCAGGCGAAGCAGTCGCTCGACATCATCCTCGCCGCGCTCCCCGACGACCTCGACGCCACCAACAGACTCGGGCATATTTTCAGCATTCGCGGTGACCTCCCCGCCGCCCGGCGGTAGTATGAGCGGATTCTCGTTCTTG
>CAYOMO010000208.1:0-1543 GCA_964405065.1 uncultured Gammaproteobacteria bacterium
GATAGCAAGCTAGAGAACTCAGATAAGGAACATGATGACTAATATTTCTCTTGGTTAAACTCTTGAATCGATCTGGCATTGGATTTAACAAAAATCATTGATTTAACATTTACTCAAACTCTGAATTGGTGGTATTTGCACTTTTTTTTTGAAGGTGAAAAAGAAAATTTGTTAAAGCTTTTTAAAGCATGTAATCAGTGTAGTTGTATCAACGCTGGGCTTTATTAATTTTAATTTGATTATCTCATGAATCCAGATCGCCTTGAAGAATTTAACCAATTGATAACAAGAGTTAGAAATAATGACCCGAGTTTAACTACTTTGTCGCTTAGTAGTTTTGGACTCACTGATCAAGATGCCATTCTAATTGCCGATGCTCTTAAAAATAATAATAAGGTAACTGAACTTGATGTTTCTAGTAACAATATCTGGGCTGTTGGAGCTGCAGCATTAGCAAGTAACCAAACATTAACTTCTCTTAATGTTTCTTATAACAATATCGGAGATGCTGGAGCTGCAGCATTAGTTAACAATATAACATTAACTTCTCTTAATGTTTCTTATGGCAATATCGGAGCTGAAGCATTAGACATTAGGGATAGATTTGCACAAATTCACAAAAAAGTAGCTGAACATCTGGTTAATTTTACTATGGCGATTATTCAGCAAAAGAACGTTTCTGATGCAGAAGAGTTGTTTAATTTGGATTTAAGTCGTGAAGAAATAGAGTTGTTTTTAAGCCAATCTGAAAAAAGGTCGAAATCAGCGGAATTGATAAAAAGAGAATTAGTTGATCATCTTAATGAGAACGATGGTTTTGTTTTTAGATTAAAAAATGCTTCGATTGATAATGATAAGAATTCTCCAAAAACTCTCCAGTATTTAGCTTTGAGCAAAACATTTGATAATGTTTTTAGTAGTTTTGTTAATAAGCTCGAAGAAAAGTTAGCTCCAGCTATTGAAGCTCAACCTATCAATGCTCCAACTATTAAGAATTCATCAGAAACTACATCTCTACAAAACGGAACAGTTACGGTGGTTGCTACACAATTAGCTAATAACAGATAGCAAGCTAGAGAACTCAGATAAGGAACATGATGACTAATATTTCTCTTGGTGAAACTCTTGAATCGATCTGGCATCTGATTTAACAAAAATGGTAATGCTCCCTTTTTTAAGAAACTCTCTTCCTCCTCAAATTGATTTTATCCTTTTCGATGAAGAAAACTTTTTAATGTCTTCATCCACTACAGCTTCAACTTGGTGGATAACGTCAAATTCTAATTATTGGAGTATGCGTTAACGAAAATAACGAAAGCCAAATTAGTTGCGAAGTTTATGCAAAACTTCTGCGGCTTTTCCGCAGGCGATTGTTGATTTCGCTAGTTCAACTCCATCTGCAATTTTATCAACTCGTTGCGCCATTTTTAAAGCGAAGGCTGCGTTCATAACCACAATGTCGTGATAAGCCGATTTTTCGCCGTTCAAAAGATCGATTAACTTTGTGGCATTATATTTAGGATCGCGTCCGGCAATCTCTTGC
>CAYOMO010000209.1:0-1531 GCA_964405065.1 uncultured Gammaproteobacteria bacterium
ATAAAAGTAATCACATTGCCACTAGTAGTAATTTCTTTTAAAACAGCTTTCAAACGCTCTTCAAATTCACCTCGAAATTTTGCTCCAGCTAACATGGATCCCAAATCCAATGCCACTATTTTTTTCCCTTTTAAAGTATCTGGTACATCACCAGCTACAATTCGCTGCGCCAAGCCTTCTACAATCGCCGTTTTACCTACTCCAGGTTCTCCGATCAAAACCGGATTATTTTTACTTCGCCTTGAAAGTACCTGCATCACCCGTCGAATCTCCTCATCACGACCAATTACCGGATCCAGCTTACCGTCTCTGGCTTGTTTTGTCAGATCCTGAGAATATTTTTCTAATGCCTGATATTTGCCTTCCGGATTGTCATCATTCACCTGATGTGGGCCTCGCAAGGTATCTAAAGTTTTTTTTAGTTTTGGATAATCAATACCTAGATCAATCAGCAGCTTCTGCGCACTTCCCGCTACCTGAATCAGTCCGAGCAAAAGATGTTCAGTCGAAATAAAACTGTCTCCAAAATTTCGAGCTTCATCAGCTGCTTTATCGAATACTTGCAACAGCTCTTTGGAAGCATAAGGTTGAATATCTCCAGATACTTTTGGCAGTTGCTGGATTTTCAGATTTATTTCAGATTTAAAGGCTGCTATATCAACCTTTAAAGACTGCAAAGCTGGTACTACTATTGAATCTGTCTGAGAAATTAAAGCCAATAAAAGATGCAGTGGAGATAGTTCAGACTGAGATTGCTCTTGAGCAATTTGCTGCGAGTGTTCAAGCGCTTGTTGAGTTTTGATAGTTAGATTCCGTGCAATAGCCATAGATTAATAACTAGCACTTATGATACTAGAGTGCTAATTCCTTGTCAATATTAATACCACTGCGTATCGGCTTTGTCTATTCCACTAGTCGTACTATCTGTCGTTGGTAAAGTTTCCAAAGAACTATCCTCCCATTCATCTACTGATATATCGACCGGCTCTACCTCAACCGAAGATTCAAACAGTTTCAAAAAGATAAAAAGAGCAATCACACCCAGTAAAAACCCAGATAATATCATTTTTAAATCACGTTTGTTTAGTTTCATAAATGCTAATCCATCATAGCACTTTAAAAGGTAATATGAATTATGAATTATGAATTTATATGGGTTCACCATCCAACCACCCAATTAACCGATTAACTAATTAACTAATTAACTCTTCATCTATCATACTCTAGGATTATCAGCCTTGATTTTATATAATGAGAAGATGAATCCTTTAAGACATTTAAATAAATTTTCACAGTATCTGATCAGCCAATTTGATAAAGAAGTTCTCACCTCCTCGGAAACCAAAGTATCAGTCAATCCAGTTGTCTCCGAAGTTGCAACCTGGTATGAAAAAATCCGTAACGCTATGGACTAGCGGGAGGATGATGTCATTCTTATAGCCGCGATTGAACTAATTTTGAGACGTCGACTACTGCTTGGAGGAATTGGTGAATCAGTCGCCGAACCACTTGTAAGTGAGCTTGTCTTGGC
>CAYOMO010000210.1:0-1525 GCA_964405065.1 uncultured Gammaproteobacteria bacterium
AATTTACATTATTTGTGTTTATCAAATAAAAATATACATTGTCGATAAAATATAAAATATCCGCATTACAAAGAAAGGGATAAGATGCCAGAAGGACCAGAGTGTTCTATTACAGCAGATTTAATTGATACCCTTCGCAATAAAGTTCTTATTGACATTTCATTTGTATCTGGTCGATATTCTGAAACTCCTCCAGAAAATTTTAAAAAATTTAAATTATGTCTTCCAATGAAACTTGAATATGCCGATTGTAAAGGAAAAATGATATATGTTAAATTTTGCAATCGGAATGATGATATGTTTCTTGTATCCAATCTTGGATTATCTGGTCGATGGTACATTGCTGATAAAGATAATGTCTATAATTATGGTAAACCAAAAGCAATTCTAACTTTTAAACATGGATCAAAAGAAACATTTTTATGTTACGAAGACACAATTGCATATGGTATTATCCGATTTGTATATTCATCTGAAATGGACGAACTTATTGATAAACTTGGTCCGGACGTGCTGCGAGACGATATCAGCCTTGATGAGTTTAAAAAAATTATATTTCTTAAGCGAAACATAAACAAAGCAATTGTCGAAGTACTTTCCGATCAAAAAAATATTTCTGGCATAGGAAATTATCTTCGATCGGAAATTTTGTATTCTGCAAAAATAAATCCATTTCGAACCCCTAAATCATTAACGGATGCTGAAATTGCAAAAATCAAAAAATATGCATTTGAATTTCCCCGACGAGTATATCAAAAAGAAGGATCTCGAAACTATGTTGAAAATGGCACATTTGAGTTTCGCATATATAAACAAAAAGAAGATCCAAATGGAAATGTTGTGCATAAGAAAAAAATTAAAAACCAATATGTCTATTATGTGGATGCGCAAATTTAAATAGTGATTTTTATTTTTATATAACTAAACATACAATTAAAACAACATTTTCGACCAGCCTTCGGTAGTCTCAATATTCATTGATAGCCTTCTGTAGCCTTCGATAATCCTTTCATACCCGACATACATTCGTATGTTCAGACCTTCATACATCCGTATGTACGTACCTCCATACATTCGCAATATGAATCTTACAAAAGAATATATCATATCCAAACTTAATGAAGGCTTTCATATTGATGACATTTGTCTAACTATAAGTTCTAGTCGTAAGACTATTCATTACACATATTTAACACATTCAATTCAATGTTGTAATTTTAATATAGTTGAATATCTTATATCACTTGGTGCAAATTTAAATAATGTACATAAAGTTGAACACCCACTTTTAGTTGCATGTAGATATCTTTCTTATGATGCATTAGATAAAATGTTGTTTCTTTTATTGGAACATGGCAGTAATCCAAAACATATTCCATTAAATGAAGCATACGAGATTATTGATGCATTGGGTAGTAGAAACCATACGACTGCTTTAGATATTTTAATTAATAATGGATTTTCGATAGTGCTTAATGCACTATATTTTCCTCGCAAATTAACTTGTGCATTATGTGGAAATCTT
>CAYOMO010000211.1:0-1522 GCA_964405065.1 uncultured Gammaproteobacteria bacterium
ATCTTGGCTTTGGCAGCTCAATGATAAGCTCGTATGGTATCCGATAATCGGCTTCAATTGAGCCTAAATCATTAAGTTGATTCCCACTCTGACTACTCCGATACTAAGATTCATATATTTTCTCCTATATACTTAAACCTTGGCATTTTTTTACCATCGACTTCCACCTCTTCCATAAACATTTCAAGCGGTCTTACCCAAAGCTCACCTACTGGATTTTCGTAAAGAGCTTTATATAAAACTAGCTCTTCAAGAGTTTCGCTGTGATGCACCACGTCGATAACTTCATAAAAATTTCCTTTAAAGTGCTGGTATTTACCAGGTTTTACTTTCATGAGGCTAATTATACCAGAATTAAGCTGCTTGCTGGAGATTTTGCTGATCTTCTGTAATACTCTGCCTTATCTTGGACAAACGATCATACTCACTAGCTAATCTTTCTACTTCCTCAAGATCACGCTGAAACTGCTCTTCAGAGATAATTTGACCCTCTCTAATGCTTGGATTAAGTAATGGATCAATCACGATGTCATAAAGCTGCTCTATCTCCCAGATATGATAAACAGGTTTACCAATGTGAACATCTTTTGTAATCTGAGCTAATCTACTGTCCATTGAATTTGAGAGATCAATTCCTTCATTTATCTCCCTACGATGTAGTGGATGAAATTCTAAGAATGCATCTCCAACAAGGAAATCAAACGAATATTTTGCTGTTTTGTTAATTCTAGGGTGCACATTTACTCCTTCAACAGGATTATTTAGCATACCGTATTTATATAGAAGGAGTGCCATAATTCTCTCAGGCCTTGAATCGAATACAATTCGCTTTCCATTTTCGAATACATAATCTTTATTCGTGCGAGGAATTAACCTGCTCAAGGCTTCTTCCATTTTTGTAACATCAACTTCTCCTGTATTAGGGTCTCTAAATTTATTTCTCAAAAACTTACGAAAATAAGCCATAAATGGATATGATCCGTCTTCTGAATCATCCATTTCCACCCTACTTCTACCCTGCCAATCAGATCGAGAGTTATAGTAATCGATAAATTCTTGTTCAGTCGTAAAATTAGTCCATTCGTTTTTCTGACGAAATATTAATCTATCCAAGGCTTCTTCCATTTTTTCTTTATCTACTTTTCCCGTTTCAGAATCTCTATATTTATCTCTTAAGAAAGCACGATATGCCTGAATAAATCCACTTGCCCCATCATCTCGCGATTCCTGCATCTGCTTTCGAGTTCTTCCCTGCCAGTCGGGATGAGAATTAAAATAATCTATAAATGCCTCTTCTGAAATAAGTCCTAGCCCTAGCCAATCTTTTCGTCTTTTTGGAAAAAATGTTTCAAATAATGAATGCCCTGCGTTAGAATCCGGAAGATTAGTCACTGGATTAATAAATGAGTTAGAATATCTTCTTAATTTAAGATAAAATGATTCCGCCAATCCTCCTAAATTTGACATTTCACCCGTGCTTAGACCATGCCACTCGGGATGCTGATTCCAAATCTCTTGAAAT
>CAYOMO010000212.1:0-1505 GCA_964405065.1 uncultured Gammaproteobacteria bacterium
AAAAGAATAGCTCTACCAGATCCGATTTATAACAGTCGGGTTTTGACAAAGCTGATCAATAAAATTATGTTGGATGGTAAAAAAACCATTGCTCAGTCTCTGGTTTATAAAGCTATGGCCGAGATTGAAAAATCTGGTAAAAACCCAATGACTGTATTTGATACAGCGATGGCTAATATCTCTCCAAAAATGGAAGTTCGACCACGACGAGTTGGTGGTGCTTCTTATCAGGTGCCAGTTGAAGTAAGAGGAGATCGAAAAGAATCACTGGCAATTCGATGGTTGGTAGATGCTGCTCGAAAAAGAGGTAATAGCCAATATAAAACTTTTGCTGCCAAATTAGCCGCTGAAATTCAGGATGCCGCAAATGGCGCAGGAGCAGCTGTACGCAAAAAAGAAGACACATTGAGAATGGCTGACGCAAATAAGGCTTTTGCGCACTTTAGATGGTAACTTTGTAGCACAAAACCCTTGATTTCTCCTTCGTCGAAATTAAGGCATTCGCTCATTTCAGATAGTAATCCGCTCATGCCTTGCGATAATTTGTAAATTATTTAAATAAGTAAACTATTAATGAATTAAATTGCATGGGCAAGTTGACTTTTAATTCTTTTAACGGTAAGATTTACCTTCCTAAAAGGCTTCTAAAGCCCCTTAAGAGGGGGTTTTTACTATTTACGACAATAAAATTATGAAACAATCGGTTGATGAAAAATTACTAAGACAAAAATTAGAGATGTGGCAAAAAAAAGTTGCAGATCTGGAAAAAGAATATGAAGTAACTATGGTGGCTCGAGGTGAGGCGGCTCGTGAAGGAGATTTAAGGGAAAATGCTGCGTATCAGATGTTAACTGAAAAAGGTGAATTTATATCAGCACAAATTGGAAATACTAAAAAAATTATTATTGAGTTAAAATCCCAACTTGGGGAAGAGATGGCTGAGTCAGCCTAGTTGATATAGTTTGTGATTGACTTGAAGCTAAATATAGGTTAAGATACCCGTATAAGTCCTCTAAGGAGGATTTTTTTATAATTTAAACATATGGCAACCCAAAATAAAACAAAAAGAGATTTTCCTTTAGATCGAATTCGCAATATTGGTATTATTGCTCATATTGATGCAGGTAAAACTACTACAACCGAGAGAATTCTTTTTTATACAGGTCGAACTTATAAGATTGGTGACATCGATGATGGCACTACAACTACCGACTGGATGGAGCAGGAAAAGGAACGTGGTATTACTATCGTTTCAGCTGCTATAACTACTTTTTGGACTCCTAAAACTGGCCCTTTTCAAGATCAAGAATTTCGAATTAATTTGATTGATACTCCAGGACACGTTGACTTTACTGTAGAAGTTGAACGATCTTTGCGAGTACTCGATGGGGGCGTGATTGTGTTGGATTCAGCTTCAGGTGTTCAGTCACAGACTGAAACTGTTTGGAGGCAAGCCGATAAATACGGCGTTCCTTTGATCGCGTTTTCCAATAAGATGGATGTTT